>DIRN01000100.1 GCA_002426645.1 Firmicutes bacterium UBA5435 | reverse complement strand
GATAATTTTACGGGAATTCAGGATTTATCCGAGGTTCATTTATCTTTTCGGGTCTTATGCTAAGGGAGAGGCCCGGAAAGATAGTGACATTGATTTACGCATATATACTGCTATTTATTGCAGCTGGCAAGCTGTATATGATATTTAAAAGATGTATCTATAGTATTTGCTGCCTAAATAGTTAGCATTAGAGATGTATTATATTGTGAAGATGAGAATCTCAGAGCTAATTACGAGATTAGGTCACTTAAAGATTATGCAAAGCTTAATGAGGAAAGGCAAGTAGTACTAGATGCGATTAGAAAGGATGGCAGGATATATCGGTATAATCGAACGATGAATTATACTAGAAAGCTAATAGTTATGCTCCTTACAGACATACCCTCTCAATATTTAACATTAACCTCTTTTCATGCTTTGTGTTTCATGATATAATAGCATTGCTAAATTTTCATTGTTTAGGGTTTTATAAATAGGTTGGGCTCGTCATCTTAAATTCCGCAGGTTTTAGAGAGTTATCTTATGTGTAATCTAGTATTTTCATCTAAGTTTAATTATGAATAATTCAAAGTACGGGGCGAATGTATGGGAAAAACATTTTTTAAAAGACCGGTTTTTCAATTTACCTTTAGGTTTAGCATTGTACATACAGTCACGTATTTAATCTTTGGAATAATGTTTATGTTTATTAGTAGCTATTTTGATGTTTTTGCTGAAGATCCCATATTTAGTGTTGTTATGAAACCTGCTGATGCGCTTTCTGTAAGGCTTGCTGCACCTGCTCAGATTATAAGAGGCTTATTGTTAGGGCTAGCTATTTATCCTTTCAGGTCGGTTATACTTGAAAAAAAGTATGGATGGTTAAAGTTATTTTGGCTTATGTTTGTTCTCACTAGCATTGGAGCTGTCATCACTGGCCCTGGTTCAATAGAAGGCTTTTTATACACTAAGTTTAGTTATAATCCTTTAATCGGTGTACCAGAAATTGCCCTACAGATGCTGGTTTTTTCTTGGGTGTTCTGTAGATGGCAAAGTAAATTTGAGTTTTCGGACTAATACTTAACAATTATAAAGACTACATTGGGGGAGAGAACATGCAAAGTGGCATAAATAATATATATGAAATGGGTGTATTAAAAAGAAACGTTATAATCTGGGCGGTTTTTCAGATTATATTATGGGCGGTTTTTGGTATTGCATACTCTTTTAATGTTAACTCCTGGGGTAATGTGAGTGGGACTGAATATGTTGCTGCTAATTCAGATGGTTTACTCAAGACCTTCTTTATTATAATTATAAATAATTTAATACTCTTCTCCTTCATTGTTCTAGGTAATGTATTTGTGAGATTTCATCTCTTTACTCCTGGATTATTAATCTTGCTACTTCAGGGTGTTATGATTGGATGGGTAGCAGGTTCCAATTCATTTGAGTTCCCCTTTGCAAGCGTATCTCAAGCCAACATTCAGTATCTTAAAGTAGGTTTGTGGGAGACAACAGCTTATGCACTAGCATGTGCTGTTACTCTTACAAAGTCATTGAATATTGCTGATACTTTTCCCGCCAAGCAGTGGTCTAAGGTAAGGAAGATAAAAGAAATTAGTCTTAGCGTAGCTGAGAAAAGATTATTTTCCATAGGCATTTTGCTATTAATAATATCTGCTTACGTAGAAGCTGTCCTTATAACTATAGTATAGTGAATAATCTAGTTATAATTTTGGAGGTGTGGTTTTGTTATATGCAGACATGCAAGCTGAGAAAGCTATAAAATTATTGTTACCTAATGATGAATATAGGCGAGTTTCTTGTATTTACCATACATAAAGACGGAATATGGATGGCTCTTGATAAACAACTCTTAGATCAATTAGATGAAAAGCGTCAATTACTGGAGCTATCAGATAACTGGCGTTGGGACACTCATAGTTATCCAGAGTATATCTTAATTCCTTCGAAAAATGGATACTATACTCCAGCGGCTAAGAGGTTACAGCTCTAGCCCGTGATTCGACAATTTCACTTCAGTTATATCAATAAAGCCGCTAATAAATACAAGAAATTAAATATGAAGAGCCAATTAAAGTTCGCCCCTGATTTATTAAGCTATATGCGTTTAGAACTAGAGGAAGACATCCCCAGTCCATCTTATAACAGTTTAATTACCGATCCTATCCAAGATATAGAAGAATTTTTAGTACTGCATAGAGAATTACCTAATACAGAGCGCGAATCATTGGTGCGAAGTCGTATTGGGCAGGGACAATTTCGAATTGATTTAATTAAATATTGGCAATACTGTGCAGTCACCGGATGTAAAGCCACTGAAATCTTAAAAGCATCTCATATTAAGCCTTGGTGCGACTCAGACAATAGAGAAAGACTTGATATATATAATGGACTATTGCTCATCCCTAATCTTGATAGTGTCTTTGACAAAGGGCTTATCAGCTTCCATAGTGACGGAAGGATAATTATTAGTAGTTTGCTAAGTGATAGTGATAGGAATAGACTTAATATTTATCTTGACATGCGGTTAAGAAAAGTAGAAGAAGAACATCATAGGTATTTACAATACCATAGGGAAAAGGTCTTCAGAAGTTAAGAGAAAAAGTTGGAATGGATGTAATCTCACCCATGAGGGAGGTTTAAATATGCTTAGTAAGGCAATAGATATAGCCACTCGTGCTCACGTGGGAGAAGTAGATAAAGGTGGCTCCCCTTATATCCTCCATCCTCTTAGAGTGATGTTGTCTAGAGAAAATGAACTTGAGAGAATATGTGCTGTACTACACGATGTTGTAGAAGATTCCCATGTTACCTTTGATGATCTCCGCGAGGAGGGTTTCTCTGAAGAGATTATTACTGTTCTTGATTATTTGACTAAACGTGACGGTGAAAGTTATGATGATTTTATAGATAGAATACTCACAAATGAGGTTGTTTGCCATGTGAAACTGGCAGATCTGTGTGACAACATAGATTTAACGAGGATTAAAGATCCCACTGAGAAGGATGAAGCCCGGATGAGAAAGTATAATGAAGTAGCAATGCGAATACTCGATAGATTGTCTTTGTCAGATGGAATAGAAAATGAGCGTGTAATAGAGAATTAATTTACATATTATTGGATCAAGGCAGGAAAAACAGATGTAGGGATCGAATTATATAAAGAAGGATTAACATAAAAGGAGTTATGGCAGGGTGATGTAACGATGAAGATAATTGACAACGTACAAAGTCTTTTAAAAGATGACCTTGCTGATATTATTAAAAAGGATAGCAAGGTGGCAATTGCTGCATCATGTTTTTCCATATATGCTTTTGAAGAGTTGAAGTCGCAGCTTCAGAGCATTGATGAGTTAAAATTTATATTTACATCCCCAGCATTTACTACTGAGAAGTCAAAGAAGGAGAAGAGAGAGTTTTATATACCCCAATTAAATCGGGAAAAAAGTCTATATGGAACTGAGTTCGAGATAAAACTTCGTAATGAATTAACACAAAAGGCTATTGCTAAAGAGTGTGCAGAGTGGGTACGGAAAAAGGTTATCTTTAAAACAAATGTTACGCAAGAAAATATGCAAGGTTTTATGAATGTTCAAAATAGGGAAGGCAGATATACATATATGCCGTTAAACGGCTTTACAACGGTTGACATTGGTTGTGAAAAGGGCAATAACATTTGCAATATGGTTAATAGGTTTGAAACACCTTATAGTGATGAATATTTTAAAGTCTTTAATGAAGTGTGGCATGATAAAGAGAGGTTACAAGATGTTACCGCTGAAGTGATAGAAAATATTACTACTGTTTATAGGGAGAATCCCGCTGAGTTTATTTATTATGTCACCCTATACAATATTTTCAATGAATTCCTGGAGGATATTTCTGAAGATGTATTGCCCAATGAAGCGACAGGTTTTAAGGAAAGTGCTATATGGGGAAAGTTATATGATTTTCAAAAGGATGCTGTGCTTGCAATTATAAATAAGCTTGAAAAGTATAATGGTTGTATTCTTGCAGATAGCGTTGGTCTTGGAAAGACATATACCGCTCTTGGTGTCATTAAATATTATGAAAATCGAAATAAATCAGTTTTAGTGCTATGCCCTAAGAAGTTATCTGATATGTGGAATACCTACAAGTTAAATTTGCTTAACAACCCAATATCATCTGATAGGCTTCGCTATGATGTTCTATATCATACTGATCTATCACGTACTACAGGATATTCAAATGGAATACCCCTTGATAGGTTTAATTGGAGCAACTGCGATCTTTTAGTGATTGATGAGTCGCATAATTTCAGGAATGGTGGAAAAACATATGGTGAAGCAGGTGAAAAAGAGAACCGTTACCTTCAACTTTTAAATAAAGTTATAAGACAAGGTGTAAAGACAAAGGTTTTAATGCTATCGGCTACCCCGGTAAATAATCGTTTTACTGATTTGAGAAATCAACTAGCTCTGGCTTATGAAGGTGATGAGCGTTTAATAGATAGTAAGCTTAACACCAAGAGTAGTATTGATGTTATCTTTAGACGGGCTCAAATGGCTTTTAACTCTTGGAGCCAATTAAATACTTCGGAGCGGACAACTGAAAATTTACTCAAAATGTTAGATTTTGATTTCTTTGAATTGTTGGATAGTGTGACCATTGCTCGTTCAAGAAAGCATATAGAGCGTTACTATGATACCACGGACATTGGAACTTTCCCAGAGCGGAAGAAGCCGATTTCCCTTCGTTGTGGACTTACAACTCTTCCAGATGCTATCGATTATAATGATATCTACGCCCTACTATCATCCCTTAACCTTGGTGTATATACTCCATCTAATTATATTTTAAAAAGTAGGGTTGAGAAGTATGAAGCTAAATATGGTAGGGATGTGGGTCATACGTTCTTTAAACAATCTGACCGCGAACATGGCATCATGGTCTTAATGCGTATAAATCTTTTAAAGCGCCTGGAGAGCTCTGTCTATGCATTTAGGTTAACCCTCCAGCGTATTTTGAAACTTATAGATAAGAGAATTGAGGCAATAGAGAATTACCAGCAACATAAGTCTATTGAGGTGGAAGATCTCGATGATGCTGATTTTGATATGGATGACCAAAATACCGAGTTCTTTTCGGTTGGTCAGAAAGTAACAATAGATTTAGCTGATATGGATTATAAGACGTGGTATCATGATTTAAAGAGAGACCAAAATGTGTTTTTGACTTTACTTAATAGTCTTGAGCGGATCGGACCAGCGCAGGATAGAAAGTTAGGGGTGTTGATTCAAACTATAAAGAAGAAGATAACCAATCCTATTAATGGGAGTAATAGAAAGATAATAATCTTTTCTGCGTTTGCAGATACAGTGGAGTACCTTTATGATAATATTAGTAAGATGCTTAAGAATGAGTATAACTTAGATTCTGCTATGATAACTGGTGGTGATAATAGTAGGACAACCGTGCCTAGGCTGCGTACTGATCTTAACACTATCTTAACATGCTTTTCACCAATATCTAAGGAGAAGCATTTAATTATGCCGAATGAGAAAGCAGAGATTGATATGTTAATTGCCACTGATTGTATATCTGAAGGCCAGAATCTACAGGATTGTGATTATTTAATTAATTATGATATCCATTGGAACCCTGTACGGATTATCCAGCGTTTTGGACGAATTGACCGTATCGGTAGTAAGAATAAGTTCATTCAGCTTGTGAATTTCTGGCCTGATTTAGACCTTGATGATTATATAAAGTTGAAGTCAAGGGTGGAGACGCGGATGAAGATAACGGTTATGACTGCAACTGGTGATGATAATCCAATTGAAGATGAGAAGGGCGATTTGGAGTATAGGAAGCAGCAACTAGAGCGACTTCAAAATGAAGTGGTTGATATTGAGGAGATGTCTAGTGGTATATCCATAATGGATTTAGGCTTAAATGAGTTTAGAATGGATTTAATAAGCTACATTAAAGAAAATCCTGATCTTGATAGGATGCCTTTAGGATTACACGCAGTGGTGCCATCTGATGGCGATAAAATTCCTCCTGGTGTTATATTTGTCCTTAAGAATATTAATGATGGCATGAATGTAGAAAATCAGAACCGTTTACATCCATTCTATATGGTTTATATAAAGGATAATGGAGAGGTCCTATCGAATCACCTAGAGCCTAAGAAGACACTAGATATTCTACGTTTAGTATGTAAAGGCAAAAGAGAGCCTTTTAAAGATTTGTGTCGTGAGTTTAATGAAAGCACGGATGATGGTAGAAAGATGACTAAGTATTCAGATTTACTACAAGAGACCATAGCGTCGATTATCGATGTAAACGAAGAGAGTGATATTGATAGTTTATTTAGGAGCGGTGGTACCACGGCTTTAAGGACTAATATAGAGGGGTTAGATGACTTTGGACTAATATGTTTTGTGGTGGTGAAGTAGGTGTTAACTTTTCCGAAGACCACAGAGTTTAATAAACGCATACCTAAGCAGAAGTTCTATAATAATTTAAGGGTATCTACTAGGTTAGAAGAGCTATTTGTGAAAGAGATAGATACGATATATTGGAGGAATAAGTTATCTCCTGAAACCCTTAATGTAACTGTAGGTAGTAGGGTAACTGAAATTGAGATTATTGAGATTAATTTAAAGGAAGACAAGCTAAGTCAGGATGTCATTGAATTTATAGATAGGGAGATCCCTTACCACCTAGTCTTTATATTGAGGTATAAGGATCTAGCTCGGATTTGTGTTAGTTATAAAGAGGATAGTAAAAACCGCGAGGGTAAGTTTAAGGTTGATGCTTACTACAAAACCCAATGGATGAAGTATGAGGATTTATCCCTTAAGATAGAGGGGCTTAATCTAGATACTATCTACGAGAATTTTATTCTTCAAGTAGCTGGTGAAAGGTTAGAACAAGAGGATGGTGTGGATCTAAAAGATATAGTGGAGAAGGCAAAGGAAAAAGAGCGCCTTGAGTCGCTTATCTTTACGTTGAAGAAGAGGATTAGAAATGAGAAACAGTATAATATTCAGGTAAGGCTAATGGGAGAATTAAGGAAGATTAAGAAGCAGTTAAAGAGTATTTCATGATCCCGGAGGTGTTATGATGCAAAGGTTAAAGATGGAGAGCGTTGATATAACAAAGAAAAACATCCAGAAGATAGCAGAGTTTTTCCCTAATGTTATTACTGAAACAAGGGATAAGGATGGTAGGGTAACTAAGGCTATTAATTTTGAACTCTTAAAGCAGGAGTTATCATCGGAGCTTATAGATGGTGAGGAGTGCTATGATTTTACCTGGGTAGGCAAGAAAGCATCTATCATCGAGGCTAATAGACCTATCCGCAAGACTCTACGTCCCTGTGTTGAGGAGAGTAAGGATTGGGAGACTACTGGTAATCTTTATATTGAAGGTGATAATCTTGATGTTCTAAAACTACTTCAAGAAAGCTATTTAAATAGTATTAAGATGATATACATTGATCCCCCCTATAATACGGGTAAAGACTTTATTTATAAAGACAGCTTTACCATGGATAAAGACGACTACGAAGAAGAGATAGGTCTCTACGATGAAGATGAGAATCGTCTCTTCCAAAATACTGATAGTAACGGTCGCTTCCACAGTGACTGGTGTAGTATGATGTATCCTAGATTGAAGCTTGCCCGTAACTTATTAAGTGAGGATGGGGTTATTTTCGTTAGTATTGATGATAATGAAGTGCATAACTTGAGGAAGATTTGTGATGAGGTTTTTGGGGAGGATAATTTTGTTGCTCAAATAACGGTAGTCGGAAATCCAAGAGGCCGCGATTATGGTGGGGTTGCGAGAATGCACGATTATATTCTTGTGTTTTCAAAGTCTGATAGAACAAAACTTAACTTAATAGAAGATAAAGCTAATAAATTTTCTTTATTTGACGATATAGGTGGCTTCGAATTAAGAGAACTTAGAAATCGTAATATAAAATTTAACATTAATAATAGACCGAATTTATATTACCCGTTTTATATTAACGAAACAAATATAGATGAGAATGGTTTATATGAGATTTCTTTAAAAAGAGTAGATGGATGGTTAGAACTTTACCCATTAGAATCCCAAGGAGTTAAGACAGTTTGGCGTTGGGGCAAGCAAAAGTCTGCGGAAAACGTAAATGTTAATATTAAGGCAAAGAAGATGAGAAATGGTAGTTATCAAATTGTTGAAAAGTATAGAGAGCCTCGAGTGATGGCGCGTTCGGTGTGGTGGGATAAAGAAACTAATACTGAAAAAGGCACTTTACTATTGAAGGAGTTATTTGCAGTAAAATGCTTTGATTATCCAAAACCAATGGAAATGATTAAAAGAATATGTGAAATGAGCGTGGATTTTGATGCAGGTGACATCATCCTCGACTTCTTCTCCGGTTCTGCCACCACAGCCCACGCAGTCATGCAACTCAATGCAGAGGATGGGGGGAATCGTAAATTCATCATGGTACAGCTTCCGGAGCCCACAGATGAGAAGAGTGAGGCGTATAAAGCGGGATACAACAATATCTGTGAGATAGGGAAAGAGCGAATCCGGAGGGCTGGAGATAAGATCAATGAGGAGATAAAAAATGAGCAGTTAAAGATCGGTGAAGAGGAAAAGAAGCTAGTGGATATAGGATTCAGAGTCTTAAAAGTAGATAGTACCAATATGAAAGACGTTTACTATGCAGCTGAGGAGTACTCCCAACAAACTCTTATGAAACATGTATCAAACATAAAAGATGACAGAACCGATACGGATCTTTTATACGGTGTGCTGATTGATTGGGGACTGCCATTATCATTGAGCCATAAAACTGAGGAAATAGAAGGCGCAAAAGTACATACTGTCGATGAGGGCTCTTTAATTGCTTGTTTCACAGAGAATGTATCTGAGAACGTTGTGAGGGAGATCGCGAGGAGACAGCCGTTAAGAGCTGTTTTCCGTGATAGTAGCTTTAGAGACAGCGCTGACAAAATAAATATTGTAGAGATCTTCAAGCTACTAGCGCCTAATACAAGCGTAAAGGTAATATAGGAGGTGGCACAGATTGAAGATAAAATTCAAGCATCAAAGATTTCAAGCAGATGCAGCAGCAGCTGTCTGTGACGTATTTGCCGGCCAGCCTAATATCACCTCTACCTATATTATAGACAAAGGTAGCTCTTTACAGTTAGATATGAAAAATGAAACAGATCTTACAGGGTACAATAATAGAAGAGTTGTACTACCTGACGAAGTTACAATAGATAATTTACAGAGGGTACAAAGGCGGAATCAAATTGAGCCGTCAAAGGAACTTGAAGGCAGATATAACCTGACAATTGAGATGGAGACAGGAGTAGGAAAAACATACACATACATTAAAACCATCTTTGAGCTCAATAAAAGGTATGGCTGGAGTAAGTTTATTGTGGTTGTTCCGTCTGTGGCTATCCGTGAAGGTGTCTATAAATCTTTCAGCTTAACTAGAGATCACTTTGCAGAGGAGTATAAAAAGAAGATACGCTACTTTATTTACGACTCTCGGGATCTCAGCAAAATTGAGAGCTTTGCAAGTGATAGCGGCATCAATGTAATGATCATCAATTCTCAGGCTTTTAATGCAAGGGGGAAAGACGCAAGGCGCATCTATATGAAACTAGATAGTTTTAGATCCCGGCGTCCCATTGATGTTATCGCTGCAACTAACCCAATACTCATTATCGACGAACCACAATCAGTGGAAGGTAAGGCTACAAAAGAGAGACTCAAGGAGTTTAATCCTTTAATGACCTTGCGTTACTCTGCAACCCATAAGAAGGACTCGATCTATAATATGGTCTATCGACTAGATGCCCTAGAAGCATATAATAAACGACTAGTCAAAAAGATTGCAGTTAAAGGAATATCAGTTACTGGCTCTACTGCAACAGAGAGCTATCTATACCTTGAAAAAATAAACCTATATGGAGATCGTCCACCAACAGCTACACTAGAATTCGAAATAAAGGGAGCTAAAGGAATAAGAAAGGTAACACGAATAGTTAAAGAAGGATATAACTTATATGAGCAATCTGAAGGCCTTGACCAATATAAAGGGTATACTGTATCAAGAATAAATGGATTAACCAATACAGTTGAATTCACAAATGGTGTAATAATATCCGCAGGAGATGTCATAGGCGCTGTTAGCGAAGAGCAGATCCGTCGTATTCAAATAAGGGAAACAATAAAATCACACTTTGAACGAGAACGCCAACTCTTCTACAAAGGAATTAAAGTCTTATCACTCTTCTTCATTGACGAGGTGGCAAAATACAAGCAATATGATGAAGACGGAACTCCTATAGATGGAGAGTATTCACAGGTCTTTGAAGAAGAATATAATGCAGTGCTTACTCAGTGGCAACTTGCGATTGGCAAAGATGATTATTGGGAGTATTTAAGTCAAATTGAAGCAAAGAAGACTCATGCTGGATACTTCTCCATTGATAAAAAGAATCGCTTAACTGATAGTAAGATCACTAATAGAAGAGAGAACACATCAGATGATGTGGATGCATATGAGCTGATCATGAAAGATAAAGAGCGCCTATTAGACTTAAAAGAGCCAGTGAGGTTCATATTTTCCCACTCTGCCCTCAGGGAAGGCTGGGACAACCCTAATGTATTCCAAATATGCACACTCAAGCAAAGTGGCTCTGAAGTCCGTAAACGTCAAGAAGTAGGACGTGGACTACGCCTTTGTGTTAATAAAAATGGTGAACGAATGGATAAAGATGTACTAGGCCCAGATGTTCATAGTACAAACGTGCTAACAGTTATTGCAAACGAAAGCTATGATAGTTTTGCAAAAGGACTACAAGATGAGATAGCGGAAGTTGTCGCAGACCGTCCAAGAAAAGTTACACCAGACTTATTCACAGACAAAGTCATAAAAGATGTAGATAACCTAGAGCTAGTTATTGACGATAAACTCGCTAATAGAATTACAAATAACTTAATCAGAAACTGGTACATTGACGATGACAATAATTTAACTGATAAGTACTATGATGATGTTAAGGCTGGAAGATTTATAATGGGAGAAAAATTAGCCCCTTACAAGGCAGACATTATCAATATCCTTGATAGTATATATAATCCTGAGGCCATGGCTCCTGAAAACGCAAGGAGCAATAATGTTGAATTAAAATTGAACGACTCAAAATTACAAATGAAGGAATTTAAGGTGCTATGGAACAAAATCAATTCAAAGTCAGCCTATGTGGTAGATTTCGATACCGATGAGCTCATAGAAAAGTCCGTTCGTGCTTTAAATAGGGATTTAACAGTATCACAAATTTTCTTCAAGGTTGAGCAGGGAGAAATGGATAAGATAGAATCAAAAGAAGCATTACAGACTGGTCAGGCATTTATCAAAAGCAAAGGCAGTATAAGTAAAGTAGATGTCGCACCAGCAAGGAGCGTAAAATATGATCTAGTTGGCAAGATTGTAGAGGAAACAGGGCTTACCCGAAGTACCGTTGTGAAGATTTTACAAAATGTAGAGAAGGTGACATTTGAGCAATTTAAACGCAACCCTGAGGAATTTATAATTAAAGCCTCAAACATCATAAATGAACAAAAAGCAACGGTAATAATTGAGCATATCACATATAATAAGCTTGAAGAGAAGTATACAATGGATATATTCACCCAACCTAATCTCAAAGGACGAATAGGTAAGAATGCCATAAAAGCAAATAAGCATCTATATGACCATGTTATCTACGATTCTCATAAGGAAAAGGATATGGCAATTGAACTAGATAAATCTGAAGAAGTAGCAGTATATGTAAAATTACCCAGTGGTTTTTACATCAACACACCAGTTGGGAAGTATAATCCTGACTGGGCAATCGCATTTCATGAGGGTGAAGTAAAACATATATATTTCGTTGCAGAGACAAAGGGCGATCTATCAACCATGCAGTTCCGAGATGTAGAAAAATTGAAGATACATTGCGCTAGAGAACACTTTAAGAAAATAAGTAGCGACACTGTAAGATATGAAGTAGTTGATTCCTATGATGCATTGCTAAATGAAGTAATGAAATAAGGGTTTCCCCTACTATGGAGAGTAATGATATGCAAAAAAAATGTATGAAATTTAACGTTGTTAGGCTCTCGCCAAAGGTTAAAGTTAGACAAGAACATTTTGGTGGGCTCATCTTTAATATGGATACTGGAGATGTTATTGATATTGACAGGGAAGCGTTTATAGTTATTTCAATGATAAGAGATATCCAAGTCGTTGATGTGAATGCTTTATTGAATATGCCTATAACCTATAAGGGGAAACCGATAGATAGTGAAAGCATAAAAGGTGTACTACAGAAGTTCGCGGATATAGGAATTATTGATGTAATGCCAAATGGGGTTCTATCAGAAGATTACAAAAGACTGCTTGAAGAGAAGAGCCGCATAGAACTCAGATGGCCGGAGTATCAGCATCTAAGCGCTCCTGAGACAATCCACTGGGCAGTAACCTATAGATGTGAAGAAGCATGTCTTGACTGCTATATCCAACGCCATAAAGGCTCTTGTACAAACGAACTTGATACTCAAGAAGCGTATAAGTTAATAAGTAAAATAGCTGAGAGTGGTGCTTTTCAGCTCGCCATAGGAGGAGGAGAACCCTTTGTAAGAAATGACTTAGAGGAGATCGTGCAAAGGGCATCAGAAGAAGGTCTAATAGTTCATATTACCACAGGGAAATATAGAATTGAACTTGAACGACTTGATGAATTGGCGGGGCATATAAAAGTCCTTCAGGTTGGAATAAAAGTAGATGAGCTTATAAAAGGAGACACTAATAGCGTACAAAAACTTAGAACATTAGTAGGACAATTATCTGAACGCGGTATAATGACAGGTGCAAATTTAATTATGACAAGATCCTCTATACATAATTTGTACAAAATAATTGAGATGCTTTTACAATGCGGTTTTAATAGGTACACATTGCTTAGGTATAAGCCACCTATAAATATAGGACGGTGGCTTGTAGAAAAACCGGATAAGGGAGATATAGAACTTTTAGAGGCGAGATTGGCTGGAATAAATGATAAATATACTGATATATCTATTAGAATCGATTGTGCCCTTTCGTTTGTTGAACGGAAATTAGATCCTCAAGTAGCCTTATTCTCAGGAGTACGGGGATGTGCTGCATTTCAACGGATTATGTTTGTTGCGCCTGATGGTTCTGTATATCCTTGTTCACAGCTTGTTGGAGATCGATTCAACGGGTGCAATCTATTGAAAGAGGAGTTTGGAACCATCTGGGATAAGAGCGATGTGGTTAAAAACTATAGATATTTCAGAAGTAATAAATCTTTTAAAGAAGGTAGCTGTGGAAAGTGCAAAGCAAAAGTTTTTTGTGGCGGCTGCAGGGTCTTTGCAGATGATGCAATAGGCTCTGATCCTGGGTGTCCTGAATATGTAGAAGAAACCAAAGGATGGCTTGAGGCTAATAATAAAGATTATCCGTCTTGGATTTATAAATGGAGGGTTCTAAATGAGGATAATAAGTATTAGAAAAGGATTTACATCAGATCATAGTTCCACATCATATGAATTTTTAGCTGTAGACAAGGCACTTGGAAAGGAGGAGAGGGCAAAGGTTGCGTCTCTTTCAAGTAGGGCAGCCCCTACATCAAGGAGAGTTAGTTTCGTATACAATGTTGATGGCTATGATATACCTGGTGGATGGCAAAAGCTCATGGAAGAGTATTATGACGTGATGTATGAAGAGAGTTATGATTGGTGGACTTTCGCACTGGCATTTAATAGCTCAGAGGAAGATTTGGAGTATTTATCTAAGTACGAATTCGCGGGAGAAGATGACTTAGGGATTGAGGTAGAAATCATTGGCAACCGGGTAATAGTAGTCATATATTGCAGGGTTAATATGGCATATATTGATGATCCATACGACTACGACGAAGACGATGATGAAGAAGAAGTCGTAGGTTTTGTTTCAGAAGATGGATTGTTAAACCTACTTATTCAAGTACGTCAGCAACTTATGAACAGGGATTATAGAACTTTGTATGCAGTGTGGGAGAAATACGGTGATCCTGATGAAGAGGATGAGCTTGACATTCGGATTCCAGAAGATAAAGAGGAGGGTAAAAACATAGTAGAACAATTTAGAAATGTCTTGAACTAATATCTATTCATTGGGTGTTTAGTATTCCAATAGCTTTCCCTTCACAACCATGCTTACCATATTTTTAGGAAGTATTTGTTCTAAATTTTGTAAATGGCCCTTTCCAGATTTCTTTTCTTTTGATATGATTATATATATTTGTATAGGTCCTTGCTTGAATTTTTAGGGGGTGGACATCCTATATAATACGTCCATTGGAGAACTATGAGTTTAGAAAGAGAAAGGGCGAAGAGATGATAAGCTATAAAGAGTTTATGGATAAAGTAAAGGAAAAGTTGAAGGATTTTTCTACAGAAGATTTCCGGAATATGATCTTGAGCTGGGCTAGCGAGGAGCACCCTTCAAATAGACAGGTATTTTTGGATAAACTAATACCCCAGAAGCAGAAGGAAGAGGTTATATCCGATGTAGATTGGTTAATGGGTGCAATAGAAGACTTTGAAGAGAGAGTAAGGGATGGTGTATATTGCGACGGCTGGAGATGGGACGATACTATCGGTGAAGAAAGAGATTTTGGCGATGAAAGCTGGGCAGAGGAAATGGACGAATTCTTCATGCAAGCCAGAAGCTTATTGTTGCAAGGAGAATATAAGATCGCTGAAGAGGCCTATAGGAAACTATTTGATATATTACAGATGGGAGAGGAACCAGGGCACCTCCCAGGTGATCTAGATCAAAGTAGTATGTTAAAAGTAGACATAGATGAGCAGGTTGCGCTCTTTTTCAGGTCCGTATATATGAACTCTACTTTACAGGAGCGAGCAGACTTATTATATGAATCAATGAATGAATATGGATATCTATGGAGAATCGTTGGACTGAAAGATATAATCAATGTATATGATGATACGTTGCCAGATTTCGATATTTTTCTAACAAAATGGATCGAACTTTTAAAGGATGAAGGCACATCGCGTGTAAGCGAGTTACTTAGAGAAGCTGTTTTTTTAAAGGGTGGCATCCCCGCCATCTCTGAATTTGCTAGGCAATATGCAGATAAGTATCCTAACGCATACCTTGATTGGATCGCGGCTTTAGAAAGAGAAGGAGATTCAGTTATCCAAGTTGCTAGAGAGGGCTTATCGGAGATTCCCCAGGATTACACAGTAAGGGCTAAAGTAGCAGAAACCATCTCAAAAGCAGGGGAGAGACTTGATGATAATAAGTTAAGACTAGAAGGATATAGAGAATGCTTTTATTCTGATCCTACTATAGAACATTTACTTGATTTATATATTACTGCTATTGAATGTGATTGCTTCGAAGAGATACGAGATAAAGCTGAAGAAAGAATCATGGAACTTCTAGGTAAAAAAGATGAACGTAGAACCAGTTATAATTATTTCGAAGAACAGCACCGAGCTTTTGTATCAGAAGGTACTTTAGCCAATGCCATGCTTCTAGGTGGAAGATACGAAAAGGTATTCCGAATGTGTGAAGGTCGTGGTTCCCTTGGATGGAGCTATAGAGAGAATCCTAAGTTTACCTTCCTCACCTTTATACTGGTATTTTTATCGAAGGAAGGAGTTCATTCAAAGGTTCTTTATAAGGAATGGGCAGATGCTATAAGGTATTCTGTAAGGGAAACTTATATTAAAAAATATCAAAGGGTCGTTGATGATACACAAAAATACCTCAAGCTAACTGAGGAAGAAGAAAATTTCTATCTGAATTGGTGCAAGGATGAAATAGAACACAGGGCCGATGAAATTGTCAGTAACCAGTATAGGGGGAGCTATTATAAAGCAGCAGGACTACTAGTTGCAATGGCAGAGACATTAGCTAATAGAGGGAAAAGGCGAGAAGGTATAGAGTTAATTGAAGGATATAGAAGTAAATATCCCAGACACATAGCTTTTAAAAGTGAACTTACTAAAGCATTAAATGAATCCGGACTCAAGTAAACATAGAGGAGGTAGAGTATGCTAAAGTATAATTTTACTCTAAAGGAGACTGGTGGGGCTGATGTTTCGTTGGATGACTTTAAAGGACAAAATGTAGTACTTTATTTCTATCCCAAAAATAATACAGCAGGTTGTACAACTGAAGCAACAGAATTTAAAGATCTGTATAATGAATTTGCAGAAGCAAATACGGTCATATTAGGTGTTAGTAGGGATACTTTGAAATCCCATACTAAGTTTAGAGAGAAATATAACCTCCCTTTTTTACTCCTCAGTGATGGAGACGAGGAAGTCCATAAACTATTTGGTGTAATGAAACTTAAAAAGATGTATGGTAAGGAATATATGGGGGTAGAAAGATCGACTTTTGTATTTACCAAAGAGGGAGACTTAGTAAAAGAGTTTAGGAATGTAAAAGCTAAAGGTCATGCAGAAAAAGTCTTGCAATTTATAGAAGATGAGCTAAGCCAGGTATGAAAAGGGTTTTAGATATGCGTATACGTGAGATTGAAATTAATGACTATGATGAGATGTATCGTCTATGGACTAGAATACCAGGTATTGGGCTAAGTAGTGCTGACTCACGCTCTAATATCCAAAAGTTTCTATTGAGGAATAAAGGGCTAAGTTTTCTATGCCTAGAAGGAGAGAAACTCATTGGGACAGTATTATGCGGTCACGATGGAAGACGAGGATATATTTATCATGTTGCTGTAGATGAGGATTATCGAGGCAAAGGAATTGGTAGAGCACTAGTTGAAAAAAGTCTTAATCAACTTAAAACAGAAGGAATCAATAAATGTCATCTCTTTGTTCTCGTAGACAATTCCATTGGAAATAGCTTCTGGACATCTTTAGGTTGGACTAAAAGAGAAGATATATTCGTATATTCGAAAGCGAATTTGATTAATAAATTACAATATTAGGAAGGTGACGGGATGCCAGTCGAATATATTAACTTTAAAGGAGATAAATATTACTTACATGAAGGTTTAACAAAAAAAGGCAACCCTAAATACTGGTTTTCTAAAAATTTAGAAGGGAAACTCGTTGATGAGATCCCAGATGGATTTGAAATTTATGAAGAACCAAATGGAATGGTCTTTTTAAGAAGGATAGGACCAAAGCTTGTTACTGACGAAGAGATAAAAGCGGTTGAGGACAGTATCCCAGAAGAGCTGAGAGCAAAGGTAGATGTTAAAAAGGACGTTATTACCATATATCTTGCGGAGTTCTTTTACGTAATATATATGGCAATGATGCGATTTATTTTAATCGATAAAACCACAAGAGAGTTTGAAGTAGAGAGATATTGCTTTAGGGGCTCAATAGATGATTGGATAGGATTAGATAGGTCTACTGATTTAAAGCAGTTAGCGAAGAAATATTGCTTTCACTTGGGCAAAGAGTCGTTTTATGATTTATCTTATTTCATATAGAAATTTTTATAGTATCTTTGGTTTAAACAAAAGATTTTTATCATATAATTCAATATAAGCCCCTAGTATGTACTGTTCGTTAGGCAAATCCCTTCACGTAAATTCAATATTCGCACCGGGAAAAAAGTGTACCTTAAAATAAAAAAATGGTATGTATTCTAGAAAGATGGCAGGACTTTTGAGTTTCTCAGCGAAGTCAATACCGATATTTTATCAAATACTATTCAATTACACTATGGTTGGGTTATATCCACTTCTTCGTTTGCTTTCCAATAAGACGAGTCATCTTTTAAGTGTGATAGACCCGGGGAGATAATAAGAGGGGAGAAGGGTGTAAATGCAAGAAAAGATCACTGTAATTAGCTCAATGGAACGTGGTAATATTAAGATTGAGGTTCTTCGATATGAAAACTTAGATGGAGGTGATAACCTTTCAATAGCACAGCAGCTTTTCTTTGCGCAGCAGGGAGGGATTCGTCTTAAGCAGGTAAAGATCACACTTAGTAATAGTAGTGTCACGTTAGAAGCAGGGGCAATGCATTTTATGAAGGGCAACATAGAGATGGATAATAAGGTAGGGGGCTTTGGAGGTTTAGCGAAGAAGCTAGCGTCAAGCGTGCTAACAAAGGAAACGGCCTTTAAACCAAAGTATAGTGGGACAGGTGAGATCTATCTAGAACCTAGCTTTGCACATTACGCTATAATGGAATTAAATAATGAAGAGATGATAGTAGACAAGGGACTTTTCCATTGCTGTGAGCCTTCTATTGAGGTTAGTATTGCAACCCAAAAGAATATCTCTTCTGCGGTTTTAGGTGGAGAGGGATTCTTTCAGACACAACTCAGAGGATCTGGAATATGTGTTCTAACTATTCCGGTACCAGAGAGCGAACTCATAAAATATAAATTAAATAATGAGAAACTTGTAGTAGATGGCAATTTTGCTCTTCTTAGAAAAGGTGATATTAGATTTACAGTGGAAAGAACATCTAAAACACTCTTGGATTCGTGGACTAGTGGTGAAGGGTTGGCACAGACTTTTACAGGAACTGGCGAAGTATGGTTAGCTCCTACTCAGGCTATTTATAATAGAATTATGAGTCAGGGTATATATGGACTTTCTAAAGCTACCGGTTCTTCACATACTGATACAAGAAAACCCTAAACCACAGAGAATATGAGCCAAGACCATATATTAGGCTTTGGCTCATATTTACATGTAAGATCACTTTTTGTTATTACCGCAAAGACTGCCATAGCACGACTCATAAATTTAGCTAATCCATCACCAAATCCGTCTATGTTTTTAGTAAAGCGTTCATCAGACTTTAATTGCTGCTTGTGTCTCTTCGGATTCAGGTGAAGTATCACGAAGGGATGCAAGCTTTTTATAGATGGAACTTATTCTTTCAGATATAATCTTCTGTTCATCTTCAGAGAGTTTCCCTAGTTTAGCATTGGAATTATTGATAGCTTCATCACCCCAACGTTCACGTGCTTCTTGTTCGTACGGGTTATGGCTAAAGTCAAAACCCTCAAATTTTTCTTTATTTGTCATTGTAATCTCTCCTTTTAGACTCTGAATGGTCTTATCAATGGTTCCAAGCATTTTATCGAGTTGACGACGTTTCTCAAGTAACATCTTTCGGTGCAGCATCAAGGCCTCCTGACGATCAAACGAAGGGCTATTGATAATTTCTTTAATTTTCTTTAAAGAGAAGCCAAGCTCTCTAAAGAATAAGATCTGCTGTAGCATTTCAAGATTATCATTAGAGTAAAAGCGATAACTAGATTCACTTATCTTATCAGGGGTTAATAAACCGATTTGGTCATAGTAATGGAGTGTGCGCACACTAATACCAACTAAATCAGCAACTTCTTTTACTTTCATTCTACCTTTTGACCTCCCTCTAATAGTATTATAAATCATAATGTAACGTTAGAGTCAATAGAGAGGCTTTAGTATTGACGTGAGATGTCAGAGAGATTATACTATATTTAGTTGTAGAGACGTACCATGACAATTAATGAAGAGGAAATGGGGTATTTATTCTTGAACAGAAAAAAAGAACTAAAGGAACAATACCGACAGATGAAACCACAAATGGGCATACTTATTATTCGTTCGAAAGCTAGTAATAAGTGCTACATTGAAGCGACCCAGGATTTAAAGAGCAAGATAAATAGCACCAAGTTCAAACTAGGATTCGGCAACCATCCTAACAGAGATTTACAAAAGGAATGGAAGGATTATGGTGAAGGCAACTTCACAATTGATATACTTGATACCCTTCAATATAGTGAAGATGAGGCAAAGACTGATTACACTGAGGATTTAGCCTTGTTACAAACTATTTGGGAAGAGAAACTTTTAAAAGAAAACGTCGAATTTTATGGAAAAAGGGGATAGTATGAATTCATTAATAGCTCGTGGTACTAAATATGGTTATGCGGAAAAGTGTGCCAAAGACTTAGTAGGAAAGATTAGAGGCAAAGTACGATAACGTGATTATTGGTGGTTTAATTTACATGTAAAAGAAAAGAGGGTTGGCGTCTTTATCAGTGGAATGAGAGAGGGAAAGAACTAGTAATCAATGAAGTCGATAGTTATCGCTAGCTGATGGAACCTACAATGGAAAGCATAATGCTGGAAGATGGTCCAACGAGGTGAGTGTAATAATTAAAGACCATACGATCTTAGAAATGGATTGAAAATTCATTGAGAAAATAGTCTTATCCAAAGGAATAGGACGCATAGTAGCAAAAATCTAATGGAAATTAAAATATAGTGGAAATTAGCAGCTGTATTATTTAATTTATCATAAATTAGGAATTGCATTTTAAAATTAATAGTGATACAATTATAAAATGAGTAGGAATAGGTAGGAAGGTTTTCTGTTTTATATAAAAGTAGAATGGTAGTATGGAGGTGCTTTATTTATGCCAATCACAGAGATGCTTTCCCGCAACGCTCGCGTATATCCAAATAAAATCAGTTTAATCGAACGCAGGCCAGCTGAAAACATAAGAAGAGAGATTACCTGGCTTGAATTTGAGAATATCTCCAACAGTTTTGCAAATGCATTAATAGCCCGAGGTATAAAAAAAGGCGACAAGGTCGCTTTATTAATGAAGAATTGCTTAGAGTGGCTTCCCATTTATTTTGGAATTTTAAAGACAGGTGCTTTAGCTGTACCATTAAATTTTCGATTCACAGCTGAAGAGATTGAAAAATGCCTTAAAACGGCAGAAGTCAAGGTTCTTATATATGAATCTGAATTCATAGAAAGAATTGATGCGATCAGAGAGAACCTAACTGATATTATAGACTATATTTTTGTAGGTGAGAACTGTCCTGAGCAAGCAACAGATTTTACTGAACTCATACAAAAATACTTTAAAGATCCACCTGCAGTTGATATCTGTGATAACGATGATGCGGCACTTTACTTTACATCAGGTACTACAGGTGTACCGAAACCTATTGTCTTAACCCATGCTAATCTTGTATCAGCATGTATTACTGAAAATCGACATCATCTACAGAGTTCAGAGGATACTTTTGTATGTATTCCTCCACTTTATCATACTGGTGCTAAGATGCATTGGTTCGGTAGTCTCATTGTAGGCTCCACAGCTGTGATTCTGTGTGGTGTAAAGCCTAAATGGATTCTTGACGCTGTATCAGAAGAAAAAGCATCAATCGTTTGGCTTTTAGTACCCTGGGCGCAAGATATTCTTGACGCAATAGAAAGTGGAGAGGTTAATTTAAAGGATTACACTCTTAAACAGTGGCGACTTATGCATATTGGAGCCCAACCTGTACCACCTAGCTTGATTAAACAATGGAAAAAGTACTTCCCCAACCAGCAGTATGATACTAATTATGGATTAAGCGAATCAACGGGTCCTGGCTGTGTTCATCTTGGTATGGAGAACTCTCACAAAGTTGGTGCAATCGGGTTGCCTGGCTTTAATTGGGAAGCCAAGATAGTTGATAATTTGGGAAGAGCAGTTCCTCGAGGTAAAGTAGGTGAGTTAGTTATAAGAGGGCCTGGTGTTATGAAGGGTTATTATAAAAATCCTGAGGCAACACGAAAGATCTTAAGAGATGGATGGCTCTATACTGGAGATATGGCACGTCAAGATAAAGACGGTTTTATTTACCTAGTTGATCGCAAAAAAGATGTTATTATAGCAGGAGGAGAAAATATATTTCCTGTTGAGATCGAAGATTTCTTACGAGCCCATGAAGATATTAGAGATGCTGCTGTAATTGGCATGCCAGATAGGCGACTAGGCGAGATCCCTGTGGCTATTATTGAAATCAAGGCGGGAAGGTTAGTGGATGAAGAAGAAATCATCAGATTCTGCGAAGACTTACCAAAATACAAGAGACCAAGAAAAATAATTTTTGATAGAGTTCCACGCAATCCCACTGGGAAAATAGAAAAGCCTAAATTACGTGAAAAATGGTGTTATCAAAGAGAAAGTGTCTTCGCTGCGCTCTAATTAAAACACAGCATATAGAATCCTCTTCATTAATTTGGAGAGGATTTTTTATTTAAACATATGAATTCCTTTAAAATTATGGTATTATATACATGGTTAGGAGGAGCGATAGGTTTAAGAATTAAAGGCTATTACATACTAATTTAAGGAGGAATGAATATGGCTATTAAGTTAAGTGATAATATTTACTGGGTAGGTGCAGTAGATTATGACATTAGAGATTTCCATGGTTATAGGACTCCATATGGAACTTCTTATAATGCTTACCTAGTAATTGACGAGAAAGTAACACTCATAGACACTGTAAAAGCCGATTTTTCTCATGTGTTGATAGATAATATCTCAGAGATCATTGATCCTAAAGAGATAGATTACATTATAACCAATCATGTTGAACCTGATCATTCTGGTGCTCTACCTGATGTGCTTGAAGTTACTGAGACCCCTGTTATTATTACATCACCAATGGGTGATAAAGTACTTAAAGCCTACTATAAGAAAGATTGGAACGTTAACATAGTTAAGACCGGTGATTCACTAAGCACAGGCGAGTATTCCTTTAATTTTTTGCAGACCCCTATGGTGCACTGGCCTGATAGTATGGTAACATATCTTCCAGAAGAAAAGTTCTTATTTTCTAATGATGCATTCGGGCAGCATCTTGCCTCTGAGGAGAGGTTTGAGGACGAGATTGGCGCGGAGAGAGTACTTGAGCGAGCAAAGGACTATTATGCAAATATAATATTCCCTCTTGGGGCCCAGGTGAGGAAGATCCTTACAGAGGTCAGCAAACTCGATATAAGCCTTATAGCTCCAAGCCATGGGGTTATGTGGAGGAAAGATATAAGCACAATAGTATCTAAATATACTGACTGGGCAAATAACAAAACCAATGATGATGAAGGGGTCATTGTATATGATACCATGTGGGGTTCCACTGAAATTCTTGCCCAAAGAATTGGGGACGAATTTAGAGAAAAAGGTATTAAAGTAAAGATTTTAAGTCTTAAGGAACATCACATATCAGAGGTTATAAATCAGCTCCTTACTGCAAAGTATATATGTGTAGGTTCTTCTACTTTGAATAGGAATATATTGCCTAATGTGGCGGCGTTTTTGACATACATGAAGGGACTAGCCCCAAAGGATCGTATAGGCATGGCATTTGGTTCATACGGATGGAGCGGCGAGAGCGTAGACATTGTCGAAGATACACTAAGGTCTTGTGGCTTTGATATTATAGACAAGCTAAAGGTTCAGTATAAACCAGATTAACGAAAAGAGGTGTATCTATGGGATGGCTCGCTTCACAGAGTAGCTTAGTCCAAGCACTCATCGCGACATTTTATACGTGGGGTATGACCGCTTTAGGTTCAGGCCTGATCTTCTTTTTTCGTGATATGAAGAGAACAGTCATGAATGCCATGTTAGGCTTTGCTGCAGGTGTTATGGTTGCTGCTTCATTCTTCTCTTTGCTTGATCCTGGAATAAAATACGCAGAAGAGCAGGGCGTTCCGCCTTATATACCTGCAGTCTTGGGTTTTCTTATAGGTTGTGGTTTCCTTTGGAGCGTTGATAGGATTATTCCACATATGCATAATGATTCTGGACGAGTGGAGGGAGTAAAATCTGGACTCGGGAAATCGTTCCTTCTTGTGCTGGCTATAACCTTACACAATATACCAGAAGGTATCGCTGTTGGCGTTGCCTTTGGAGCACTCTCTGGCTCCTATGATAGTGCGGCTTTCTATAGTGCCGTGGCTCTTGCCGTTGGAATGGGAATACAAAACTTTCCGGAAGGTATAGCTGTAGCTTTTCCCGCACGGAGAGAAGGAGCATCTCCCTTTAAAGCTTGGTTTTACGGTCAATTGTCCGGGATAGTGGAAATACCAGCTGCGCTTATTGGAGTTCTTGGAGTAAGCATTGTGCGACCTTTATTGCCTTATGCAATGTCTTTTGCTGCAGGAGCAATGATCTATGTGGTCTTCGATGAACTAATACCTGAGGCTCATGCTGATGGTGAGAGAGCAATAGTTACTTTTATGGTGGTTATAGGATTTGCTCTTATGATGCTCCTTGATCTTGGTTTGGGATAAAAATTTAAAGGGGGATTGTATGCATGGGTTGTTATAACTTAATGGGGATCATTGTAGAGAATAGGTATGAGGATGCTGTAAAGGTTCAGGATTTACTCACAAAGTATGGATGTATGATTAAGATTAGGCTAGGGCTCCATGAGGCGGGAGAAGTTTGTTCTGATGAGGGCTTTATAGTTTTGCAACTATGTGGCTCTAACGATGAAATCCAAGGATTTTGTGAGGAACTAAACGCTATTAATGGGGTTTCAGCAGATTTTATGACTATAAAGGGAAGATAAGTTAAGGGGCCTTAACGGCCCCTACATTACTATCTCTCTAAAAACTCCCAGAAGTTTCCTCCGAAGAGTTTGTTTACATCACGTTTGATTTCAGATTCCTCTATGGTCCAACCAGTCTTTAACAAATCGCTATATTTTTCCACTAAGACATCTGCTATAATCTTACGGGAATGCTCCCATTTATAGATGAGTTGATCTAGAACCCTTGAATCTGAATGCTGGGGAATAACGCTCACGCCAAGGAGCTCAAAACGCATGCGTGTGATCTCCTGTATAAGACTGGGGTTATTCAGGAACCACCAGCACCCAAAGACCATAAGGTTACGGAATTTACGCGCTGCTACTGCCAACTCATGCTGATTTTCTCTAGCAAGCATAGTTACAAGAAACTTGTTATCTGGATAATTAGCGCAAAGGAATTCCACTGCTTGGATATGGCCTTTGCCCACACCATCACCAGCAACTTGGAGTCCTGGATTTATAAGCTTTTTAACGCCAATCATCATTGCAAATGGCACGTTCTTTTCACGCGAAATGGGCAGTATACATGATTCTATAAGTTTCCCCCGTGGTGAATCTTCTGGAAACGCGAAGTCTGGAGGAAGAGAAACTGCCATATAGAGAGCATCCATCCTATCTATCCATTCCCCTAAGAACCTGCGTACTTCTTTAAAAGTTTTATCTGAAAGGTTTATATCCACATCATAACCTAATTCTTTAAGAATTTCGCACCCGCGTTCCCAAGAGTTTAAGAGTACATCGAGGCGTAGAACTGCTCTGAATCGAGGATCAGGTTTATAGGAGTTTAACCATAGCTCGCGCTCTGCAGCATCAAATGGGTCATTTGTCATAACAGCACACTTGATCTTTGCAACCTCAAATACCTTGTCGACATAATCGTTAACATTCATATCATTAAAATATTGACGATAGGACTTAAGATCTCTGGTCCCTACATCAAGGCCTAATTTATCAAGGACAGTGAGTGCACCACGACATGCTTCTGAATAAGGAGTATTCTCTATAAAGAGAGTATTCCATATAAGATCAGACTGTTCCTCCTTTGACATGGACCAGTACTTATCATAAGGTATATCAACCCACCGCATAGTCTCAGCAATGAGATAGTGATATGTTATTAATTCGTCGACTCCCCATAGGAGCAGATCACCGAAGTTTGGTGAGAAAAGGTGAGTGTGTATATCTGTCACCTCTACATTATTTACTGCATTATCAACAACTTTTCGTAAGTCCTGAGTATTAGTTATAGTCATAGTTTAGATACGTTATCTCCTTTCTATTTTTTGTTATACGATTCTTTCTTGATAGAGGCAATCACCCCTTTTCTTATCTTTGCCTTAATTGGACTATAACACTTCATTGTGTATGATTTTAGGTAACTAACAGTTATCTAACATAATATAATTGTACTATAGATATCTGGAAAATACAATTAGAGAATTTAGGGTATTTAATAGATGAAGGCAGGTGAAATATGATAATGTCAGAGTATTGTATTAATTCAATAGATGCCTTTGGAACTAAACCTTTTCTATGGAGGAACCATCCATTCTTTAAGATAAAAGAAGAAGGTCGTCCCCTTATAATCGCCCATAGGGGAGATAGTTCAAATGCACCTGAAAACACTTTACTCGCTTTTTATCTGGCTCTTATAGGTGGCAGTGATGTAATAGAGATAGATCTTAAACTTACTCGAGATTCAAAGATAGTTGTATTGCATGATCATAAAGTCAATAGAGTAACAGATGGAAGAGGATACATAAGGGATTATACCTTAGATGAGTTAAAGAAACTAGATGCAGGTTTTAGATTTAAATTAGGTGATAATAAGGTATATCCTTATCGTGGGAAAGGTCTTACCATACCTACCCTTGAAGAAGTAATCTTCAATTTTGGTTCCACAAGATTCCTATTGGACCTTCATTCAGGAGGGAAGGAGATGGCTGAAGAATTAGCGAAACTTATAATAAGGTATAGAATTTATCATCGTGTTCTTATCGTAGCTGAGAGCATTTTTACATTACGGTGGCTTCAGAATAAAGTGCCAGAATGCGCTTTTGGGGTGAGCATCATAGATGCCCTTTCCTTTGGATTCGCTGCTGAGCTTCGCCTTCCTTATAAGCCTATGACTGATTCTATTCAATTTCCTAGCATGTGGCGTGGACTTCAAACAATTAATCAGGCCCAGGTTTCACTTGCTCGTTCCAAAGGATTGCAATTTCATGTTTTTACAGTAAATGAACGGGAGTATATGAGGAAGCTTATCAATATGGGAGTAGACGGTATTATAACAGATAAGCCTAGAGTTTTAAGGGAAATATTAGATAAGACGTCTGAGAACAAGTAAAGGCGTATTGTATATACTCATTGCATTATCTTACTTGAACTGATATACTTCAGATATAGAAGAAGATATATATTCATTAGCTATCAGAGTTGTACAGGGATTGTAATAAGTTATAAGATAGTGTAAAATAGGGATATGTAATCGATGGAAGGGAGGCACTGCGTTTTCTCTCCCTTATAAGGGTATGAGGTCGCAAGGTTCTAGTGAAATATATAGTTGTCTTAATAGATGGTATGGCTGATAGGCCTATAAAGGAGTTAGGTGATAAGACCCCTCTTGCTTATGCGAGAACTCCTAATATGAATAAATTAGCTTCTGTTGGGCGTGTAGGTTTAGTAAAGACTATTCCAGATGGCTTTGAACCTGGGAGTGATGTAGCGAATTTATCGGTTCTAGGTTATAACCCAGCACGGTATTATACTGGTAGAGCACCATTAGAGGCTGCTAGCATCGGTGCAAAACTTGATGAGGCGGATGTTGCCTTTCGATGCAACCTCGTTACTTTATCTGATGAGGATGATTATTCCGAGAAGCGGATGATAGACTATAGTTCTGATGAGATAGAGACAGATGAGGCTGCAAAATTAATTAATGGAGTAAAAGAAGTACTTGAAAGTGAAGATATCCATTTCTATGTTGGGACTAGCTATCGACATCTTATGGTATGGAAAGGTGGACCAGTAGATCTTAAGTTAACGCCACCTCATGATATTTCCGAGCGTGTAATAGGATCCTACTTACCAAAAGGCGATAAAGCCGGGGAATTACTTGAGCTTATGATGGATAGCAATAAGTTCTTACCAGAACATCCAGTTAATCTTATGAGAAAGTCTAAGGGACTTAGACTCTCTACATCTATATGGATATGGGGACATGGAAGGAGACCTACTTTAGAGACTTTTTATAAAAAGTATGGTTTGACTGGGGCAGTTGTCTCTGCTGTAGATCTGGTGAAAGGTCTTGGGGTATATGCTGGACTTGACATTGTAAAGGTCAATGGAGCAACAGGGACTATTAATACTAATTTCTTAGGGAAAGCTCAGGCAGGTCTTGATGTGCTTAAAAGTGGGAAGGATTTTGTATTCATCCATTTAGAAGCTGCTGATGAAGCAGGACATAGAGGAGAAGTTGATACTAAGGTAAAGGCCATAGAAGAGGTGGACGAGAAGGTAATAGGTACTCTCCTTTCAGAACTAGGTAGTGAGGATTATAGATTAATGATATTACCGGATCATGCAACACCTATTAGTATTAGAACCCACTCAGCAGATGATGTGCCCTTCCTTATAGCCAGCGGCGAAGATCTAAAGAAGAGTTGTAGCCACGATAGGATACCTGAATTTAGCGAAGAGTTAACTAAGAAAGGTGGATTTATGGTAGATAAAGGTTATGAGTTGATGGATCTATTCTTGACGAAGCGATAAAGAGAAATGGGGTGTTAACTTGAGGATAGCTCTTATTGCCCATGATAAGAAGAAGGAAGCAATGATCGATTTTGTAAAGAGACACATAGATACATTGCGCGCCTGTCAATTAATAGCCACAGGTACAACAGGACGAATGATCCAGGAAGCTACCGGGCTTCACGTTGAAAGAATGCTTTCAGGCCCTATGGGAGGAGACCAGCAGATAGGTGCAAAAGCTGCTTCAGAAGAGATTGATGCTATTATCTTCTTAAGAGATCCATTAACAGCACAGCCACACGAACCTGATATAACGGCACTTTTAAGGGTATGTGATGTTCACAATGTTCCTCTAGCAACAAATATAGCAACTGGTGAATTATTAATAGAGGCTATAGGTGAAGAAATTGCAGAAATGACCCATGAGAAAAAAAGTATTTGATGCGAAAGGAGGAATCCGCCATTTTTCCAGTGTTTACTAGAGGAACTCCTGGCGGAGCAGCTTATGGATATAAATATAGGAATTATTGGTATGGGCACTGTTGGAACTGGGGTAGCAGAGATTTTACTCAGGCAGAAGAAGATCCTTACATCAAGGACAGGTTTGAATTTAAGGTTAAAGAGAGTTGTAGATATCAATTGGGAAAAAGCTACAGGTATAGATCTTAGCTCTGTTAGACGAAGTAGCGATGCCTATGATATACTTGAGGATAAGGATATACATATCGTTGTTGAAACAATTGGAGGGCATGAACCCGCTTTTTCTTTTATAAGCAAGGCCATTAAGAATAAGAAACATGTAGTCACTGCCAATAAAGCATTAATAGCCTCAAAAGGGAAAGAACTCTTCGAACTTGCTGAAGATAATGGAGTAGACTTGATGTTTGAGGCATCCGTTGGAGGAGGAATCCCAGTTATTAAGGGCTTAAGAGAAGGCCTCGTGGCTAACGACATTGAGAATATATATGGAATTTTAAATGGTACTTGCAATTATATTCTTACCAAGATGCATCAAGAGGGCCTCGACTTTTCTGATGCATTAAAGGCAGCTCAGGAAAGAGGATTTGCTGAGGCAGATCCTAGCCTTGATATCAAGGGTAATGATACTGCTCATAAGCTTACTATCCTTGCAATGCTTGCATCCTCGTCATTTGTGGAATTGAACTCTATATTCATGGAAGGCATAACTGAAATCTCGAAGTTAGATATAGATTTCGCCAAGAGCTTTGGTTATACCATAAAACTGCTGGCCATTTATAGGGTACTAAATGAAGGTATAGATCTGAGGGTTCATCCTACTTTGGTCCCTAGTGATCATTTACTAGCCTCAGTTAGCAACGAACTTAATGCTATATTCGTTAAATCAAACTTTGCAGGGGACACAATGTTCTATGGTCCAGGTGCAGGCAGGCGTCCAACAGCTAGCGCTATTGTAAGTGACATAGTTGATCTAGGACGAGATATGATCTTACAGAATGGAACTAGGTTCTCTAGTAGAAGTATAGATACGAAATCTCTTGCAAGAGTAGTAACGCTAGACAATGTATCTAATCGTTTCTACCTCAGACTATATACATATGACGCTCCAGGCATTTTGGCTCAGATAAGCGGCATTTTAGGAGAAGAGAAGGTTAGTATATCTTCAGTTTTACAACTTGAGACCCATGAAAAGGAGAACTACGTACCTCTAGTTATATTAACTCATAAGGCACCTGAAAAGGCTATGAAGAGAGCCATTGAGAGGATAAAAGAACTCTCTTTTATCAGAAACGATCTAGTCTATTTAAGGTTACTAGATGAACTATAATATATTACGTGGAAGATGAGCCCTTTAGGGCAGTGGTGGGGGCTTATGCCCCCTATTTTTCTATAATCCTTCTCGCATAATTTCAATTGGAGTTTTTTTGGTTACTTATCTTATGGGTATCTTACTCTGTAAGATGCATAGAATATTTATAGGTTAATATATCTATGTGTAGATGTTTTTCTTTGAGCGTAACTCTCCTCTTTATATAGTGGTCTATTATCGAGTAATATTTATCTAAGCTAATATTATCGACGAAAGGATGATCTATAATGCGTAGGCAACCCATATTGGTAGGTGCAATTGTATTTATTATAATATTGAACCTCATTTCTCCCATGGTAGGGAGCGCTCCTTTTAACCTAGAATCTGCTTTAAAGATGGCTCTTAAAATTTTTGGTACAAAATATGTTATAGATCAGTTTGGTCCGCAGATTAATGACTTAATAAATGGTATTACACGTAACCAAGAAGGGTTAAGTGATGAGAATACATCCATTAAGACTAAGATTGTACCTATACTGAGCGCAGGAACTGGAGGCTATATTGGCGCAGTTCAAGTCTGTGGTTCAGAAGAACAGGTTGAGAAGGTAAAAGCAGTTCTCCAATTAGAGGGTGCTTTTTTAGGAGAGGCTCTTCGCGCTACAGTTTTAGTCCCTATTGATAGAATTAACGTAGCAGATGGTATAAAAAGAGTATCTGGGGTGGGCGTTTCAGCCATAGTTGATTTCCAACTTTAGTGGATATGGTAAGATATTAAGCAAAAATGGTAGGTGCGATTTATTATGGATAAAGCGAAAGTTTATCAGTGGTTACGAGAGGGTATTAATGAAAAGAATTTACTCCTCAATGAGCCTATGAATAAACATACATCCTTTAAAGTAGGTGGCCCAGTTGATATTATGGTACTTCCGGAAAATGTGAAGGAGCTTCAATGGGTAGTTGAAATTTGTAGAAATGAAGCATTACCTTTTCTGGTTATAGGAAACGGGACCAACCTACTAGTGCGGGATAAAGGAATAAGAGAGATAATTATAAAGATCTCGCATAACCTTTCTGAAAAATCTGTTAAAGGTACTCTGATTCGAGCTTTAGCTGGCTCGTCTCTCTCTTCCGTAGCTCATCTGGCCTGGAAATCTGGACTTATAGGATTAGAATTTGCAAGTGGGATCCCAGGAGCGTTAGGCGGAGGCGTTTCTATGAATGCTGGTGCCTATGGCTCTGAGATGAAAGATGTAGTAAAATCTATAATTGCTTTAAAGACTTCAGGAGAATTAGTCGAAGTAAACAATGGTGACCTTTTATTCGAATATAGATCCAGTAAAGTCCAGAAAGAAGAGAACTTGATAATAGTAGAAGTATCATTAGATCTGGAACCTGGAGATCCAGATGAAATATTGATGAAGATGCGAAAATTAAATAAATTACGTCAGTTAAAACAGCCTTTAGACTTTCCTAATGCGGGCAGTACTTTTAAACGTCCCACAGGATATTATGCAGGTAAGTTAATAGAAGATGCAGGACTTAAAGGGAAACGAATAGGAGGAGCCCAGGTCTCTAGGAAACACGCGGGTTTTTTAATAAATTTAGGTTATGCTACTTCGGATGATATTATAAAATTAATAGCGTTAATTCGCAAAACGGTTGAAGAGAAATTTGGAGTACTTTTAGAGCCTGAGGTAAAGATTCTAGGAGAACCCTGAACTTATCTATTAGAAAGGATCGTATTATGAAAGTATTAATAACATATAACATTGTAGATGAAAGTATTGGTGATGATTATTTATGCCATTACGGAGTGATGGAAGCAGTTGAATCAGTCAGTTCTGCTTTGAAAGAATTGGGATACTCCTTCACTATACTAGGTATAGGTGATGATATAACTAGGGAGATAAAGCAACTTATCCATTCAGACGCAGATGTAGTCTTTAATTTATGTGAGAGTATAAAAGGGAAAAGTCGTCTTCAAGCGTGTTTCGCTGGTGCTCTTGAGCTGCTAGGGATACCTTATACTGGTTCGGATTTTGAAGCTACAATCCTTGCAATAGATAAACGGAAAACAAAAGCCCTGCTTAAGAAGAACTCTATCCCCACGCCGGTGGATTGGGATAGTCGCAGTCTAATATATGGAAAGACTTCACTTGATGATGTTGATTTCCCTGTTATAATAAAACCCGCCAGAGAGGGTGGAAGCATAGGAATATATCAGTCGTCTGTTGTTGAGGAAAGAGACAAGCTAGGTGATATTCTAAAGGATAGGATAGAGATGTATGGAGAACAGATACTTATCGAACGGTTTATAGCTGGTAGAGAGTTTTATGTGGGCTTTCTGGGAGATGATCCCATTTGTCCTCTTCCGATAGCTGAAATAGGGTTTGGAGCTTTGCCCAAAGGCTATAAAAACATAATGTCATACCAGGCAAAATGGGATCTAGATTCTATTGAGCGTCGCCAATTCAGGCGGACCTGTCCAGCTGAAATAGATAATTCCCTTAAAGAGCAACTTATTCGCTATGCGCGTGGAGCTTATGAGGTTGTAGGACTGTACGGGTATGGGAGAATAGATTTAAGAGTGGATTTAGAAGGTAATGTTTATGTTATAGATGTTAATGCTAATCCTGATATTACTATTGGACAAGGGTTTCCTCTTACTGCAGAGATAGGAGGGATTCCATATCCAGAGCTCATAAAGGTCCTTATAGATTGCGCCATTGAACGAAGGGTTTAATATTTTACTTCTAATGGTGGGTATAATAAATCTATGATCTTTATGGAGCTAAAAGATAAAAAGGGTGATACAGAAAATCAGTGAATAACCTCTTTACCAGGATTTCATCGCGATATGATCTCTTTACAAGAGCCGCGAGTCTTTGCATGGATGGTCTATGGCGAAAGCGAGCCCTTTCACATATAAATATTCTTCCAGGTATGCGTATTCTTGATATTGGGGCTGGAACTGGAAAATTAACCTTTGAAGTAGCAGAACGTCTAGATTCTATAGGTGAAGTAGTAGGACTTGATCCTTGTGATGCTATGTTAGAAAATGCCCAGAATAAGCTCGAAAGGTTTTCATCTTTATGTGACTCTTCAGATTTAGCTATTCGTTTTGTAAAAGGCAAAGGAGAGGAGCTGCCCTTTGATTCAGAAACATTTGATGTGGTAGTCACATCTTTCGCGGTTCGGAATATGACTGATATGCGCAAGGGGCTACATGAGGTTTTTAGAGTATTGGTCTCTGGTGGAAATCTTATGATCCTAGATATGTGTAGACCGCCTTCAAACCTATTTGGTTCTTTGTACCGTTGGTATCTTCGAAATATTATAGGGCTTATTGCAACGTTATGCTTGGGAGAAAGAGAGAGCAGCTCATACTTGGAATCATCAATACTTCAATTCCTTATACCAGAAGAACTCTGTGATGTATTAAGGGAGAAAGGTTTCACTGAGATCCATTACTATCCCATCTTCTTTGATATTATTGGTGCGTATATAGGAAAGAAGCCTTTTTTATAGGTTTCAAGATGTCGATATATAAGATATTTAAGGACATCTTAGTTTCTAAAGGCAAGATAATAGTGATTTTGTCGAATAGTATCCTATAAAATCTCTTTTTTCTTGTAACTTTTTCATAATTAAGAAGGAACTTTGAGATATATATCGAAATTATTATAAGAGGAATATGGGGATATTTGCAGAGGCAATTTATAGACAGGCCTATATAAATTATAGAATCCCATGCTCGATAATTTACTGGTCTGCACTTTAATTCAGATAACCGCTTACATTAAACTGCATTGCTTTTTATGCCCCACCTAAGCAGGGATTCGCTTATAAATTTTTGGAGAAGCGCTGGGAGGAGATGTAACAATGAATCTATTAGAACTCTTTCAACTAGGCGGAATAGTTATGTATCCGCTCCTAATCTGTTCTATTCTGCTTGTGGCTGTCTCACTTGAACGAGCTTTTTACTATTTGTATTCATCTACCAATGCTGAAAGATTAGTAGCTGCGATACGATGGAACCTTCAACATCGAGGCTATGCTGAGGCATTAGAGGTTGCAAGGAAAGGTAGAGGACCCGTGGCAGCTGTGCTTTGCGCTGGGCTTTTATCAGTTAAAAAATCTGATGGGGCCCGTATGGACGAAGCCATGGAGACTACGATAGCACGTGAAGTATCTAAATTGGAAGGTCGTTTGAGAATTTTAGAGGTCATAACTACCATAGCGCCGCTTTTAGGGCTTTTGGGTACTGTTATCGGGATTATAAAGAACTTTAACATACTTTCTCAAGCCCAAGGTTTAGCAGGAGCTGCAGCGCTCAGTGCTGGGATAGCTGAAGCACTTATAACAACAGCGGTAGGGTTAATGATAGGGATCCCATCTTTTATCATATACTCTTTCTTTGATAGCGTGGTAGATAAGTTTGTTGTTCGTATGAATGGGGCCGCGACTGTTCTGCTAGAGATATACTCTCGTGGAGGTGAAGGTGATGAACTTTCAACGCGCAAAGCGTAAAAGGCCTCAGATAGAACTCGTTCCAATGATTGATATCATCTTTTTCTTGGTAATCTTCTTTATGCTCTTTACAACATTAAAGACTACTAGTGATGGAATAGACATAGACTTACCAAAGGCCGCAGCGTCAACGGTAAATGATAGGTCTAGTTCCGTGACTGTCACTATAGAGAAGAGCGGTCTCATGTATTATGAAGGAAGATTGGTAGATAAAGTCGCATTGACATCTCATCTCTCGGAAAATATTAAGAAAGATCCTGATACGCTAGTAATCATAAGGGGTGACAAGGGAGTCATATATGAACGGATCGTTGATGTCATGGATATAGTTGGAAAGGTCGGAGGTAAAAAATTTACTTTTGCAGTAGAGAAAGTTTCGAGGTGATCTGATAATGTATCAAAAGCGCGGTGCACTAGGGATGGGTATGATTATATCAATACTTCTCCATGCCCTCCTCCTTTTATATCTTCCAATAGATTGGTTGCGCGAGGTGGAACTGCGCGTATATATTTTAGATCAGTATGGGCCCGTGCAAGCCTCTATAATGGAAGAGCTGCCACCTGAGCAATTGAAAGCTCAGACGCCTCCTAAAACTGCTGTGTCATCCCAACCAGCTACTCAGGTTGCTAAGAAGGTAGAGCCGTCTCCACCGCCTAAGACAGAGCCTAAAGTTGAACCTGAGCCTGTTACGCCTCCTAAAATGGAGCCTAAAGTGCCGGCAACGACTTCTACGTCGCCAAATGTTCAGAAGGTAGATGAAACTCCAAAGGCACCTGAGCCTTCACCTAAACCATCTGTGGTTAGTCCTGCAAACGACGATGAACAGAATGACGTTATTGATAAGACTAGTCAAGTGGAAGATAAGAATGAAACAGATATTATAACAACTTCCAACCCAGATAGTTCTGTGGAGATAACTGTGCCTTCAAGCCAAAAAGCTACGTCGGCTCCTTCTGTTCAAACAAGTAGTGAACCTTCTGAAGACCTATCCGAGCCAAGTCTACCTTTAGATAGTAGCGACGATGAAGGGGCGTTGGATAATCAAGAACCAGGAGCTCCGAATCCTCCTGTAGTAGTTGATGAACCAATTGAGCTAAGGATACCAGGTAATCAATTGGTAATAGGTAGAATAGAACCAACATATCCAAAGTACGCGCAGAGCGAGGAATCTGAAGGTGCAGTGGCTTTAGAGATATTGGTAAAGCCAGATGGCTCAATAGAAGAAGTAAAAATAGTCAGTACTTCTGGTGACTTAAGGTTAGATGAGGCGGCAAGGCGGATTATAAGTGATGAATGGCAATTTAGTAGAGAATATGAAAAGGGATATACTGTTCCTGTTACTGTGGACTTTAGATTAGGTTCACATGTGGGTAAAGTTAAAATTGGAGAAGTTGTGATACAACTTGATTAATCTTTGGTTTAAAATAAAGGCATTAAAAGGCTGAAATATCTTTATTTGAGAGGAGAGAGGTCGCCATCTTTCCTTCCTTTTGAGAGGGGGGTGGCAATATCTTATGAATATGGGACGACTCCTAAAGATTTCATTACTTTTTGTAACAATGCTGCTCCTAATGATAGCATTAAGTAATCCGGTTTTTATGGCTCAGAAGGAAGAGATCATAACCCTGAGTAATGAGTTCGTGGAAATAGTTGTAAATAACAGTACAGATGGACAGGGTAGATTTGCCATGAATACAGTAGGCGGTGATCCTTCCACTCCTACAGATGATGAAAAACCTTTAATCTACGGTTATCCTATTCCTTGGACCTCTTATACCTCAGTAATAGTAGATGGTAAGAGTTATATCTTTGGTGGAGAGAGTATTAAGAGTGCAGGTAGAGGCGGGCTTATAGGAGAATTGATTAGGGCTCCACAACGGGTTAGAGATGAGGGTGGAGAGAAACTTGTAGCAACATGGCGTATGGACAAGATTCTAATTGAACAGATTCTCAGTCTAGATAAGAGTCTTTCTACTGGTGAAGTCGATACTATGAAAGTAGAATATGTTGTCACTAATGAAGATACTCTTCTTCATGGGGTTGGCCTTCGAATGATGTTCGACACTATGCTCGGTAGTAATGATGCCGCTCCTTTTCGCGTAAAAGAGGAAGCTCTTCTTACGTCTAAGATATATTCAGGAGATAGTGTGCCAGATTTTTGGCAGGCATTTGATTCTCTTAGGTCTCCTACTATTGTGGCACAAGGGACATTAAGAGGGAAAGAGGCAACTCCTCCGGATCAGGTGATCTTCTCTGACTGGGGAACTTTATCTTCTGAATTATGGAATAAGACTGTGGTTCAAGGCATGTCTTTCATTCGAAAGGGTGAATATGAACCTGATACAGCTATGGCTCTCCTTTGGGATCCTTCGATTTTAGCACCTGGCGAGGAGAGAAGATATATAACGTATTATGGCTTGGGTAGCCTTACTATCGCTTCAGGTAGCATAAGTATAGGCGTTACGTCACCTTCAGAAGTCATTGCAGATATAGCTAATCCCAAACCCTTCTTAATAGTGGCGTATCTTGAGAATTGTGCTGATAAACGCGCGCTTCAGGTTAATGTAGAATTAAAACTTTCTAAAGGATTTGCTCTTTGGGAGGATAGCACTTCATCGGTGTTCCTTGGTAATGTCGGCCCTGAGGAAACACGACAGGTAGCATGGTATGTTTACGCAACAGGAGAAGAACTAGGTTCATTAGAGTATGAGGTTCTTGTAACATCTACTAATACCGAATCTAATTCTGTTAAGCGGAAGGTAAATGTAGTAGGACCACCAGTTCTTACTTTTTACCTTGAGTACCCAGAGTATATAGAGGTTAAGGATGAGAGGCTCTACCCATTTTGGATCACCGGGAAATTACGAAACGATGGGGGTAGTAGCGCGTATGGAGTAAAGGCTCTTTTGACTACATCGCAAGGCCTAGACTTTGCATATCTTGAAGAGCCTCTGAAGTATCTAGGTGAGATTCAGGTTGGAAAAGAAGAGGAAGTGGCATGGAGGGTTCAACCTTCAGGTGTCGCTGGTGTCTCTGAATTCGATCTTGAACTTTCCTCATTAAATTCCTTAAAGCAAATAACAGGTGGGAAGATTGACATACCTGAACTTGCATCTAAATTCAGAGTGGGTGATGGTAAGGCTAAGGTAATAACCAGTGGAGAACTCATAATACTAGATATCTATGCCTTAAATATACCTGAGCTTTCTTCTGTTTCCTTTGATCTCTCCTTTGATCCAAATATACTTGATATGGTAAAGGTGTCAAAAGGAACTGCTTTTGTTGAAGAAGGTCGCGTTTTACAGTGGAAAGAGCCTTTGAATACGGAGGGAAGAATAGACCGCATAGAATTGAAACGAAAGGATGCTATAGGTATTGATTCTAGTACCTTAGCCACTGTATATTTTCGTGCGAAAGGTCCTGGATTTACTGAGGTCGCCATAGAAAACATCTCTGTTAATGGTAAAGAAGATGAAGGTCTCGGGTTTACTATTATAAATGGTAGGATAGGCGTTATTCAAAGGCTTTAGCGAGAAGCGTCGGCTTGTATAACTTGAAGAAGGTTACCGTTACGAAAGGGGTTAGAAAGATTATGAGGAAGCTTATAGGAGTAATGATAGTGGCTTTAATTATAGCCGTTGTGGCTATACCTGCCTCTGCAGTAGAGATAAATGATGTTAAACCAGGAGATCCTACATATAATGCAGTTAAAACTCTCGTTGAAAGAGGATACTTGCCTCTGTACCAAGGGGGACTCTTTAGCGGAGATAAGCCAGTGGATCGGTATACAATTGCTTCAGTCATAGCTAAGTTACTATCAGATATTGAAGAAGGAAAAATATATATAGAAGGTGCAGATGCTGAGATCTTAAAGGAACTGACTGGCGAGTTCCGGAAAGAGCTAGTTTTACTATCGGAAGAAACAGGTAATATTAAGTTCCGTTTAAGTGAAGCAGAAAGGACACTTTTGATCTTGAAGGAGGATATGGCTGAAACTATTATCAATACAGAGAGCCTTCGTAAGACCGTTGGCGCATTAGAAGATCAGCTCAAGAGCTTACGAGAAGATATAGATATTCAGCAGGCTGATCAAAGCAAAGCTCTTCAAAGTGAATTAACTAAAGTGAAGACAGAGTTTGAAGAGTATAAGGCTAAAACTGAGAAGCTGCTATCTCAAAAAGATGTGGACTTTGCTGCATACCAAAGACGTACAGCAGCTGAATTACGAAGGACGCAGCTATATATCTTAGGAGCGATTTTAATAGGTATAGTTTTTTAGTAAATATTTAGAAGTCACCTTAATCGCTGCATTAAATAGGCAAGAATTGTAAACGATTCTTGCCTATTTAATAGTTGGATTTAAAAGAGTGAGGCGAGGAATTATGGGTTATTTAATGGGAATTGATATTGGTACTTCTGGCACAAAGACTGTACTCTTTGATATTAATGGGGGTACGGTAGGTTCGGCTTTTGAAGAGTATTCAATGAGTCAACCTCGTCCTGGTTGGGCAGAACAGGATCCTGAGGATTGGTGGAGAGCAGTACGAGATAGTATAAGAAGAGTATTGCAGGAAGCACATGTGGCTCCAAAGGAAGTGTTAGGACTCGGTCTCTCAGGCCAAATGCATGGTGCAGTGCTTTTAGACGAGGATTATCAGGTACTGCGTCCCAGTATTATTTGGTGTGATCAAAGATCTTCTCTTCAATGTGAGTGGATAGAAGATAAGATAGGGAAGGAAAGATTAATAGAGCTTACGTGTAATCCAGCACTCACTGGTTTTACTGCCCCAAAGGTTCTCTGGGTGCGAGATAATGAACCCGATATTTTTCATAAGACTCGTAAGATCCTACTTCCAAAAGATTATATAAGGTTTAGACTTACTGGAGAGTTAGCCAGTGAAGTATCGGATGCTTCCGGTACGCTTTTCTTTGATGTGAAGAAACGCAAATGGTCTACAGAGGTACTCTCAGAGTTAGGGATAGAGCGTGAGATGCTTCCAGAGGTCTTTGAATCACCTGAAGTAAGTGGAAAGATAATAGCAAAGGCTGCGCAAGAGACAGGTCTTGCTGTAGGGACTCCCGTTGTAGGAGGTGGTGGTGATCAAGCAGCCGGAGCAGTTGGTAATGGCATAGTAGAGCCTGGTATTATATCTTCTACTATTGGTACATCTGGTGTGGTCTTCGCTTTTTCAAATGAGGTGAAGATGGATCCTAAAGGGAGAGTACATACTTTTTGTCATGCAGTGCCTGGCAAATGGCATGTTATGGGTGTAACTCAAGGGGCGGGTCTTTCTTACAGATGGTTTAGGGATAATTTTGCTATCTCTGAAATAGAGGTAGGGAGGGCTACTGGTATTGATCCGTATGAACTCCTTGGGAAAGAGGCTGAGAGAGTGGCTTCAGGATGCGAGGGATTGATCTTTCTTCCTTACCTTATGGGTGAGCGTACACCTCATCTTGATCCTGATGCTAAAGGAGTTTTCTTTGGTTTAACCCCACGTCATACCCGCTCACACGTTATAAGATCTATAATGGAGGGTGTCACGTATAGCCTTCGGGATTCTTTGGAGATTCTCAAGGAATTGAAGATACCTGTGAAGCAGATACGAGCATCTGGTGGGGGTGCACGTAGCCAGTTATGGCGACAGATGCAGGCTGATATCTTTAATTCAGAGATAGTAACTATTAATGCCAAAGAAGGTCCTGCATTTGGTGTGGCATTACTTGCAGGTGTTGGTACAGGTGTATATAATAGTGTTGAAGAAGCATGTTCTGCAACGATTAAGACGGTTACCAGATTAGAACCTGTGTCAGAGAATTTAAAGAGATACGATGATTATTATAATATATACAGAGATCTATATGGTGCTCTTAAAACGCATTTTGGCAGGGTGACTGAGGTCGTAGATAAATACATTTGATAAAAGGAGGAACCATGGAGAAAAAAGTAAGATTTGGGCTCATCGGTGTGGGTAAGATAGCTCCTATACATGCAGAGGCAATAAGGAGCGCTCAGGGTGGAGAATTGGTAGCTGTTGCTGGAAGGCGTGAAGATAAGGTAAAGGCCTTTGCTGAGACTTATAAAATAGATGGGTATACTGATTATAAAGAGATGCTTAAGAGGGATGATATAGATGTTATGGTGATTACTACTCCAAGTGGTACCCATGCAGATATCGGTATAGATGTTGCTAAAGCCCGTAAGCATATAATGGTAGAGAAACCCATGGATATTACTTTGGAGAAGGCTGACAAACTTATTCATTCCTGTGAGGAAGCAGGGGTAAAACTATCTGTAATATTTCAATTGCGTTTCATGGAGGAGTCACGTCGAGCTAAAGCTTTGATAGAGGAGGGTATCCTAGGGAAAGTAGTATTAGGGGATGGATACCTGAAATTCCATCGTTCTCCGGAATACTATCGCGATGGTGGGTGGCGCGGGACTTGGGAGATGGATGGCGGTGCAGCTTTGATGAACCAAGGAATTCATGGCATTGATCTCCTCCAGTGGCTTATGGGACCTGTAAAGTCAGTCTATGCACTGACAAAGACCCTTGTCCATGATATACATGCAGAGGATACTGCTGCAGCTTTACTTAATTTTGAGAATGGGGCCATAGGTGTGATTGAGGGAACGACCTCAATATATCCTGATCTGTGCCAGGTGATTCAGATTCAAGGTTCAAAGGGCGCTCTTAGCCTTAAGGGAACCGAAGTACCTAAGATAACCTTTTTAGAGACTATGTGTGGCAGGAGCGAAAGAGTAACAGATGAGTGGGCTGATGATCTTGGAGAGGGACATAGGTTGCAGATGGAAGATATGATATCCGCTATATTGGAAGATCGTGCCCCTACTATAGATGGATATGAAGGTAGAAAAGCATTAGAAATAGTTTTAGCTATATATGAATCTGGGCGAAGAGGTCAGCCCGTAGAATTATCGCTTAAAACATCATGAAAGGATGCTAATAGCCGTTTCTTCTGTAAATTGAAGTCCGGAGTTCCCACGGCTATATGTTTATGAAAATTTTTTCCGTTTATTTCTTCTCTTTATTCTTATACCGCTTTACTGGAGTTGCTGGAGCTTTTATAGTAAAGAGTCAGGGTCTTATAGTGCTCCAGAGGATTTCTGACCAATTTTCAGAAGGTCAACTTCCGGCAGAAGAATTATTAAATTATGGGTAAAAAAGAAGGCAAAACAACTGATTGAAAGTGGCAGAATTAAAATTTACTAGCGATAAAAGAGGAGGACTTAATCATGGGCAAGTTCAGAATTGGTTTTATAGGTTGTGGTGAGATTTCAATCTATCAGGCAAAAGGTATAAGTCAAGCAAATAATGCTGAAATAGGTATGGTTATGGATGTAGTACCGACTTTAGCTCAAGATCTTGGAGAGAAGTATCAGGTACCTTATACTACTGATGTAGATGAACTTCTTGCACAAGAGGATATCCATGGTATTTATGTAGCAGTGCCCCATTATCTTCATGCGCCTATGGCAATTAAGGCAGCTCAAGCAGGAAAACATGTAATGGTAGAGAAACCTATAGCCATTAGCTTACAAGATGCTGACGCTATGATAGAAGCAGCAAAAGAATCAGGAGTTTTGCTTTCTGTATGTTATATATTGCGTTATTTAGCCTCGTCTATAAAAGCTAAAGAACTTATAGATAAAGGTGCCATCGGAGAGGTTATTGGCATTAAGATGATGAGTATTTCAGATAAATCTTCAAGTTATTGGCATGGCGGTTATTCAGGACGGGCTAAGAGCGATTGGAGAACCATTAAAGAGAAGTCTGGCGGCGGAGTTTTAATAATGAATATAAGTCATAATATTGATCTGATGCGTTATCTTACTGGCTTAGAGGCAAAAGAAGTTTATAGTGATTATGATACATTCTTAACTCCAGTGGAAGTAGAAGATATGATAGTTACTACGTTGAGATATGATAACGGCGCTATTGGTCTAATAGAAGCTGGTTCCTGTATGAGAGGGGGTCATCCCTTTAACAGAAACTATTATGGGGATAGGATCTATGGTACTGAAGGACAGATAATGCTCGGTAATCCTTTAATGGTGTATACTACAAAAGAGATAGATGGTTTGGAGAAGGATAAGTGGCAGGAGATACAGGTTGATCAGTCCTGGGATACAAGAACAAAATATACTGAGAAGTTTGTAGATGCAGTTAGAAGAGGGATAGCACCTCCTATAACTGGAGAAGATGGGAAGAGGGCCTTGGAGATAGTCGATGCGGCTTATCGATCTGGTAAGGAGAAACGTATGGTTAATATCAACAACTCCCACTCATAGAAGTGGAGGTCTATAAAGGCCTTAATGCCTAATAAAAGATATACTAAGGTGAGGATACTTTTTATAGAGGTATTGTAGACTATGAGGAGCTATAAAAAGAGGAGATAGAATATATTATGTCATCAAATAAAATAGATCTTAGGGGTTTATCTAAAAGTGAGATGGAAAAGTTCTTTGAAAATTTAGGAGAGCCTAAATTCAGGGCTACTCAAGTTATGGAATGGATACATGGGAAAGGTGTGTCTTCTTTTGACGAGATGACGAACCTTCCAAAGGATTTAAGAATGAAACTAGGTGATGTAGCCCAAATATCTCCTCTTATAATCCTTAAGAAACAGGTATCTAAGATAGATGGAACTAGGAAATATCTCTTTAAGCTCCATGATGGAAACACAATTGAATCAGTGCTAATGTTTCATGATTATGGTATAAGCGTATGCCTTTCTACACAAGTTGGCTGCAAGATGGGATGTGGATTCTGTGCAACTGCTATTGGTGGTTTTAAAAGGAATCTAAGTGCAGGGGAGATCATCAGTCAAGCTATAACTATATCCCGTGATCTTACAGAAGAGAATGAGAGGATAAGCAGTGTGGTGTTGATGGGTATGGGAGAACCTTTAGATAACTATGATAACTCTATAAAAGCAATAAGACTTTTAAATCTTCCTCAAGGTCTTAATATCGGCAATAGGCGTATAACCATATCTACATGTGGATTAATTCATGGTATAAGGCGCTTATCTGAAGAGGGACTCCCTATAACTCTGGCAATATCTCTCCACGCGCCTAATGATAGATTAAGGACAAAGTTGATGCCTATTAATCGCAGATATCCTTTGAAAGAGCTCTTAAAGGTCTGTAAAGAATACATACAAAAGACCAAGAGAAGGGTTACCTTTGAGTATGCTCTTATTAAAGGAGTTAACGATTCAAAGGGAGCTGCCAGGGAACTTGTAACTATTTTGCGAGGTATGCTATGCCATGTTAATCTCATTCCTATAAATGCTGTTCGAGAGAGAAAATATGAACCTACCGAGCGGAGCCAAGTAAATGAGTTCTTAAGAGAATTAGAGCAAGGTGGTATATCAGCTACTATTCGTAGGGGAATGGGTGCAGATATCCATGGAGCATGTGGACAATTAAGAAAACGAGAACTTAAAGAACGATAAGTATCATATAATTTTAGTAGAAATAAGATCGCTTGAACTTATGGATTCGCTTATCGGAGGTGGAAAAATTGAAGAGCTTTAAAGGGTTGAAGGTGGCTCTTTTAGGTGGGGATAAAAGGGATATAGAGATTGCTAAGGAATTGATAGATCTTAAGGTGGATCTTAGAATAATAGGATTACCTTATACCTCTGAAGTATCTGATGGGTTTAGAGTGGCTTCTTTGGAGGAGGCAATCTATGAAGCGGATGTTGTAATAGTTCCTATTCAGGGTACTGATGCTGAAGGGAATATACGTGCATCTCAGGTTCCTATAAGATTAACAGATGAGGTCTTTGAGAAGATGAAAGACTCACGTCTCTTTCTTATAGGTTCTCTTAGAGCACCTTTAAAGGAGGCGTGTGAGAAGTATTCTATAAATTATATAGAGTATGCTAATCTAGACGAAGTCGCTATAATGAATTCTATCCCTTCTGCAGAAGGTGCTATACAGATGGCTATGGAAGAGACTACAATCACTATACATGGAAGTAACTCTTTTGTTCTGGGCTTTGGACGTACGGGTCAGACCTTATCTAGGATGCTTAAAGGGATAGGAGCTTATACCACTGTAGTGGCTAGAAAACCAGGTGATCTAGCTCGGATTCAGGAGATGGGATATGAGGCTTTAGCCTTCAAAGACCTAGGAGAATATATAGGTAAGGCTGATTTTATCTTTAATACTGCACCTGCTATGGTCTTACCAAAAGAGATCCTTGAGAGGGCATCTAAAGATTCATTTATACTAGATTTGGCTTCTCCTCCTGGTGGCGTTGACTTTAAAGCAGCTGAAAAATTAGGGCTACGAGCTATTTTAGCTCCTGGTTTACCAGGTAAGGTTGCACCTAAGAGTGCAGGACGGATCCTAGCAAAAGTTTTACCCAGGTTGATAGAGGTTCAGTTAGAAGCAGCAGAATCCTTTGTCATTATATAGGAGGAATTAAAGGATGAAGATTGCTGAAGCGTTAATTTTGAGAGCGGATTTTCAAAAGAGACTTGAACAAATTAGAGAAAGGCTTGTACGGAGCGCGAAGGTTCAAGAAGGAGAAACCCCTCCTGAAAACCCTCATGATTTATTAAAGGAAATGGATGAAATAATTAAAGAGTATACTAATTTAGTGCAGAGGATTAATAAAACCAATTCAGCAATTGAAGTAGAAGATGGAAAAACACTGACTCATTTACTAGCAGAACGAGATTCTATTGCTATGGAAAGAAGCATATTAGAATCTTTAGTACAAGCAACATCAATAAAACATGATAGATACAGCAAGTCAGAGGTAAAGTTCTTTAGTACGGTGAACGTAGGGGAGATCCAAAAGAAAATAGATTTGTTATCTAAAAGTTATCGTGAGCTTGACACGAGGATTCAAGAAACCAACTGGAAAGTTGAATTAAAAGATTGAATTTGTTGGTAGCTAAAATATTAGAGGCGAGTACGACCCACCTACTGGGTTAAGTAGGCTGGTACGGTATGAGGGGCCATGCCATGCAGGTTCAAACCCTGCCTGAATTGTAATGCCTTGCAAAGAGACAAGAGCACAAATAAGTGTTAAAGTTATCACCACGTACTGATCTAGTGTTTTAGTGAGGGTGGGAAAGGGGATATAAAGGAAGCGTTTATAGTATTGTGCCATTAGGCACCAGAATTTTTTAAAATACATTCTTGTCTAGAGGAAAAGAAGGAGAAATGTAGAATGATAACCTAACTTAAAAGAAAGAGGTGGTCGTCTTTTGAGGCGGAAGGTTTTCGCCATTGTGGCCATGATTCCTTTGATCATCGCCGCAGTGCTCCCTGTTACAGCAGGGTCTTTAATGGTTGGGGGAGATGCCTTTACAGAGTGTAAGGCGTCATCAGGTAAGGAGGAGGCTCCCGTTTCTAGGGTTCATGGCGGAAGCTTCAAGATACAAGCACCATTAAGTTCCCAGCTTGATCTCACGTTAAAAGGCAAAACTAAAATGCTTGTTGTTACAGAAGAATCCCAGAATGAGCTGGGGATAATACTTTCATATGGTCTAGGCGATTGGAAACTTTTATTAGGTGATGATTACATATGGAGATTGAACCGATTGGAACCTAAGAAAGATTCCTTATCACAGATCTTGAGCGCTTCGGTGCTGGGTACAATTAACGGAGGCATTCAACTTGCTCTAAGTGGAGAGAAAATATGGGACAAGTTCTACTGGACCCCGAATAAGGATGGAACTAAGAGCGAGATTAAGTTAGTTTCATCATGGAAGCCTACAAAGAGCATCTTTTTGAAGGCAGAGATCGTACGGAATACCGGTAACTATGAGGAAGAGCCGTGGCGAGATTATACTCAGACTAGCGCAGGAGTTAAGGTTAAAGTGCCTCTTGGAGATGGGATTACAGGAACTGTAGAGGGAACCGTTCTGAACAAGGAATTTCCTAATGGTACTAGGTACTCAGATTATAGTAAGAAGAGCGTTACATCGCAATTGAAGTGGGTGATAAATAAGGACCTTACTTTTGTTTTAAGCGGTGACTTTGTGGAGAAGATAGCTTTACAGTCTCCATCCTCAGATTATCGTACAAGAGCATTCACTGCTGAAATGAATAGGAAGTTTGGTAACACTATCACCATGAAGCTAAAGACGCGTTTTCTTTGGAAGGATTTTTTCAATGTAGAATGGGGCTCATCTGATTATAGTCAGCGTCTCTTCGGGATGGAGATAAAGAACAAGCTCTTAAGTGATCTTACCTTCTCACTTAATCTTAAATATCAGGATAAGTTATATCTTAAGAAAGATTCCCTGTGGGAAGATGAGACTTCTATTGGTGTAGGACTTGAAAAGGCCTTTTCTAAGAGTACATCTTTGGATACGAGTCTAGAGAGGCTAAAGAAGAACGTAAGTATTGATTTGGATGGACCTAACTTTGATACTATATTAAAAGCTAAACTAACGCATGATCTTTCAAAGGATATTAAGGCATCACTTTCCTGTTCTTACTCTACTGCAAATGAAAAGGAAAGGGGAATAAAAGCTGAAGTAAAGTATTCCTTTAAGTAAGCATTATACTTTTACAGATATAGGAGAGGAGGGCAGTTTCCCTCCTCTTCGGCATTTGACCTTACTTTAGAGGAAAAGTGAATAATAAATACATAAGGTGGTGTAAAATGCATAAGGAATCTTTAGTGGATGAATGGATACAAAGGCTTAAGCAGAAACCTGAGACAGATGATTTTGTAGATGAAGTAATACAGGAACCTGAAATTATTTCAGTTCTAATAGAGATTATCAAAAAAGATAAAGGGAGCGTTAAATTCTATTGTGAAAAGATAGTGAGAATAATCAGCGAGAGGCGGCCTATTCTTGTATATCCTTACTTTGATGATGTAGCTAGTCTTATTGACAGTCAGAATAATTTCATTAAATTGGGAGTAATAATTACACTTTCAAACCTTATATCTGTAGACAATGAAAATAAGTTTAAATCTATCTATGAAAAATATTTCTCTCTGATAAATTCTGATTCTATGATAACGGCCGGAAATGTGGTAAAGAATGCATGGAAGATAGTTATGAAAAATCCTGGTTGGGAAGATGATATAACCAAGCGATTGCTTAGTCTCTCTGCAAACACCTATTTGAATAAGGGAGAGCCATCTCCAGAATGTAAAAACATTATATTTGGGGATGCAATTGATTGTTTTAATCAGTACTATGAAATGTCAGGTAATAAGGAAGAGATAATTGAATTTGTAACGAATCAGAGAAATAATCCAAGGAAACAGGTGGCAAAGAAAGCTGAAAGTTTTCTGAAAAGATATAACTAAGGAGACCGCTTGTCCTCATCTATTTGTACTGGAATTCTACTTTGAAATATGATATCATAAAAGAAAGAATCCTGGCAGAAAGGGGGCAGGCAGCGTACTCTTAATCAGCGCTGTAAATTTGTGACTTTGGAACAAGTTCTGTCTTATATGAGAAGTAATAAGAGGTTTAAAGGTTCTATCTCTACCTGGAGGAAGATGCCTCCGCGATCTGCGAAATATGGAGAGATCCCTGATGAGATAGATCATAGGCTTGTTAAGGCATTAAAAGAACGGGGTATAGAACGCCTCTATTCTCATCAATCTGAGGCATTAAAAGCTGTCCTTGCAGGTGAAAATATTGTTGTTGTTACCCCTACCGCTTCTGGAAAAACCCTTACTTATAATTTGCCTGTGCTCGACTCCATATTAAAGGATTCATCTACGCGAGCAATGTATATCTTTCCTACTAAGGCTCTATCACAGGATCAGGTGACTGAGGTCCATGAGTTCATAAATACGATAGGGGAGGATATAAAGACATATACATATGATGGAGATACCCCTTCATCTGCTAGAAGGATTATACGTTCAGCAGGACATATTATTGTAACGAACCCTGATATGCTCCATACCGGGATATTACCTCATCATACCAAATGGATGAGGTTATTTGAAAATCTCAAGTATGTAGTGGTAGATGAACTTCATTCTTATCGAGGAGTCTTTGGGAGTCATTTTGCAAATGTAATTAGAAGGTTAAAACGCATATGCAAATATTATGGTTCATCCCCTCAGTTCCTCTTTGCTTCCGCTACTATAGCTAATCCTCAAGAATTAGCCGCTAGAATATTGGACGATGATGTCTCTTGCATTGATGATAATGGAGCTCCATGTGGTTCAAAACACTTTATATTCTACAATCCTCCAGTTGTCAATAAGGAGCTAGGGATTAGGAGAAGTTCTATTCTTGAGACTAAATCCATAGGTGAGCTCTTTATTGCCAATAAGGTTCAGAGCATTATCTTTGCTAGAAGTCGGCTTAATACAGAGATACTCCTTACATATATGCGCGAGGCAGCTAAGGCACGACATATACCCATGGATGCTATTAGAGGCTATCGTGGAGGGTACCTACCTCGTCAGAGGCGTGAGATAGAGGAAGGACTTCGTAAAGGCGAGGTCTTGTCTGTAGTTAGCACTAATGCATTAGAATTAGGAATAGATATAGGTAGGCTAGATGTAGCTATAATTTCAGGATATCCAGGTTCTGTTGCAAGTACATGGCAGCAAGCAGGAAGAGCAGGAAGGCGTTCTAGCACTTCTGCAGCGATTCTCGTAGGCACAAGTAGCCCCCTTGATCAATATATAATGGCTAATCCAGAATATTTCTTTGGTAGTTCTCCAGAGAGTGGGTTTATAAATCCTGATAACTTAATTATCCTATTGAGTCACATAAAGTGTGCCGCCTTTGAACTCCCCTTTGTAGATGGGGAAAAGTTTGGACCTGATACGTTCATAGAGATCCTACAGTTCTTAGAGGAGGAAAGGATACTTCGTCATGTAGGTGGAAAATGGTATTGGATGTGTGAGGCATTCCCTGCAGAGCAGATAAGTTTAAGGACAGCCTCTACAGACAATGTAGTTATAATAGATACTACAAAAGAGGCCCGAGTTATTGGAGAAGTAGATAGATTTGGTGCGTTTACCATGCTACACGATGAGGCTATATATATACATGAAGGTCAGCAGTATTATGTAGAACGTTTTGATTACAAAGAAAAGAAGGCCTATGTTAAGCAAGTAGATGTAGATTATTATACTGATGCAGAACTAGCCGTATCAGTTAGAGTCATGGACGTTTTTAAGGAAGAAAACCAGGAGAGTTTTATAAAGGCTTTTGGTGAAGTTGTAGTAACAGCTGTACCCACCATATTTAAAAAGATAAAGCTACATACCCATGAGAATGTGGGTTGGGGTCATATTCACCTTCCAGAACAGGAACTTCATACTACTGCCTTTTGGTTGACTATACCTGAGGAATTTGAAGAATCTTTTAGCAAGGAGGAGCTACAAAGCGGTCTTTTGGCTGTAGCTAACCTTTTTGTAAATATAGCTCCTTTGTATCTTATGTGCGATCCAGCAGATATTAAGGTCTTTGCTGAGGTGCGTTCACCCTTCACAGAAAGACCAACTATATACCTTTACGATAAGTATCCAGGAGGGATAGGCCTTGCAGAGAAGCTCTACTCTATTGAGGAGCTACTCATTGAGGCAGCTCTAGACCTGACAAAGGCTTGCCAATGTGAAGCTGGATGCCCTTCATGTGTTGGTCCTTTAAATGAAATTGGTCAGAGTGGAAAGCGAGTAGCAATTGCTCTACTTAACAACATATTAAATAGGGAGGATATGTATGGATCTGAGAGATAAATTAAGATCCTTTAATAGGAATTATAGTATTTCTTCTGATCCTGATAATAGAAGTACTGATTCATCGTCTTTAAAGAGAAAAATTGATATAGAAGATATTATACCTGGTTCTTACAGGCAAACTTCATATGGTTCTTCTTTCGTTGGAGAGAGGTGGTTCCCTCTAGATTATACTTGTGGCTCTTATCCTATCTTTACTGGATTCGATTCTTCTCCTAATCAGCCTCTTGCGTGGTTAGCTAAGGACGAAGAGCTCCTATCTATGGATCTCAGGACTGTTGCATTTTTAGATACAGAGACAACAGGTCTAGCAGGGGGAGCAGGAACATATGTCTTTCTGATAGGTATAGGATACTTTGAAGGCGACTCATTTAAGGTGGAACAATACTTTCTCAGAGATTATAATGAAGAACTAGCCATGTTCTCTGCTTTTGGTGAGCTTTTGCCACGTTTTGATGGTATAGTTACATTCAATGGTAAAACCTTTGACATACCTCTTATAGAGACAAGGTTTAATATGGTAAGACGCGATTTAATGAGGATGGGAATTGAGACAGAGGAAGTCCCTCTTAGAGATCTTCTGCACCTTGATCTTTTGCATTGTGCTCGTAGGTTATGGAAGGCGCGCCTGACTAGTTGTTCTCTAACGTCCCTTGAAGAGAATATCCTTGGTTTATATAGAGAAGATGATGTTCCAGGAGCCCTCATACCTTCTCTCTACTTTAAGTATTTACAAGATGAAGATGCTCGTATCCTTGAAGGGGTCTTTACGCATAATCTACAAGATATCCTCTCTCTTCTTGCATTAACTGGTCGGATGTGCCAAATGGTTCAAAATCCAAAAGGAGCGGATATAGGAGAACCCCTTGATCTTTTTTCACTAGCCCGGCTCTATGAGGATATAGGACTAAATGAAATGGCTATAGAGACTTATAACATGGCCAAAGATAGAGCTACACCATATGTTAAATTAGAGGTTATGCGTAATTTATCCTTCCTTTATAAAAGATTAGGTGCTATAGAAGAGGCAGTAGCCATTTGGGAATCTTTCATACACGACGGAAGGGATATCCTCGTATATCCATATGTAGAATTAGCCAAGTATTATGAGCATAAAGAGAGGGATTACGGAAAAGCAAAAGAATATACTGAAGGAGCCATAGCCATCACACAGAGATTTAGAAATAATATAAAAGGGAGTAGCTCGGATTTATTGGACCTTAATTATAGGCTGGATAGACTTACAAGGAAGATGTCCTTAGCTAAAAGGGGCTAGACTATCTTGTGCGTTTATCACTTTTCTCCCTTTAAAGGGAGGAGATTCTACTCCTATGTCGAATTCTAATGTGAAATAACTATAACTACTGGAATCATAGATGGGCTTTATGGCTTATAGAGCGTTATAATTTTGGGAAATAAGGAGAAACGGAGGAATTGATGTTGGCGGACTTAAAGACAAAGTTTATAGGATTTGAACTTCGCTCCCCTATAATTGTAAGTTCAGCAGGAATAACTGCTAATTTAGATAGAATGAAGAGGGCTGAAGATAACGGAGCTGGTGCAGTCATAATGAAGGGCATATCTGATCAACTTCCTATGCGTATATCGCCCACACCACGTTTTAGGGTAATTAAGCATGATCTAGCCTGGCATAAGAGCTTTACCTTATACTCATATGAACAGGCAAGCGAATGGGGTCCTCAGGAGTATGCAGAGGAAGTAGTAAAAACTAAAGAAGCCTTGGATATTCCTGTAATAGCTAATGTGGCTTGTATTCATGATGAGAGTTGGGTGGAGTATATCAAGGTTATTCAAGAAGCGGGTATTGACGCGTTTGAGCTGAATGTATCATGTCCACACGGCTCACTCACTTTCTGTGGAGAAGAAGTTGAGAAGTCAATCATCCGCGCAATAAAACTCGTAAAAGAGCATGCAAAGGTTCCTTTAATCTTAAAGCTCAGTCCACAGCTTACACAGCCAGGAAGCATGTTTAAGGCTGCAGAAGCTGCAGGTGTAAATGGTATCACGATATTCAATCGTTTAACTGGTCTTGATATTGATATTGAAGAAGAGGTTCCTGTTATGCATGGTGGTTATGCTGGTCACGGTGGACCATGGGCTATAAATTATGCGCTGCGATGGATAAGTGCCATGTATCCTGAAGCAAAAGTAGATATAAGTGGAAGTGGCGGTGTTATGTCTTATGAAGATATAGTAAAGTATATCTTAGCTGGCGCTACCACTGTTCAGACTTGTACCGCTATATATTTAGAGGGTTATGAGGTAATTAATAAATTTAATCGTGGTCTTGCAGAATATATGGATAGAAAAGGATATGCTACCCTTGATGAGTTTAGAGGAGCAATAGTAAATAAGATAAAGACCATGAACGAAGTGGATAGACGCCATACTGTTATGGCTTCAATAGATTTTAAGGGCTCTCCTCCGTGTCGGGTTGCTTGCCCAATAGATCAGGAGGCTCAAGGATATATAAGCCTTGTAGCGGAAGGAAAGTACCAGGAGGCTCTAACCCTTATCAAAGAGGCCAATCCCTTCCCGGGAATTTGTGGTCGTGTCTGTCATCATCCATGTGAGACAGAGTGTACTAGAAATGATTTAAACGAGCCTGTATCAATTGCTATGTTAAAGAGGTTTGTGGCTGATAAAGCAGCAAATGATATAGTCAGGCCATTACCTGAACGAAAGTATGACGAAAAGGTAGCTGTAATTGGGAGTGGTCCAGCGGGTCTCACAGCTGCTCAGGATCTGGCTTTTATGGGGTATGGGGTTACTGTTTTTGAAGCTTTACCTGTGGCAGGTGGCATGATGAAGGTAGGGATACCTGAATATCGCTTGCCAAAGAATATAATTGAACAAGAGATAGCTGATATAGAAGCTATGGGTATTGAGATTAAGACGAATTCGCCTATAGGCAAGGACACAAGTATAGATGACCTCTTTAAGCAAGACTATAAGGCAGTTTTAGTTGCTACAGGAGCTCATAAGAGTCAGAAGTTAGGGGTTCATGGAGAAGAACTAGATGGAGTCCTCTATGGTGTAGATTTCTTGCGGAATATCGGCCTTGGAGAGAAATCATCTGTTGGTAAGAAGGTATTAGTCATTGGCGGCGGGAATGTTGCCATTGACTCTGCAAGAAGCGCTCTTAGACTTGGTGCTGAAGATGTAACCATAGTTTATAGACGTAGTAAGAATGAGATGCCTGCCTTCCAAGAAGAGATCGAAGAGGCTAAGGAAGAAGGAATTAACTTTATTTATCTGGCATCACCAACAAGATTAATTGATGAATCAGGGAAAGTATGTGGTGTTGAAATAGTATATAATACTTTAGGGGATGCTGATGAGTCTGGAAGGAGAAGACCTGTACCTGTTCAGGGAAGCGAACAGATCATCGCCGCAGATATGGTAATTATAGCTGTTGGGCAGAGGCCTGACCTTAAGGCTTGTAACGGCTATATTGATGGGACCGAGAGAAGGTTACCTGCAGATGAGTGCTTTACCACAACTGAGTGGGAAGGGATCTTCGCAGCAGGGGATGCGGTTATGGGTCCTGCTACTGTAGTTGAAGCTATAGCTGCAGGTAGGAGAGGCGCGGTTTCAATTCATAGGTTCTTGCGTGGTGAGGATATAAAGGAAGGGCGTCCAACGAAGATGCCAGATATGGTAGATAAAAAGGAGATCCTATCGAAAGTAAGGGTCACTAAGAAACGGCAGAGGGGCGCTACCTTACCAATTGGAGAGAGGTTAAAGGGATTTGCCGAGGTTAACTTAGGATTCACTGAGGAGCAGGCATTAGAAGAGGCAAGACGATGTCTGCAATGTGCTACTTGTGCTAATTGCGGAGAGTGTGTACGTAAATGTATATACCGCGCTATAACAAAGGAAGATGGTCGTACTTTTGTCACGGATAAATGTGATGGTTGCGCTATATGTACATATTTCTGTCACAATAATGCTTTGAGTATGGTTCCTAAAGCTTAAGTAAATAGGTGGAGTCCATTTATCTGATCGGATAAATGGACTCCTGATACATTTTAGATCTTTAGTGTTCTTCCTGTAGTAATTGCTTCTTGACCTTTGAGGGCTGCTTTATTGCTTGCGATAGCATCTTCGGTAGACATAGGGAGTTCGCCTCTACCCTTTAACGCCTGTACCATCTGGTAGAATAGGGGAGTAGTCTCTACCATATCTACATCTACCTCACCCTTATCTTTTAAGATCACATGGAATCTTTTTTCTGCTTCTACAGAGTCTATTATTCCCTCTGTCCCAACTATTCTGAATCTATCGTCTCCGTGGGTTGGAGCTTCTTGTGGGCGTAGATAGTCATAGGTTATAACTACGCTCCCTTGCTCTTTACACTTAAATTGTATAGTGCCAGCTATATCTAGACCTTTAGGTCCTGGTGGGCCTGTTCTTGCAGAGATAGCAGAGACCTCCTCAAATTCAAAGCCAGTCATATATCTAGTCCAATCTATAGCATGTATTGCAACCCATGGGATAGTGCCCACGTAAAGTTCTGGATCACTGTACCATTCTGGTCTTTTCCCTAACCTATATGATTTCTGTCCAAAGGCAAGAATGGGTTCTCCGATGGCTCCATCATTTATCAATTTCTTTGCTGTAGCTACTACTGGATCAGATCTTGTCTCGAACATACATACTATTGGAAGGTCTTTCCTCTTAGCCACGCTCTCTATCTCTTCTAATTCTTTTATTGATTTAGCTAATGGCTTTTCACAATATACAGGGATACCTTTATTTAGAGCTGCTAAGGTAACAGTTCCATGAAACCCATATACTGAGTCTACTATTACTAGGTCTAATTCTTCTTTGTTTAGGAGTTCTTCGTACTTTTTATAAGATGTAGTCTTCTCATTTACGCAAGAAAATCTTGAGATGCGTTCTAGTGATTCAGAAGGGTGTGTTGGTGCGTAAGATGTTAATTTACATTCTGAGTCCTCTGACATTATCTTTAAAGCACGTCCACAATGGCCAGAAGAACCTATAAGACCGATCTTTAATGTCTTTTGCATATTTTACCTCCTAGGATCAATGAACTGATTATTTTAAACTTTTGCTTAAAGAGCAAGTGATAGGCAATGGATTGCTCAATATATTAATTCTATCATAAAATTGATTTTTTTCAACTTAAGGAGTAAACTTGAAAGGATATTCTTTTATCTATGTAGAAAATGTATCATAGCTAATTTCATGAAGGAGTGATAGGCTTGAAGATACGTAAAAATAATAAGGGTATCCTTCTTTTGATGCTTATCGTAGTCTTTTCTTTTATAAGCATAGACTTTAAAGTATTTTCTGCTCTTGGATTTGAGTATGTATTGCGAGAGGAGATATCTATAGCTCCAGGAGTGATACATACTAGTGCAAAGCTTAAAGGGAAAGCTGGGGTAGAGGCAATTAACTTTTTAGAGGTGGATATAGAGAATCCATATATAAGTTTACAACCTACAAAAGGCAAGGGATTTACCATAGGGCTGGAGACAGTAAGGGAACAGGCGCGAGCTCTACAGAGAAGAGGTTATACACCTGTGGCTTCTTTTAATATGGATTTTTATAATACTGATCCTAATTATGGCGGATTACCAAGTGGAACACTCATTATAAATAGAGAGATAATATCAGTTGTCTCTGATGCTTTAATCTTTGGCATTTTTCCATCTGGTGAGGTAGATATAGGTACACCGAGAATGGAATGTCAAATTTCTGCAGGACGTACTTCTATACAAATTAATTCTGTAAATAAGCTTAGAGGCACTGGTCAGGCTGTGATTTATACACCACGGTTTTCTTCAACTATGACTACAAAGACTAATGATAATGGAGTAGAAGTTATAATCTATACTGGTGAGAATGGGCTTTATCTAAATAAAGAGGTAGTGGGTATAGTTAAAGAAATACGAAATGGTAAAGGAAATAGTACTATACCTGCTGATGGGATAGTGGTTTCAGCTTCAGGAGGCCCATCTAGTTGGCTTTTAAAGAATCTTAAAGTAGGCTCTGAATGCACTATTGATCTTCAACTAGAATCTAAATGGAATGACCTTTGTCAGGCTGTAGGTGGGGGGCCAATGCTCGTTGAGAGAGGACGGATTAGTCCTTTGCTGGGAACTCGGAGTGATTCTAATGCACGTCATCCCAGAACTGCTATTGGAATAAAAGGAAATAAGGTTTACTTTATTACAGTTGATGGTCGTCAACCCAATTATAGTGATGGGGTTACTCTTTCGGAACTAGCGCAGATCCTTGTTGATGAAGGAATTGAAAAAGCTATGAATGTTGATGGTGGTGGCTCTACTACTTTTGCAGTGCGTTACCCAGGTGATGAATTTCTTTCGATAGCTAATAGTCCTTCTGATTTTCGTGAAAGATCCATTTCCAGTGCTATGCATGTTATAAGTACAGCGCCAGGGGGTGAACTTACTTATATTACGTTATCTCCTACGACTATTCAGGTCCTTGCAGGCTCAGAAATGTCTTTTGATGTCAAAGGACAAGACCAATATTATAATAAAGTCCCTTTAGACAAAAGTCTAATTGAATGGGATATAGAGCCCCTAATTGGTTCTATATCTAGTAAGGGGGTAATGACTGCAGGAGATAACCTTGGAGAAGGATGGGTTTATGCTAGAATCGGAGAGGTAACAGGTAAGGCGGGGATAAAGGTGATAGATGATCTTACTGACTTGAAAATTAGACCTACTAGTATTACTATAAACCCAAGGGATAAGGAGGTCTTCTATATAGAAGGCCTCACTTCAAACGGAGAGTATGTTTATATAGGTTCCAACCTTGTCCAGTGGTCTATAAAGGGTGATATAGGTATTGTTAGCCATAAAGGAGAGTTTTCTAGTTCAGATAAGAAGGGGGAAGGATATGTCATAGCCTCATTAGGAGATCTGGAAGCGGAGTCTCGTATATTAATTGGAAAGCCCCCTGTGATTATAGATGACTTTGAAGGCGAGTATTTAAATTGGACTAATAAAACAGCTAGAGCAAGAGGTGGTGTGGACCTGGCTAGCAGACCAAGACCTGTATGGAGGGGCACTCATTCTGCTGAATTGTACTATGATTTTACCATTACGCCATCTGGTACCACGGCTTCATATATGGTTAGTTCCTCAAAGTCCCGTATTATTCTGGAAGAGCGTCCTATTGCTATTGGATTATGGCTTTATGGTGATGGGGCAGGACACTGGTTTAGGGGAGATTATCGAGATGGAAACGGAACAATGAGGAAACTAGACTTTACAGGGAGTGGCGGCCTCAATTGGCAAGGATGGAGGTACGTTGAGGCATCTATTCCTCCAGATGTTCCGCTACCAATAGAGATAATACAGATATATGTAGTAGAGACTGATAATACTAGAAAAAATATGGGATATCTTTATATAGATGATATAGTGGCTATCTTTAGTAGGGCTACTATATCATCTTTAGATTAATCTTTTCTAGCGCGGTAAGGGCACGTTCAGCCATTGCCTGACGCCGCGCTTTTTTGTCTTTGATTCGTTCTGTTAAAGGAGGTAGAAGGCCAAAATTGGCGTTCATGGGCTGAAAGTTCTTCGTCTCAGCACCACTTATAAACTTTAATAGGGAGCCTATGACGGTTTCAGCTGGGAATGCAATGGGCTCTAATCCATTCATTATCCTTCCAGCGTTTATTCCATCTACAAGTCCCATCCCAGTGGATTCTATATATCCATCTACACCAGTGATCTGTCCTGCAAAGAATATCCTTGGGTTCTCCTTTAGCTGTAGGCTAGGGGTGAGGAGTTTTGGAGAATTAATGTACGTGTTTCGATGTATGGTTCCAAAGCGTACAAATTCTGCTCCTTTAAGAGCAGGTATCATCTTAAAGACCCTCTCTTGTTCTCCCCATTTTAGAGAAGTTTGAAATCCTACTAAGTTTAAGAGGTTTCCTTCTGAATCTTCTTTTCTTAATTGTATTACTGCCCATGGTCTATGGCCAGTCTTAGGGTTTATTAGCCCTACTGGTTTTAGTGGACCGAACCTAAGGGTATCTTTGCCTCTACGGGCGATCTCATCTATTGGCATGCATTCTTCAAAGAAGATTTCTTTTTCTTCCCATTCATGTGACTTATGAAGTTCAGCAGTAATAAGGGCGTTATAGAAGGCATCGTATTCTTCTTGTGTCATAGGTGCATTAAAGTAATCTGTTCCATCTTCGTCGTAACGTGAGCCCCAAAAGCCAGCTTCTTCATTTACAGACTCCCGTGTTACTATAGGGGAGGTTGCATCGTAAAAGTACATGTACTCTTCACCAGTGAGTTCCATTAATTTCTTTGAGAGTGCGTCTGAGGTTAAAGGACCTGAGGCAACTATAACTATACCTTCTTCAGGGATATGGGTGACTTCTTCTCTGATTAATGTAATATTAGGATGTGAGGTTATTGCTTTTGTTATAAACTGAGAGAATTTCACTCGATCTACTGCTAAAGCTTTGCCTGCAGGGACTCTTCCTTCGTCAGCAGCTTGTATAATAAGTGAGTTCATCTTACGCAGTTCTTCTTTTAAGATCCCTACTGCATTTGTAAGGAGATTTGAACCTAGGGAATTACTACAAACTAGTTCTCCTAAGAGCTCACTCTCATGGGCAGGGGTCATCTTTTCAGGTCGCATTTCGTAGAGGATGACAGGAATACCTGCCTCTGCTAGTTGCCATGCTCCTTCACAACCTGCTAATCCTCCACCTATTATAGTTATCTTTCTAGCTTCTTTTTCCACGTAGTTACCACCAATCTTTTAGTATAATTTCTCCACTTATTTTACCACAAAAACAGCGTTTTGACTACTTAAATTGTAGGTGTCGGGTGCATAAAATATTTGAGAT
>DIRN01000011.1 GCA_002426645.1 Firmicutes bacterium UBA5435 | reverse complement strand
GCTTTGGGAAAGCTTGTATTCGGCGATTCCGCGCAACAAGCGGAACTGCAAAAAATTATAGCGGATAAAGATGCCATAGTTGACTTTGCTTCATAGCACTATGTTGGGTTTTATTGTAGACATTGCTGAAAGATGTTTTACTGCAAAACTATAGTATACAATAGAGTAGAAATATCTGAGGACCGAAAACACGTTAACGAAACGTCCTCTTCTCATGCGGTATGCACCTCCTCGTTATAGTATTTAGCCTGCATACCAAAGATCTCAGCATATCTTCCATCCCTATCCATAAGCTCTTGGTGAGTCCCTATCTCAATGATACGACCCTCTTCGAACATAGCAACGCGATCGCAAAAACGCGTGCTGGAAAGGCGATGAGAGAGAGATATAGCGATTTTACCTCCAATAAGGTTATCGAACTCATTATAAAGCCGTTCCTCAGCTAATGCATCGAGTGCAGCTGTTGGTTCGTCTAAGACCACTATAGGACCATTCTTATATAAAGCTCTGGCTAGGACTAACTTCTGATTTTCACCGCCAGAGAACTCAATTCCATCCTTATCTATTACCTTAAGCACTAAGGTATCGATCCCTTTAGGTAGAGCCAGTATCTTTGTCCCAAGTCCTGCCTTTTGAATACAAGAGATAGCATGGGGCAAATCAGTTTTGCTGTATTCACTCATGGATATATTTTCAGCTACAGTGAAAGCAAACATCTGTATCTCCTGAAAGACAACGGAAAATATGCGGTAGTATTCCTGCTTATTGTCGTTAAGAAGGATTCGTCCTTCTCCTGGCTCATAGAGTCTTATGAGTAATTTTATAAAGGTGGACTTACCTGCTCCATTGAGCCCTACAATGGTTAGCCGTTTGCCTGCACTGATCTTGATTGAGACATTCTTAAGCGCATATTCTTCACGTCCTGGATATCGAAAAGAAATATTCTCAAACTCAAAGGTACAGCCCTGCACTGAGAGATCTTTAGGTGGAACTTGGGAACCCCAACCACTATCAGGATAATCAAGGAACTCTCTAAAATCGCATATAATCTCATTCTACTGTTTAATATGAGAGATGTCGTTAAGTAGCCCACCCAGTGCTCCGGAGAAGGTGCGTATTGCTGTGGCGTACATTGTAAAATCACCAATTCCCATTCCGCCTTTTATCACACTCCAACAAAGCCATGAATAGAGCAGAGCCTCCTGTAATAAGCTCACCACAGCGAATATGTTCTTAGCATTGAGCCAGATCTTTTGAATCTTCATAGAGCCATCGAGTTGTGTTCTTTGTTCCTGTGAGTATTTTTCAACGATAAAATCCTTCATGCCAAAGAGCCTAATATCCTTAGCATAGGAAAAATTGCCCATAATGCCTTTGATATAATTGAGCTTTCTATATACTTTCGCAAGAGCGTCATTTACCTCCTTATCAAGGTTTCGTGCCCGGGATGAAGCATTGCTATAATAGCACTACATCCTGCAAGTACGACGAGCCTACCTAAAATAGAAAGAAGGCGGCGCATTACCCCTTCTACACCATTTTGGTTGTTATTACAGGCTCTATCACCCCTTTTCGATATATCTAGTACTTCTGGATCCTCAAGGTTCTGAAAGTCCATAGTCATGAACTTCTTACCTGAGTGCGCTATAAGTTGAAAGATTCATACCGTCTATACATTGTGGCTTGTTATAGTATACGTTATCGATTACATTATTCTATATATCTGGGGTGTCCTGCTAACTTTGGCAAAAAGTATGAGGGTTTTATACCTTCTCGTCAATACATGTGTTACCGATATATATTATCCCTTTGGGAAAGTAGCTACTGGGAGCAGACTTATTCATGATGCACTCTTTATAATTCGTAAACTTCCATTAAGATATTTTTTATTCTTATGGGTAAATCCTTCATATTGTGATATAATAGGAGAAAAGCTTTACTAATAGCTTAGTTGTTGATTAGTATTCTGATCTATAGTATTATAATATTTAACAGTACTAGATAAAGGCCTTTCCTATTATGAGGGGAGGTTTTTAGATAATAAAGGCAATGGAGGTATAGCCAGTGTCAACATTTTATATTACCACTGCAATAGACTACATAAACGGCAAACCTCATCTTGGACACGCTTATGAAAAGATCGGGGCTGATGTAGCAGCAAGATATAATAAGCTAAAGGGAGTAGATACTCTCTTTGTAACTGGTACAGATGAGCATAGCCTCAATGTAGTAAAAAAGGCAGAAGAACAAGGTTTAAACGCTAAAGAGTTCTGCGATAATATGGCACAGCATTTCCTGGAACTTTGTCGTGTTCTGGATATTACATATGATCGCTTTATCAGAACTACTGATGATGACCATAAAGAGACAGTTCAGTCAATAGTGAAGAAAGCCTGGGAAAGAGGGTACATTTATGAGGGAACCTACTCAGGACATTACTGCGAATCCTGCGAGGCATTCTTAGATGAAGGTGCTTTGATAGAAGGGAAATGCCCGTATCATCCTACTAGAGAGGTCAAATGGCTGGAAGAACATAATTATTTCTTTGCTTTAAGTAAATTTCAAGATAAGCTCCTCAAACATTTTGAGGAACATCCAAAATTTATACAACCTGAAAGCAGAAGAAACGAAATCTTAAATAGGCTTAAAGAAGGTCTCAATGATGTAAGTATATCCCGTTCCTCCATGAAATGGGGAGTCCCATTTCCAATGGATCCGGAACATGTAGTATACGTATGGTTTGATGCTTTGATAAATTATGTTACTGCCGCAGGTTATATAAGTGACCCTGATAAATTTCAAAGGTACTGGCCTGCAAATTATCATATAATTGGTAAGGATATAACCTGGTTCCACTCTGTAATCTGGCCTGCTATACTAATGGCTGTGGATATCCCCCTTCCTAAAGCAATTTTCGGACATGGATTTATAAATTTAAAGGGACAGAGACTCAGTAAATCCGCAGGGTTAATCGTTGATCCCTTTGATTTAGTTGATAGATTTGGAGTAGATGCAGTAAGATACTTTTTAATGAAGGCTGTACCATGGGGGAATGATGGGGATTTTTCCTTTGAGGGATTAGTTACCACATATAATAATGACTTGGCTAATGACTTTGGAAATCTCTTGAGTCGAACTACTGCCATGATTAATAAATACTTTAATGGTGTTATACCCCAACAGGGAGATGTAGAGCCTATGGATGAGGCTCTCTCTGCTTTAGGTAAAGAAGTGGTAAATAATTATTTTGCAGCTATGGATGAACTATTATATAATAATGCTCTGTCTGAGCTTCTTAGATTAATAAATAGCGCGAATAAATATATTGAAGATAGTGCTCCTTGGGAGTTAAATAAGGATTCTGCGAAGCGAAGCAGGTTAGGTACTGTCATGTATAATCTAGCTGAAGTCTTAAGAATCACATCAATAGCGCTTACACCCTTTATGCCAAACTCTCCAAGAAAAGTATGGGAGCAGCTGGGCTTACCAGGAAATCCAGAAGCTCAAGGGTCAAAGCTCTCGTGGGGTAACCTTGAAGCAGGAATCAAGATCAATCGGGGAGTACCGCTCTTCCCTCGTCTTGATATAGATGAAGTATTGGCAGAGATCCAAGAGGCACAGAATGATAAACCTGCAGAACCTATGCCAATTGCCAAAGAACAAGATGAGGTGTCAGACCAAGAAGAAACACCCCTTATATCTATAGATGACTTTGCTAAGGTTCAACTTAAGGTTGGAAAGGTAATCGAAGCCAAGCAACACGAAAATGCAGATAAGCTTCTTGTTCTTAAAGTGGATATTGGTAGTGAAGTCCGACAGATAGTTGCTGGCATTGCTAAACATTACAAGCCTGAAGAACTAGTAAATAAAAGTATAGTAATAGTGTCAAATCTTAAGCCTGCAAAGTTACGCTGTGTTGAATCTCAAGGGATGTTACTTGCTGCGTCCACTGTAGGTGATTCCACCTTGAAGCTTGTAACGATTGATGGTCAAATTCCTGCAGGAAGCAAGATACGATAGCTCTTTGAAAATTGGAAATTTACTCTCTTACAAGCTCTTGCTATAATAGCAGGAGCTTTCTTATATGTTAAAGTTATGACGCAATAAATCTAACACTTTATCTATCGCTACTGACATTAGTGTTAGAGTAATGGAAGTGGGATTATGCTATATAGAGAAAGTCCAACGATTGAATTACAAAAAGAGTTGATGCCTTCGCAAACAGCGACGGCGGTACAATCTATTTTGATATCAATGATAATAGCACAATTGTAGGTGTGGAGGATGCTGATAACATTTCTTTACAAGCTATAAATATGATTCGTGATACAATAAAGCCAGATATATCTATCTTTACTACTTGTAAGAAAGAGCTAATTAGTTCTGGCCGAAATACAAAGTATGTATTATAAAAAAGAAACCATTGTAATAATTAAAGGGGGATTCGCTCTTTTAATACATTCAAAAAACTTATCCCTTTTATCAAACCGTATTTTTGGTGCTTTGCAATAGTCATCTTAAGCACAATACTAGTTACATCTTCGAGCTTAGCAGGTCCATGGATAATAAGATCACCAGTTGAGTTGATACAAAGTAAAGAGTTAGCTCAAGTAAAAAGAATATATGTATTAGCTGGTCTCTTTCTGTTGGTTAATACTATAAGGGTAATCTCTTTCTTCTTCACAAGTTATCTATCACACTTAGCTTCTTGGCGCATGGTTAGAAACTTATAGGTTAAGCTATATAAACATCTGCAGAAGCTCTTTATACTATACATGTACACACAAAGCTATAAGAAAAAATGCTTTACTATACGTATAGCACATGCTATAATTAATAAAAGGGATTGAAAAATAATGAAGTTCCGGGAATTAGAAACTATTATCAAAAAGGACGGTTGGCGATACTCTTATGCTTTAGGTTCTCATTACTACTACATACACCCAACCAAACCCGGAAAAGTATCAATCCCTTATCACGCAGGTAAAGAATTAAAAATAAAAACAGTAAAGTCTATCCTCAAACAAGCCGGGCTGGAATAAACTCCGACTTAGAGATATAAAATATCATAATACGAATAAAGGAGGCTGTCCTAGATGAAATTAATTTATCCTGCTTGTTTTTATCCGTGCGAAGAAGGCGGATACACTGTAATATTTCCGGATTTACCCGGATGCGTTACTGAAGGCGATACTTTGTCTGAGGCCTTAGATATGGCAATTGATGCAGCGTCCGCATGGCTATTGGATTCAGTAGAAAAGAATAAACAGATCCCTCACGCCTCGGATATTAAAAGCATTATTCCTGATGAATATGAAAATGGTTTCGTAAGTATTATTGGTATCGACCTAGACGAATACTCAAAAAAATATGGTAATAAAGCTGTTAAAAAAACTCTTACTATCCCACACTGGTTAAATACAATAGCTGAGCACGAAAACATAAACTTTTCTTATATTTTACAATCTGCCTTAAAAGAAAAGCTCGGTATAATTGATGACAGATCCTAAGTAGAGGGGTCTTTCATCTTGAGAAGGTAGTTGCTCTACTGAGGATGACTAACCTCTTTTGAGCAACTGCTATCCTTGTTTCGTTGGTAACCTATATCTTATCTACTGCTACCACCGAGTCCTTTCACTCCAGCTATCTATCATACTTACACAGTATACCCTTTGGATAGTTATTAATCTTCAGTTTGACTAGCAACCTTACCCAATATACCATGTCTCATAGCCCATAGGCTCTCTACTATCCGAAACGCAAATAAGATAGCGATCAAAGAACTTCTAGAAGGGGGTCCTATGTATAGAAACCTTTACGAGTTAGACTTATCTACTAGAAGTATATGAGCCCCTATTAAACCTTCTTCAGTTATTCATTGCTTATTTCTTCAGCTGAGATCTTTTCTAGAAATTCTATACTATTATGAAATGTAGTTCCATAACAGTATCTACTTATATATTCAAATAATACTTCTAAATCATCATATAATTTTTCTATGTCTTCAGCTGTCTCAAAGGTCGGACTACCTCCATGCATAAGCTCAGAAGAATGAATCATAAACTCCAGATATTGCGTACTATCGTTAACAAGTATATCAACTAAATAAAGCATTTTATTAAGATTATTTCTCTGAGGCCTTAACCAAATCCTTTGTTCATTAATTGCGCTCGGTGCTGCCTTTACGTTCTCTTCAATCCCCTCATTATCAGGCTTTATAACTTCCCTTATTTTACATATTGACACAGGTACCTCTATTAAATACCGATTTTTATCCTTCTTTGAATATATTCTGTACGGAGAAGAAGGATGACAGGAATAATCAGTACCATGACTATTTGGTGAATATCCTACATTATCTGTCCAATCAACGTATGGAGTTACTGAACAATCAACCTTGTATCCGTATTTTATTAGCAGTTCAAAATAATCGTCATTAGTAGCCCATCTACCACCTCGATGAGATAACATCTTGGTATCGAAGGTGTTTTCTAATTCGTATGTTAATATTTTAATCTTCTCCTCCATAATATCTACAGGATATTCCATTAGGTATGGAAGGTTACTACTATTTGTCTCTGGGAGTTTATAGTCTGGAGGGGAGTTCCATGCATGCAGGTGCATACCTATCTCGCATGTTTGTCTTGCAAGTGCATCCTTTGCAAACTCAACGAATGCTTCTGATTTAACCATCTCATAATTCGCTAAATAAACAGGTGCGAAACTATATTTCTCACATAATCTTTGAAATCTGGGTAAAAACATAGCATTTTCAGTTGGTATGAAATCATTTATACGTTTTGCCCAAAGATTATCTCCTTCGGTATCAACAGTAATTATAAATGGCTTTTTTATATCATTGTTAATCTTCGTGGTAATCACCTCTGAACCTATAGAAAGATGTAGTCGATACGATTCTCTAAACACTTTTAACGGCACACTATATCAGTGCATAACCTCAAGATACCTTCGACTATTTCTTTTGGTTTATTTATTCTTCAAATAATAGTTCATGCATTCTACGATAATTATCTAAAAACATCTTATAGGTTATGTAATGCTCGGTTTCTTCATATTCAACAGCTTTTATTCTTCCGTTTCCTTCTATGTTGTAAATAACTGAATTAGGATAGGACATAATAATTGGAGAGTGTGTTGCTATTATAAGCTGTGAATTATTTTTTTCAAGCTCCCTCATCTTACATAACATGGCCATTTGACTTTGCGGTGATAGGGCTACTTCTGGTTCATCAAAAATATATAAACCATTACCTCGGAGTCTTCCTTTTAATAAGACTAAAAAGGACTCCCCATGAGAATAATCATGCATTGCCTTTTTACCGCATCCAATCTCAAGCTCCTCCATGTATGTCTTTACATTATAATAACTCTCAGCTCGAAAGAAAAAACTTTCCTTTGGTCTCCTATAACCACGGGATATCCTTATATAGTCACTTAACTCTGAATGAGTATCTTTTGTAGAAAACATATAGTTCTTATTTCCACCTTCAGGATTCAACCCACAACCTACTGCTAAAGCCTCTAGAAGTGTAGATTTTCCGCTACCATTTTCACCAACAAAAATAGTCACTTTATGATCTAAATTAAATTTTTTATTGTATTTTATTATAGGTAAGGAAAAGGGATAGCGTTCATCTTCTTTGTCAAGTAAAAAACAAAATTCTTTTATATAGTTACTCATAATAAACTTTTTCTCCTTTTCTTCAAAATTCTACACATCTTAATATTTAGAAGAATTACGAAGTAAGTAATCATGAGTTCATTGTTCTTAAGGGTCTTGAAGTTTAATCGATACATCCTCCGCATAATGGCTAATGCATGGGCAATGGCCCTAATCACATTATATCATCGTGAAGGCTATTAATTTAGTAGACATATACGCGAATAACCTGGAGCTTTTAAAGTTAAACGCTGTCTCTTTAGCAACATTATATGAAAGCGCCATTAGGTCGATGCATCCATCTAATAGCGCATAACAGGAATGTCACATTGCTGTATAGCCCCCATCTATAGATAAAGCCGTACCTAGAACGAAAGATGCTTTATCAGAGCATAACCAAAGCACAGCTTCGGCTATTTCTTCTGGTTTGCCTAATCTCCCAATCGGTTGATGTTCTAGCCACTCCTTATCCTTTCCTGGAGAACGCTGAAGTAACCTTTCTATCCTAGGAGTAAACGTCCAACTAGGGCATATGGCGTTTATTCTTATCCCCTTCTTCGCGTATTGAAGTGCAGTGGATTTAGTCAACCCTATAACACCATGCTTTGCGGCACTATAGACTGGATCCATTGGAAATCCTCGTAGTCCGTCTACAGATGCATTATTTACAATAGCACCAAAACCTTGTTCCTCCATGATAATCAATTCATATTTCATGCATAAAAAAGTACTTGTTAAGATTCCAGAAATGGCACTCTCCCACTCTTCCTCTTTGATCTCTGTGAGCATGCCTGATTTTGCACTACTTGCCGCATTATTAAAGGCATAATCTATAGTTCCATATAAACTTTTAGCTTCTTCCATAACCTTTTTTATATCTTCAGGATTTGAAACGTCTGCCTGTAACCATTTAGCTTCAACTCCCAAATCTCGTAGTTCGGCTTCAGTGGCTTTACCACTTGACTCTGTTCGGCTAACGACTATTACGTTTGCGCCCTCTCTCCCGAAAGCAATACACGTTGCTTTCCCAATCCCAGAACTACCGCCTGTTATTAACGCTGTTTTACCTTTCAATGGCTCTCCTCCTATCCTTAGCACATACTTACACTATTCGGCACTTTATCAAAATTTCCTTCAAAACACATATAAAAAAGCGCTATAGACTAACTTTCTCTTAAAGCATCTAAAAATTTCGCCTCAACTGCTTTGAGCTCATATTTTATAAAATGGCTCTCTTTTAGGGTACCAATGGGCCTACAGCATATGATAGAATATTAAAGCTACGTTTCACACTTCAGTGTGAACCTCTTAATAGGGGAGAGTGGGTGCAAATGTTGATTGCACGAATGAACTTTAGAAAAGGAGCTGGTGCCTTAAAGGCCTTAATCGAGCCTCTTTTTGGATAGTGATGATTTTGGGGCAGGTAGAGGCTACATTTTCAGAAAAACCTCTACCCACCATTTTCCTTATGTAAATTCAACTAGTAGTTGCATTTCTTCTATTGTTCTACTTCCCAAGCATTCCAGCCTGAGTCCTCGTACTTTTCAGTCAAGACAAGTTTTCTTAGCATTGATGCAGTCGTCGGCTTGAAGGGAACTCTCTTCTGGGATTCGCTCCACATTGTAGTTGCACTATCTGGAATCAGTGGAAGAAAATTAGGTAAATGATGCCATGTGGTGGCAAGTACACCTAAGGCATTTAACTCCTTTGCGCTCCGACCTAATCCCTGCATGTTTTCCCATCTGTCCCAAGGACAAAGGAGCGTGTCAAAACCTTGCTCTATAAAAAACTTCGAGGTGGGAACATTTTTATCTCTAATATTATATTGCCAATCAGCAATTATAATATCGCGATCCAGCATGGGAAGTGCCTTGGGGATAAGCTGGCCAGCTGCAATATTGGGAGCTTCCCACTCATCTTTGTCGAGCAGTGCATCACCCCATATGATAATTCTTCTGCCCTGAGCTTTGAGCTCTGCTGAAAGACCATTTAAATATTCTGCGAGCATCTTTGGGCCATCCTTCTGACGACAAATATCGCAAGTTGCGTATGAACGAGGCTCGTCGCAGCCAATAAGGAAATAATCACCCACGCCACAAAGCTCTATGAGTTCTTGTCTAATCGCGCGCAGAAGGTTTAACGTATTCGGATTACTCAAACACCATGTCCAGCCATCGGGTTCAAATAGCATAGCATGCTTTGGATTCTGATTTAGGATCACATGTCTGCCATAGCCTTCTCTCGAGGCCGCCGCATGTCCAAGGTGGTTGAACATAGGTATAACCTGCATTCCCATACCACGGGCCATGTCAATAAGCGACTTAATTTGTGACTTTGTGAAGAAATGATCCTTCCAATATAGCTCTGGCATTACATCATATTCTATTGTACCCCAAAATTCAAGTACCACATGGGTAAATTTCATGAATCCTGCCATGCGAATTGCCTTCTCTAAAAGCAAAAGGGTTGTTTCAGGAAAAACGCAAAGATGAATCCCGCGAAAGGCAAGCTGTGGACGATCTTGAATTAAGACACATGGTGCCGCAAAACGGACTCTTCCCTCATCTAAACAGCGCGCATTGAAAAGCTGTAATATCGTGAAAAACGCATGGGCAAACCCTTCCTTATCCGATGCAGCCAAGGTAAAGCCCTTTTCCGTTACACTAACTGTATACTCAAAGCCATCTGCCAGTTTGGGCATTGTTTCAGGTTCTGTATCTGATATGACTGCACAAAACTTGGACATTGTATCGCAGGTTCGGATTTCAAGAGCACTGGTTCCCATGGTGAAATTACGCCAAAGCTCCTGCATTGTATTGAGTTGCAATGGATCGTCAAAATTGCAATATAGCTTTACTCTACTTCCGAATTCATACACACCATAATTCCATTGTACCTTCAAAGGCTGTGGATAAATCGGACGCGTCAAGATATTTTGAGTATTCATAACTTAACCCCCTATATATCATTTTTGTTATACATTATTAAACAAGTATGTAATTTTTAATCTTTCCCCTTATACTCTTTTAGCATTTCAAATAATAACCTTGCTATCAATTCATGTCCTTCTTGTCCAGGATGGTTTGTTCCATTTGCAAGAAGCAAGTTTATATCACGTCCTTGTTTCTCCCATTTCCTCCATACACTAAAGACATCCACTACAGGCACATCAAGCTCCCTAGCCACTGCTCGCATTCTTTCCGCATAAGCATCCACAATACCTTCCTGTGATCTTTTTATCATAGGACCTACTACTTCTTTATGTTTTCTGTGAATGTTTGGGTTAACCCTAGTAAGCATCATGTTAGGGGTTATGAAAATTAAATCGGCCTTTGTCTGTGCTCTAATTTCCTGCACCATGTTTCTTAAAGAGCCGACATATATATCTAAACCCTCCTTCCCAGCACTGGAATCGTTAAGGCCAAAGCTGATCGTTACCAAGTCGGAATCGAAAGATATCACATCTCGCTCTAAGCGAGCGAGGCCTCCCTGTGCTGTATCGCAAGCGACACCAGCGTTGATAACAGACAGGACGGTACCAGAAAACTCTTTATGTACCTGTCTTTGAAACTGAGCATGATAGACGTCTTGATGATACAGGGGACTACCCGCTGGATCATGCTCCCGAAAGCCTTGAGTTACACTATCGCCCAAAGCTACATAGATCACAGGACGGACAAACCTATCTTCCGCTTTTTCCATTAACCTCTTGATAAACCGGAGTATGTTTTATCACCCTTTCTGAGCTTCTCGTTCTTGTAGTTTACTGCATCATTGCTATAAATTATTTTGTAGTAATCCCTCTACCTATACTTGATCCACATTTGGAATATGTACCGGCACAGGTAAAAGCTTTCCAAATAACCCCAGATTGCTAGTATCAAATGGTCCGCCCAAGAGGGCCCCTACAAGCTGAGGTTCTTCTATCTCTACGTATTGACCAGCTCCCTTACCTTCAAACGAAGTAAAATGACAGCCATCCCAGCTTATCGTTGCAACCTGCACCTTCTCTTGCCAAAGACATCCTATGACAATCTTAAATGCCGGTAAACCTAGCGCTGCCTGTGCAAAATAAGGGGCAAGGGCTTGACAGAGTCTTGGCCAATCTATAATCCTAAACATGCCCTGGGGAGCAGCTGTCCAGTGATTAGCTGCCGCATAAAGGCGCCTTTGAGCAGGGGTTGAAATCGCCTGAAGTTCCAATGAGGAACGCTCACCAAAAGTCCAATTCATAGCCCCCAAAACTAGCTCCGCTTCTTTACCAGAAGGAGAAACGACTTCTTGTACTACCAGATCACCAGAAAGCTCCTTTCTAGAAATGAGATAACCATCGTCTCCCATAAATACCCGTACTCCAAAACGAGTAAGAAGCAAATCAAAAAAATTGCGCTCAACCCGATACTTAAGGGTACTCTGAAGCTGACGAACCTTGGCCAGCACAGCAGGGTCCTTAGGATCCACTTCTCGAACTATAGCAGGATTTATCCCTGCCCGTTCTAGGGATCTGCGATTTAGATCCAAATAATATTTAGTACCACATTTTTCATAGCCAAAATGATTGTACCGTTGCCGATCTCCCCACAGCACGGAGAGGGGCATCTTCTTTTCCACCATAATTCTTATGGAGGCCTCCATAAGTTTTGACATATACCCCTTGCCTCGAACCTCAGGGGCCGTTGCCACAGCGCTTATACCACCTGTAATTATGGTGCTAGGACCAACCATAAGTTCCAAGGGATATGTACCTATATGGGCTACGATTTTATCCTGACTCTTTAAAATTAGAGCACATTCTTTTACCTGGGCCCAAAGGTTAGGTGACCTGCGAGTAAAAAAACCACGACCATGTCCAAAGGCTTGTTCTAAAAAACGCTCAAGCTCCTCTTCTTCTCCCTCCTGTAGTCTTCTTATTTCCTCTTGCATAGTGACATCCCACCTTAATATATTTAGTCAATTCTTCTCAATGATTGAGCTACTCGCCCCCACCCAGATCTACTTTCGGCTATCTATAATTGATTATAAAACAGGTCCACTGTCTCTTTATAGGGGATGGCATCCATCACACCTGGTCTGGTCACAGCAAGGCCACTAGCTACAACAGCATATCGGGCTGCAGCTACAAGTTCAAATCCCCGAGCAAGGGACACAACCAATGCCCCATTAAAGGTATCTCCTGCGCCGGTAGTATCCACTGCACGAACGTGCATAGCTTCTATCTGAGTCCCCTTGCCCTCATTGCTCACAAAGACACCCCTCTCCCCTAAGGTTATAAGCACCCTTCTTGCACCCTGACGGTGGATCCTCTGTGCTAATTCCTGAGGAGAGGCACCTGCTTTCATCCCTGCAATTACAGCTGCCTCCCCTTCATTTGGAGTTAGAGCATACACTTTTTCTAAAATGGTGGACTCAAATTCCATGGCAGGCGCAGGATTGAGTATTACCCGCGTATTAAGACTAACCGCAAGTTCCACAGCTGCATATAGAGTCTCTATCGGTAGCTCATTTTGGAGTAGCAAAAAATCGCTTTTAGCAATAACATTCTGGATCTTGAAAATATCCTCGCGGGTAAGACACATACTAGCTCCTGGATAGACAATCACCCGACTAGTGCCAAGGGTATCGTAGATAATGGAGGCTGCTGCAGTGGGCACGCTGCACTGTTTTATAAAATACTCTGTTATACCTTCTGCTCTTAAATAATCTTGACAGCTTTGGCCAAAAACGTCTTCTCCCACTGAAGTAACGAAACACACAGAGGCCCCAAGTCTAGCTAAGGCCACTGCCTGATTATACCCTTTGCCTCCAGGCTCAGACAGATATTCTTGGCTGACAACTGTCTCTCCTGCTTGAGGATAATTTTCTACTCCCATAAATATAGAAGCACCATAAAGTCCGATCACTGTGATCTTGGGTTTTATATGGTCCATAAGCTCACCCCGTTTTTACAGGTGCTTAAGCCTGCCTTTATATTTCTCTAAGTACTGCTTGTTGTGATCCTCGCCACCCTCAACATTATTGCTAGCAAAAACAGGTGGTATGGTACCCAGCTTTGTCAGATTCTCTGCGGCCTGTACCATGATACTATTGATAATAAAGGTAGCCGCCATGGTAGAGCTAGGCCCTACCCTCAAGTATGTCCCTTCGAGATTAAGCGTAGCATCGCCCTTCTCCACTAAAGAATCAATATATAGATCTGAGACCTCATAAAGGCGCTTTCCACTTGAATGCCTCGATCTCTCATTAAAATAGCAAGAGGAAGTAATAGCGATAACTCCAACTCCTAGCTCTTTACCACAGAGAGCCATCTCAATGGGCACCGAATTAATTCCAGAGTTTGAAACGACAATTAATAGATCCTGGGGATGTACATTGTAGTTATCAATCAACAGGGCAGCATAACCCGGGAGGCGCTCTAGCTTACTGCTTTTGGCAGCACCTTCATGTAGCATGAGACCAGGATCTAAAATGGCATTAATAGGCACCAGGCCTCCTGCTCTGTAGAATACTTCCTCGCCAATAAGATGGGAATGACCGCAGCCGAAAATATGAATAATACCATCTTCGCTGATTGTTTTTGCAACCATCCCTGCAGCCTCCTGAATCTTTTCCCCTTGATTGTAATAGATGCTCGATAAAATCCCAGTTATTTTCTGATAGTATTGATGCATCTTCATAGCAATGCCCCCCTTGCTTTGGCTATTTTCTACCCAATACCCTCCGGTAGTTATCACCTAACCTGTCCCATAGTTTGAGGGCATCTGGTGCTGCTAGGACAGTCCCATATCCACCTCTGTAGGTCCAAGCAGCAAGGCGGTCTACACCTAAAGACTCGTAAAGATCCACAACCTGATCCACCATTTTAAAGTCGCTGGGTTGTTTGTAATAATTCATGATCCATCTTTCCGATGGCTTATTATATTTTTTTGCTATCTCAACAGTTCGCTGGGTGATGTGTTTGAAGAAATCAAAGGGTAGCTCCCAATTAATAATGGTGGTGGAGAAAACATCAAAATAGGGGGATGCCGCAACTAAATCCCAGTTGTCATAACCCCTAAGTTCTGTAACATAGTAACTGTTCAAGGTGGCATGAACACACATGGTGATCTCAAAGCGGCTATCGATCTCCTTAATCTTGCGAGAGGTATCCTCTAAGATGAACATCGCTTCTCTCCAGCGAAACTGCTTGACATCATCGTTCATCACCTTAGGCATCTCATAGCCGTAGTAATCGAAGAATTTCCCTTGGCAAATAGGACATCTGCAGGTCCAGTCTTCACCTGAACCCCCAGTTATTGAAGCATAGGATTTAGGCAGTGCATAATGAGGCTCATCCCAGAAAAAGCCGTCTGCATCAGTCTCCCGGGCAAGTTTCAAGCAAATTCTCTGAAAATAATCACGAAAAGAATTAGTATTAAAACAGGCAAAAGACAATGACTCGCCTGTTAGAGCCGATACCTGTCGATTGTTAATATTGTTCTGCAAGAAAAGACTGACTTGCTCTCCACCGAAAAACTTTCCTATTCCCCAAGGGTCCAGGATCACCTTTAACCCCAATTCCTTAGCCTTATTAACAATTTTATTGATAGATGGAAACCAGAAATCCATATCAAACTCGGTAATAGCAAGGATCACGGTATTGCATCCATGATCAATCATTTCCTTAAAATCTTGCTCTGCATGTTCAACATAATTTAAACCATAGTAACTGATGGCTGTTTGTGTAATTGCCATTTATCATCGCCTCCCTATTTCTATAACTTATTTAAAGAATACAGGCTGGCCACTTGCGATTGATTCATAGCATTTAAGCATTGCCAACACTGTATTTTTATGCCATTTGAGATCTATCTTTGGCTTTTTTTCTTCTGTAACACAAGTATGTAACTCATCCATCATGCCTATCCACTCATCAAAGTAAGTATACTGAATGGTATACCTGTTATTAGGGCCACCACAAAAATAGATATTAGGACCGAACGCATCTGCAGAAATTACTCCTTCAGTGCCAACAATGGTAAAGTTAACTTCCATCCGCTTTGGGAAGACTTCCCAGCCTGGAGCTGGAACTTTGATCCGCTCTTCCATCCTTGACCAGGAAGGATCTAGTAGGAATTTAACGCCATTCTCCATCTCACCCGTCACATAGAGAAGGTCCTCTTCAATTAGATCAGACCTGATGTTATCCCCTGCATCAGAAAACACGTAATTGTATTCGGCGCCTGCAATCCAGCGTACAAGGTCGAAAATATGGGGATGATCCGAAAGAGCTCCTCCTCGAAAACGGTTATCACCGGGACGTAAGGAAACACGGCTACCATAAGATAGTTCCGGAACACCCTGCCAAGGGAATGCCCACACAGGCGAGAGAGTAATGTTTGTTGCGTTGAAGGAGATGAGATCGCCTACAGCTCCTTCACTAACAAGATCCATGACCCTTTTCACCGCAGGGTTATAGTGAAGCTCAAGCTCAACTTGGCAGATGACTCCTGCCTCGTCAACTAGTTTAATCATCTGATCATATTCATCCATGTTGAAGGTAGGAATTTTCATGGAGAGCATATGTTTTTTATATTTACAGCAGACCTTTACCTCTTCTAGATGTCTATTATTTTCTGAGGCCACGACCACAGCATCGATCTCCAGATGTTTCTCCAACATCTCCTCTAGGGTGGGATAAAGGGGTATATTATATCCAAGGGAATTAAAATGGTTAGCAATGGTTTCATCTGTGCAGCTCACAGCAACCCAGTTAAGCTTTGGGTTTTCCATGAGTGTGCTGTAATACTTGCGTACATGTGCATGTGTAAGCGATGAGATGGCAACGTTGATTTTTTCCATAATTCTTCACTTCCCCTCCTTATACAGCTAAATTCTTGATTGATGCAGCAGATTTTTGAGCTGTTTTGAATACAGCCATAGCATGCCTATATGCCTCTTGTAACTCACAAACAATCGTAGGGTCAACTAAGACTGAGACAATAAATCTTACTTTGGCTATATCATCGTAACTAAGACCATAAAGCTCAAAGTCCACATCATTGTAAATCTTTGTTCCCTGAGAATTGTAAAGATAGATTGGGTAATTCTCAATTTGTGTATCAACTGCAGTGTCTGTAATAACACCTGTTTTTGCAATTACCTCATGGAGCAAGATTGGAGTTCTTGTTTGAGCAGTGCCGATCTCAGCACTGATTTTGATCCCTTTGTCAGTAGAGAAAATTGCGTTGCAGTAATTATCAGTAGAACTGGCAAAAACCTTATTTACCCTCTCACCCAAGATCCACTGAGCAAGATCTACCTCTCTCACCAAAAGATTTGCCAAATTAGTATCTAGTGGTGCTATATGTTTGATCCTCATGCCTACAGGGTCCCGGATTATACCATCTATAAGATTTTTTCGCATTTCAAAATAGCGTCGCTCTTTCCGCCAGGTAAAAAGCGGTACCTCAGTACCCTCTCTTTGAATCTCCTTTGGGGAGAAATCACAAAAGAAGTTGAACACACCCTTATTGCAAGTGATGATGGTACCTGCGGAATCGCCACTAATATTTTCTATCTTTGCCAGCCGATATTTAGCTATAAGATATTCAATAGCTGAATTGAAATTGCCTCTTTCCATTCCCCGTCACCTTGTATAATAGTAAATGTG
>DIRN01000087.1:4432-6243 GCA_002426645.1 Firmicutes bacterium UBA5435 | reverse complement strand
ATGGCACAATATGATTATATCAGAACCGGCATAGCCGGTGGTTTTTTGTTCCTCACTCCTTTGTGGTTCGGAACCAATGCTAAAGCAACAATTAAAAGGCGGTGGAGATTTGCTCCCTGCCGCCTTTTTCGTTAATCATTCTTTTGATGGATTTATGTTTCTAAAACACAAATCCAAACAAATATACGCAAATGGATACATTAATAATAGTATTACAGAATATACTACTGCTATAGCAATATATTGATTAGTTGAAAGGGCTACCTGAAAATTAATTATCAACGTTACTATCCATGGCCAGATTTGTATAATGATATATGGTATTATACAAAGGGCTATCAAACCTATGTTTCCCTCGGCAAGTTCCATAGCCATCGTAAGCTCACCACCTTTATCTTCTTTAGAAACAAAAATCGGTATTGCTAAAATAATTTTTGCATAAAATATGGTCATGATAATTAGTAATAAAATCATAATATACAATAGGTTTATTGGTAGACCTATAAGTAATACCGCAGTAACCATAAACAACCTTATAACCATCGCCACTTTTATATTGAGAATAAGGTATTTAATAACATTCCGTTGGGCAAATTTGTAGGCTAACTTAATTGTTGGCTTAAAATACAGCAAGCTCCTATTACAATAAAAGACAATTCCACATTCCGTTAATATCCAAATACAAAAACTAAATAGCAAAAGTGTAAAGTAAACGATTGACGAACTTTTATATAAAATACACCAGTAGAAAAGTAAACAACACAAAAAATTTATCAGAGAGAACATTATTAATTCTTTAATATTACTCTTATATAGAATAATTGCGTCATATAATAGTTTTTTATACTTCCTAATCATTAAAACCACCCCTCTAGAACAATAATATACAAGATAGCACGACAGGCTGTTTCAAAATTCTAAAAATTATTATAGTTGAAACACCCGAAAATCGTTTTAACACAGCCTGACGAAGCAACGATACTGTTATTTTCAAAATTTACCATTTATCTTATATGTGGTTACTCCCTTTTTTGTTTCCTGAGAAGCTATAAAAGTAGTACCTTTCTGATAAAATGATTGTCTCCTATTGCCTATGCCTGTACTATCCCTAATCTGGAACACTACATCGCCCTCACGAAGGACACTTAACGCCCTACTGTGTTCAGTTAAGCCTATAATTAGTTGAAGCCCCCACAGGGTGACATCCAGCGTATCTGTAGGCGGTATCGATTCATATACTTTTTGTGCAATGGTTGTTGAATCCCCACCAAAAGCCCACGCCGAACCAGTACTCAAAACTGCTACAACAACGGTTACTTTATTATTGGGGTCAGAATAATTGTAGTTATCTATATATACTCCATCTCCATTAGAATTGCTATATTGCCCTTTATATTTTGCCTGCTGTCTAATTTTAACTGATTCCCGCCTTGTTGCATCTCTTACTAAAGGATCAGTCGCTAAGTTGTATTCTGCTGTTAATGTTTCCATTTTTGCAAGATCATTTTTATCTAAAATAGTTTTATCTTGTTCTTCTAATCTTCCTGTAGTATCCCATCTATTGACGGGATTATTTCGTACATAAACATAGAGATTGCTACCCTGCATTATTGCGGCAATATTTGGAATGCCACCATTGCCATCATCACCATAAATCATATTACTGATGTCCCAATGTGGATCTTCTGAAATAAAGCGACCTGTCGATGGATCATAATATCTCGCCCACAAATAAATCAAGCCACTGCTCAAATCTTGGTACTCTCCAGCGTACTTAAATGGAGTCTCACCTATCCCCGTCTCTTCTAGTA
>DIRN01000087.1:0-4249 GCA_002426645.1 Firmicutes bacterium UBA5435 | reverse complement strand
TAGTATATCCCCAAACGCCTCATAATCAAACGATCCTATAAGTACACCATCTATATCAACTAGCCCTGTAACATCACCATGCCCGTTATATAAATAATACGACGTAGAACCACTAGTTCCTTCCTGGCGAGCTATTAAATTAATACCATATGTATAGCTAGCTATAACGCTAGGTTCAAGGCCAGTCTCATCTACCTCATAGAGAATTCTCCTACCATCATAGAGATAAGATATATCACTTTCCACCGTAGAAGAGGCGGTATCCTCTAAGGTCTTCCTTACACGTCTACCATCACCATCATAAACCATCGTAGTAACTAGGCTGCCTTCTGTGTAGGTCTTAAGTTTATTAAATGCATCATAAGCGTGGACTGAAAGAGTCTCTACCTGACCTCCTACATCCTCTTTAACCCCTATCATATTACCATTAACATCGTATCCCCTTATGATATTCTTCTGAAGAACTATATCTGCACCATCACTTATTTGATTTCAACATCTGCATAGTCGGTATCAAATATCCTGCGGTTGTAGTGAGGACAGCGAACAATGTACTTTTACTCATTCTCCTTTACCTCAGGTTTCTTGGGTTTCATAAGTCTTGCCATCTTCATCATTACTAGCCTGAATATCTCCCCTACCTTGTACTTGACTGCCTTTGCGTGAGTGTTATTCCTAACACACCGTCTTTTTCCTCAGTCGTTTTTACGTCTCCTGTATTTCCTGTTATTTTATTAAATTACTATTGTTAATGCCTAGGCAAAAGAAAAAACCCGGTTACCGTTTTATTAGTATACCGGGTGTTATGTTGTTTTTTGAGGTAACTACCATTTAGCCCTTCGCAACTGCACCAACGCAATACAAAATGTAAGAACCCATATTACGACAATAATCCACACTTCTTCTCGTAAAAGGGGCAACACCGATATAGAGATTGATGTTGCCAACAAAATCGAAACTGCCACATCGATCGCAATACGTGGGAACCCTTTCCTAAAGAAAACACTCTTATTTCGAAAATACACTATACATATTGAAATAAATATCAACAACCGCGGGAAAATTTCTTGAGTAGACATATATAAAATCTCATCCTCTCCTATTACTACTCTATACAGTATAGAGAGCTTTTGTACTTAAGAGAATAAGTCTGCCTTACACTTAAGATAGAATACGTCTCTTTGCGTATAATAACGACGTTCGCTTACCTCTTTCCCTATACCCCTCGTTTTTTATTTAATTCTACAAAGATAAATCCCTGTAGTAAAAACCAAAAGAAAAAATACCACCTATTTCTAAGCGCTTAGGGTCATAATTTCTCCCTGTGAACTTTAATATGAGTTTCCCTTGCTGACAACTAGTATCTATCAGTTAAAGTTCAGAGATCTGCTCTTCAAGTTGGGATATATTTCGCGCCTCGGGTTTAAACTTAAGGAACCATCTAAGCTCCCTAAATGTGCGCTCTATTTTTCCGTTAAATTTAGCATAGTAGCAGGGAGAATTTAAATGATACACTCCCATCTCGTTTACAGCTTCACTACTTCTTTTGTACTCGTTGAAACTGATAAAACCCAGCCGGTTATGAACCTTGTGGGCTCGTCCATAACAACGCACAGACTAACCTTAAAAGTACTTAGAGAAAGCTCTACGAAATCCATACAGGCTGCAAAGTTCTTCTCTCCAAAAGAATATATCTTTCGACGTCGTTTTTTGTCTGGAGACCAATCAGGGTCAAACTCTTTTATCAGGCTAGCTACTGTCCCTTGAGCCACCTGAACAGAAGGCGAAAGCCTTTTTAAGTGGCCTGATATCTGCTTAGCTCCCACTACTGTATCACTTATTCTTCTACCAGGTTTACCAGAACTCTTATCTTTAAGAACATGAAAAGCCTCTTCCTTACTCTTACCCTTAGCTAGGTTATACCATCGTAATAAAGTATTATAGCACTTTCCGGTGATATGACTAAATTCTGGGCGCATCCACTACTTAGGGGAGAAAAATAAATCATTAAAATCCCCATTGACCCAAGCGAGTCGCAAGTGAAGTAGGTTGTTAAATCCTTCCTCACTCCAACGCATGCCAACGCCCTTAAATCGTTGTTGAATTAGCCATTTGCAGGCACTTTCTACCATACCGCTACCTATAGGCAACCCTAACTCTTTAGCTTTTTTATAATCAATGTGGTCTTCGTGCTTACTAAGATAGCTATATACATTCTGTAAGGCTTGTCGGGCAGAATCTGGTACTTCCTCTTCAGCTAAAGCATGGGCAATATCTTAAAGTACTTCGTCGCTTTTACCATGGCGTAAACGGTGTCTAGCAGATTCGAACCATTCACGAGCTGTCTTAGTTCTACCATCTAGCCAGATTCGCGTAGCATTCCATAGGTTTTGTGCAACATGATAGAAATCTAAAATGCCATAAACATTCATGTCACTAAAGTGAGACGCGAAGAGCTTCTATAATCCTCTAGCGCCATCAGAAATCCAGGCAACTAAAGGAGCATCCTTTATGCCTTGTCGGACTGCTTCTAAACGCAGACGTACTCCCAGATCATCGTTGGAACCTAATACAGCAACCAAACGTTTCTGCGCTATTCTAGAGATACTTTTTCCCTTAGTATTTAAGTATTTACCTATCCGAGCAATAACCCCGGTTTTAACTTCTCGCCAAACAGTCCTCCCTTTAGGACTGCCACCTTCTTGTCGAAATGGAACCATCACCCCATCCGCTCCTAATATTAATGGTAGCTTTGCAAATAAAGAATCCACTTGGGGTTCCGATCCTTGTCCATTGCTTAAGAGCTCTAATTCGTTCTTAAGCTTTTCTATTCCTGCACGACCCATTTCTTGAACCCAATTTGATATAGCTCCATGACTTACATCAATACCGATTAGCTCTTTTAGTAGAATAGAAGCTATTTCAAAGGGTACAAAAACCGCCAACAGACAACTAAAATACTTTAGTTCATTGCTGGTGCGTTGATTTGATTCTAAGCCCAATTCCTGATCCAATGGTGCTATCTGTCCAATTTTACAGCCGTTAGGACATTTGCCTACACGACGTTCCCAAGGCACAATACCTATAATAGTATGCATCATACGACTGACTAAACCTTTACTTCGAAGACGTGTACCGCATATAGGACAATTAGGCCATTTAGTTGGTTTTTGAGCACGATCGGTTAACTCTATTTGCATTATTCGTACTGCGAGTGCCAATCCTATCTGAAAACTTATCAATACTATGCTCCAGAAAAGTTTTGCATTTTTTAAATCATTAAATAATCTTTGCAATCCGGCATCGTTTTGTGATATAATATTTTTGCATGACATCTTTGAATCCCCACCTTTTTATAGTTTACATAAGTGGATTTCTTGATGTCATGCATTTTTCATCTAGTAAATTTATGTGAGTATACCAGTTAATTTCCACTGCTTAATAAGTTGTTTTAATTTATCCCTTCTATAAAATGTAAACTTAGCAAGCTCCCTACAAACATTATTTGCACTCCCCTAAGTGTTGGATACGCCCCTAAATTCTTTTATAGGTATCCCATGTTCTTTTAAATTCCTCATTACCTCTACTATTCTCCATTTTTGTATAGCTGAGAATCTCATATACTTTGGAGAAACTACATCGAAGATAACTTCTAACAATGTTGTGAAAAAGATATGGATTGCTTCTAATGTGACCAACCTACGTTGCAGAGTTCTATTTTCTTTTTGAAGCTCTTTATTAACTCTATATGTCTCTTGGTATCTAACTTCGTAATCAATCTTAGGACCAGATTTCACTGCAACTAAACCAGATATACCCTCTTTCATGGATTTATTTATCCATATATGTAAAGTCTGTCGCGTTACCCTTACGACTCTTGCCGCCTCACTTATCAGACCATCCTCAATTACTAACATAACTGCTCTAAACTTGTCTTCACATCCTTGAGCCTACGCTTCCACTATCTAACGCTCCTTGCAATTTATAGTCTTTTGTGAGAAACTTGACATAGGGAACGCCTTAACTTACCACCTGCTTCTTGTACCCGTATATCCTTACCGAACACTTTACCAACTACAAAAACCGATGAAGGTCTTGCTGAAACTATTTTCTCGTTGCCAATAGCTTTTTGTTCCGCTTTCCAACGCTCTACCTCATTTGCTATGCCAAAGGTGTATATCCTTCTATACCCTCGTGTGTACGAGAATAATTATAATGTTGATCGGTCAACACTTTTTTGGACATATTT
>DIRN01000022.1 GCA_002426645.1 Firmicutes bacterium UBA5435 | reverse complement strand
TTCATCCTCCATTATTTGTTTGAAGAACTCAAGACCTACTGCAATGGATAGTGCTAAGAGTCCTTCTTTTGCTGATATAGCTAGCTCTACTAGAGACTTTAATACGCTTTCTGGCAAATCTTTTTCCTGAACCGAATAGATATCCCTTTCCATGGTTGACTTTTTATGATATGATAACATTGGCGGTTCCTCCTTTTTTGTGTTTTTCTACTTAACCTATTTATATCACAAATAGGCTGGAATCGCCACCTCAATTTCCACGGGTTTTGGGACATCCTCCTGTAGGGTTCAAGGGAGATATAATCTTACTCGTAGATGATTTAGTCTTTTCTGCTTCAGAATCTTTTGCGGCCTTTGCAAAAGATACTAATTGGGCAACTCTTGTAGGTATTCCAACTGGTGGAGGAGGCATTAGCGTTAGTCCTCTGTTCTTTGCTTTGCCAAAGAGTAAACTTATCATTAGAATGCCTGCATTATTAGGGTTGAATCCTGACGGTTCAGCGAACAAAGAAAAGAAAACAACCCCTGATATTTATGTAGAACAAGATCCACAGGATTATATTGAACTCTATAAGAAAAATATAAACGTAGAACCTAAAAAAGATCGGGTCTTAAGGACAGCTATAGAACTTATTGGCCAAGATAGAGTCGTCTCAAAGAAACCTGAGATGAGAGGGTTTTTAAAGTTATTCTTCCAAGGCTATGATGGTGTCTATGGGTATAGAGTTACAACAGATTTCAGCAAGTATGAGGGGAGAAGGATAGAAAAAATAAGGGTTTGCGGAGCTTATAATACCGATGAACCACTGATAATAACCCTTACTGGACTCTCTGAAGGCCAGGCCTTTTCCAGTAGAAGACTAGAACTTGCACAAAAAAGATTGAAGTCTTTTAATAGCCATAACTTCATAAGCCTTGATGTAAAAGAGTATGGCGAAGACGGAGTAGAATTAATCGTATTTGTTCAAGAAGGTGCTGGGTTATTCCTTGATCCCATTGAAGTAAGCAAACGGGCTATTGGGGATATGCTGAGCGCTGGAATATCATTAGATTATTTTAATGTATACGGTAAAATGATAAACGTCAAAGGTGTTTATGGGTTCAGTCCAAGGGAAGAAAGAATAATATATGTTCAGGGCCCTTTATTATTTCCTTCTATAGGGTTAAAAAACTCTATACAGATAGGCTCATCTAATAGTTTCCGATATGAATATCAAGGGGAAGGATTCTCATGGCACACCGATTTTTTCAGAATTACAGGCTCAACATATATCACACCTTACACGCAGGTTTTGCTAAAAGCAAGTTATTATCGGGAGAAATCAGATTCAGACCTGTTATTAAATGACGAACAGATCTTAGTCGATGTGGGTATGGAAGTGAATAGAGTACTTCTTGATTATAGTTTGTTATCTAAAGGGAGTGTAGGGGTACTTCAGGATATAGAATTTGGTAATAGATATCCTTATACGGAAATATCTATTAAAAAGACTTTTTTTACAAGAAATATTAGCATGATCTTCAGGACAGATTTGGGTTGGTGCCATCCATATACTCCTCTTAATCATCAATGGGCAGTCGGTGGAAGCAATACCTTTGTAGCGTATCCTCCGGAAGAACTTATTGGTAATAGATATGCTGTAGCAGGCATGGAAGTTAGAAAATACTTTAATAATATATGTGTGGCTGCTATTATTGATGGAGGATTTGTCTGGGGTAACCAAGAGCACTTAGAGTTTGACCGACCCTTATCAGGTATAGGCGTTGCTTTAAGATATTTGTTACCCATAGATCTTGACTTAGAAGTGCTTTATGCTTTTGATCCTTCTAATCCAGAAGTCAATGGTTTTAGATGGGGTTTAAGTAAGAATTTTTAGAGGTCTTTCGAGGAGTAGCTAGGGCTCTACTAAATAAAGCATAGGGAAAAACTTATATGGAATTACCATTACAATTACAGATTGCTATTGAAGATGAACTTACATTGCAATCTAATAAGAGGCTTGCTGCATTGGCGGCTAAGATTTCTAAGAGCTATCGCGCTGGTATACCCTCTAGTGATGGAAGGTATATTCAGCTATTAGTCGAATAAACGATCGTCTCCCCAAAGGGATGTGGGCTGTATCAACCCTATGGTCGGATTTAAAGCATATCACTTTAATTGAACTAGAAGAGCATATGATAGACTTGTGGTATTAGGGTTTTACGGATTAAGCAAGCGTGAGAGGAACTGATAGCTGCAAATGCCAAAACCATAGGGCCTTGTCCATACAATGAGCTACGCCCAATATCTAAGAATGATTGGTGCCATTTCTTACAGCGGGTAGCGCGTTCACGGTTACATCGAAAGGCAAAGAGCGAAGAATTATCTTATGAAGATGAGAAATTTTCCTTTCTCTGCATGTCTCGTCAGAGCGGAACAGGCTATTAAAGGGCTAGTAATACGTCATCCTCAAATCAGAAAGGGCCATATTCATTTCAAATTTTGTACTCCTGGGGGATTGGACCACAATAAACAAAAAAACCAAGAGATTACTCTATCTCTTAGTTCTAATTATCTTATCAACTGGGGGGCCATCAGGGATTCGAACCCTGGACCCGTTGATTAAGAGTCAACTGCTCTACCATCTGAGCTAATGGCCCGCTTTTAAATTATATTTAATGTTATATCAATTTCATTTAAAAGAATGGTTGCGGGGGCAGGATTTGAACCTGCAACCTCCGGGTTATGAGCCCGACGAGCTACC
>DIRN01000062.1 GCA_002426645.1 Firmicutes bacterium UBA5435 | reverse complement strand
ACGTAAAATAGAAAAGTTAAGGATCAAAGATATGAAGAGCGGGATAGGTAAATTAAGGAGTTACTCTGGTAAGGCCTATAAAACAGTAGGAATCGGAGAGGGAGAAGTAGACTTTAAAACCATATTGGGGAAGCTTAAAGCAGAAGGATATGATGGGTATCTATCTTTAGAAGTAGGGACTAATGATGATGAAATTAAAAGAGGTATTCGCCATATTAAAGATAATATGTAAGATTTCTTGAGAAAGGAGCGATAACCATTCGTCTCTTTATTGCAATTGAACTTCCGGATTTTATATTACAGAACCTCGAAGATGTAAGTAAAGACCTAGCAAGAAGCGGAGAAGATATAAGATGGGTAGCTCCTGAGAATCGTCATTTGACACTTCAGTTTTTAGGAGAAGTATCCGATAGTAACATACCTCCTCTAAAAGATGCAATTGAAGATGGGGTAAAGGGACAAGGGGAGGTTCTTGTATCTTTAGGAGGTATTGGTGTCTTTCCAGATTGGCGTAGACCAAGAGTAATCTGGGTTGGACTCAAAAGAGGGGTAAAGGAAGTAACCTATATCTATAGGAAGTTATCTCATAGACTAGATTTACAGGAAGACAGAAGATTCAGCCCTCATATTACCCTTGGACGTTTCAATAAGAGGTATCAGAATATAGAAAGACTAAAAGGGATCTCATATAGCTATGATAAGGAGCTAGGTGAATTTCAAGTCAAAGAAATATCCCTTATACGTAGCACGCTAACTCAAGCAGGTCCTATTTACAATACCTTATCATCATTTTCTCTGTAAGGTATAGCGTTTAGTCATAACCCCCTTTGCCACTACATATATATTTCTTAGAAGGGTGGTAAAGGAGGGTCATTAATGGATGAGCTTAAGCATCGGTTAGAATTAACAGGGAGAAAAACTCTTGTTATGGATGGTGTGACTGATGTAGATACCTTCAATGATGGTAGAATTCTAATGAAGACTAATATGGGGAACCTGTGGGTGAAGGGAACCGATCTTCAGATACGCCTCTTGAATTTAGAAGAAGGTAGATTAGAAGTAGAAGGCAAGGTCAATTCATTAGAATATACAGTAGAAAAAACCTCTGAACATAAAAACTTCTTTCGTCGCATCTTTAAGTAAAGCTTCTTATGGTTGTAGCACCTTTAATTTCCTAACTCTATTTTGCAGGATTACGCTCTTCCTTGTAGAACTTTTTAAAGGTAACTTAAATTATTTTGTCCCTTTATTTGGAAGGAGCGATCTGATGGTTCCTCGCCATAAAGTTTTTATAACCTCTATAATAATTACCCTCTTGGGGCTGGTTATCGTCTCCAGCCTTTACTTCTATTTATTCATTTCAAATTACGATTTTGCTTCAATAATAAGTAGCGAACTTACCAAATGGACAGGCTTTAATGTTACAGTTGGGCAAGTGAGACCAGGCTTTCTAGGGAGACTTATAGTAAAAGACGTACTAGTAATGGATGGTTCATCTGAACCCATCTTAAAAGTTCCTAAAATGAAAGTGGGTTATAGTCTGGTGAGGTTATTGATTTCCCGTCATGATCCTATTAAAGGTCTGACCCATATCTCTCTAGAGAATCCCGTATTTTACTTATCAGAGGATGAGTCAGGCAACTGGAACTTGAAAGATATCCCTACACAAAAAGTGCCGATAGATGATTCGGGATCTTTTTCTAATGAGCAATATAAAGAAGAGGTTCCGATAATAGTAGCATCAGTACAGCAGATAAATGGCGAAAGATTAAAAGTTTCGTCATCCCTACAGTTTCCGCGCATAGATATAAAAGGTGGAACTATAATTATAAATCCTCAGAAATTACAGGAATATAGATTTAAGGATATAGATGGCAGCATCCAAGGGAAGGATTCTTTCCTTTTTATAAAAATGTATTCGCCTATGGGTAATAGCAAAGATTCTAAGATAGCGGTAGAGGGAAGTATAAATCTACAAGAGCGTATTCTCAGCTTAAAAGCGGATTTTTCCGAACTCGATATGGGATATATGGCTGAGGTAACACCTATAAAGATCCCCTTTGTCGACATACACCATGGAAAAGCCGATGGATATGTGAGATTAAGGGGAACCAATATGGAAGATATGATGCTATCTGGAACTCTTAAAGTTAATGATGGAGAATTAGAGGTTTATACTATAGATGGTGTCTTTAAAAGGGTCAAAGGTTCTTTCTCCATAACTCGCTCAAGTTTAATAATTGATGAACTTAGCGGAGAATTAGATGGTATTGTTACAAAAATTTCAGGAAAGGTTCTTGATTTTGCAGCACCAGCACTAGAACTAGATCTTACTAGTGAATTTAATGCATTGAAATATTATCTATATACCGCGCCATATATAGAAGCATTTGGCCTTTATGGAGATGGCTCTGTACAAGTTCGTATTGAAGGACCTGCTATAGCTCCAACTGTATTTGGCAGTGCTCAGCTTAAGGAGGGTTTCCTCTACAGTCAGCAGGTTAAAGATGTGACAGCCGACTTTGGATATAGCCATGGACATTTAAGTATAAATGAGATAGAAGGGAATATGGGACAAGGTACTTTTTCAGGAGATCTTCTACTTAATGGAGATGCATATACAGTCACAACCTCAGTAACAGATATAGCGTTAAAGGAATTAGATATACACATCTCCGATAGTATAGAAGAATTCATCGATATAAATGGTAGATTAAACGGTGAAGCAATCATCAGCGGCCAAGTGGAAAAAGGATTTGATGTAGCTGGCTCTACTAATATAGATAATCTCTTTTTCGCTGGTTTAGACTTCAATGATGTGAAGGGTCTCTTTTGGTTTGATGGCAAAGAGAAGATAATCACCTTAGATAGGGTAGTAGGAGAGGGAAAAGACTTATATTTTAGTGCAAATGGGGATATCCATCTAAATGGAGAGACTGATCTAAAGATAGATGCAAAAGGTGTCGATATAGAGAAGGTCTTAAATACCTTTGATATAAAGGGAATCGCTTTTTGTGGGAAAGGAGACTTCAATGGAAGTTTGCGCGGTTCATTGGGCTCTCCTCAATTAGCTGGAGTCTTAAGAATAAATAATGGACATCTCCTTGGTCAAGACTTTGATGAAGCAAAAGGTTCTTTTGAATGGACAGGAGAAAACCTTAAGCTCTCAGATACAACAATAAAGAAAGGCTATATGGAATATAAAGTCTGTGGAGAGATAATGCCTGAAGACGCTGAGATGGATCTTGATATTGATGTTACGAAAGTCGACATAAAGCAGCTTTTGGGAATGGCAAAGATAGACACATCTCTTCTTTCAGGTGTAGTTAGCGGAACCTTTAAGCTCTGTGGACCGTTCTCTTTACCCCGAACCCATGGTACCATAGAGATAGCTGAAGGATGTCTATGGAATTTCCGTATAGATAACGGAACCCTTACTTTCAACTTAGAAGGAACAGATTTTCGAATAGAAGATTTCGCGGGTATAGTAAATGGATCCCCTGTACACCTTAAGGGCTCTCTCTACGATGCTCAAGTAATGGATTTAACAGTAGATGCAGATCAGGTAGAACTAGCTACTTTTGATATTATAGAGCTCCCAAAGGAATTTCAACCTCTTGGAAAGCTAAACTTTACAGGAAAGGTGACTGGCCCTTTTGAAGAATTTAATGTGGATGGAAGGATATATGGAACTGGGGTAGGTATAGATAAACTCATCTTCGATAAGGTCCATGGGGATTTAAAGTTTTCTAACGGGACGGAATTGCCTTTTTTTCATATCTCCCTTGAAAAAGGAAGAGGACTTTATCTTTTAGATGGGAACCTTTTTAGCTCATTCAACGTCAAAATAAAAGAAGGGGATATCCGAGATTGTCTTAGTCTTCTGGGATTGATTCCAGATTCTCAAGTCCCTTTTGATGAATTTCTTTCTAGTGATCTAAAAGGTACTGTAAACGGGAGCATAACCCTTGAAGGAGAAGGACCATCTGCTTCAAGTCAAATAATGCTTACGCTAGAGGGAGTTAATGGAGGAACCGGACAGATCGATAATATTACCATAGACGCTATAGCAAAGGAAGGACTCTTAAGGGTCAATGAGTTACAAGCTTTCCAAGGGAAGGGACATCTTTTTATGCACGGTACCGCGTATTTAGATGGAGACCTCGCTATGGACATCGCTGCTAATGATTTTACCCTATCCCCTCTTTTAGGTATCTTTAGAATAAATTATGTTCTTAATGGAGTTGCAGATTTCTCTGCTAAATTAAGAGGGAGTATATCGAAACCAGAACTCATCTTTGATCTTAATGTAAAAGATTCAGCCATAGGCGATTTTGTACTGGGCAATATCCAAGGGTCCTGCCATATCAATGAGGGTATTATTAGTATGGAGGATATGACCATACATAATAATGGTCACAGGATACTTCTTGATGGTAAATTTCCATTATCAACAGAAGATATTCTTGATATTGAGGGAACCGATGCTTATCTGGAATTAAAGGGAGCAGATTTTGGTTTTTTACCTCTTTTCTTTCCAGAGATAGGGACTACTAGTGGGAAGATCGATGCTCATCTGCGTATCTCTTATACCCAGAAGGCTCCTAAGTTGTATGGTTATTTAAGTTTAAAGGATGGAGAGATTAAAAACGAATATTTTATAGAACCTATTAATGCTTTAGAGGCAAACATAGAGTTCAGAGGAGACTCTGCTGTTATAAATAGTTTTAACGGTAATATGGGAAATAATGCAAAGCTTACTGGAGGCGGAAGTGTAAGTATGGAAGGCCTCTTGATCTCAAAGATAGACCTTGAGCTTATGGCTTTAGGGGCTGGGTTGACCGTTGCAGGTTATAAGGGTTACGCTGATGCAGATATAAAGATATCAGGCTCTGATCCTAAGACGGCTAATTTAAAAGGTCAGTTAAAGCTCTATAATGGTGAAATATCTTTGCAACAACCCCCAGCTTTGCTAGGTTCTTTGCCATGGAACCCTCAGATAGATGCCGATATTATAGTTAGTAAAGGGGTAAGTCTCAGAAGTAAAGGTATAGATGTTCCTTTTATGGGGCAGCTACATGTAGGGGGGAACCTCTCTTCACCCCATTTAGATGGAGAAATGGAGTCTTCAAGGGGTTACTTCGTTCTCTTTGGAACACAATTCTATCTAAGGAGCGCTTCAGCTAAATTTTCGCCATTAAAAGGTTTTAGCCCGTTTTTAAAGATGAATGGCGAAGGCATAGTTCAAGGGTTTACAATATATGTAGATATGAGTGGAACACCTGATGATCTTCAAACTACTTGGAACTCAGAGCCATTTTTGCGTGAAGACGAGATAATTTCTCTACTTACTTTTCCTAAGGTGATATCTGGACTTATAGAGGGAGATGTCGGCGAAGAGTATATATCTTCATCTATACTACGATACATAGAGAATGAAATAAGCACGCAAGTATTTAGCGGAGTTTCAAATATTCTAAGAGGAGCATTGTCTCTTGATGAATTTATAATCGAAAGAAATGTAAAGAGTAGATTTGAGATTAAGCTAGGTAAATACCTAGTTGATATACTTTACTTAGGCTATATAAAAGAACTCTCTATCGATGATGACAGGGGGAGCTGGATCCTTGAGTATAGGGCTAAACCTAATATAAGTTTAAAGGGAAGTCTGGAAGGGAACGGAGAATACCGTTTATCTTTGGAAACAAAGTACGAGTTTTAACTTTCAATGAAGAACTTATAGTTCTTTCCCAGCACGGGAAGGGCGTACAAAATGTTCATAGGAACACATTAATTACTCTACGATAATTAGCAGGAATATTGAAAGTATAGTAGAATTCTTATGAGTGGAGATGTAAAATTGTAAGGGGGAGGTGGGGAAATGTGTTAAAGGAATATCTCCGAGAGCTTGAGAAGGTCCAACCTTTAAGTGAGGCTCAGGAAGCAGAGCTCTGGCGAAAATATAGAGGGGAAGAGGATATAAAGAGCAGGGAACGGTTGATTGAATCCTATCAACCCTTTGTTTTTAAGATAGTAAAAGGCTTTGGAGCTGCAGATGATCTCATAATGGATATGATTCAAGAAGGAACTCTTGGACTCATAGAAGCTGTAGAACGTTTCGATCATAATAGAGGAGTAAAGTTTAGCACCTATGCTCAGCATCGTATTAGAGGACGAATCCTGAATCTCTTCCAGAAACAATTAAAGAATAGCACTATTTCCCTTGATTCTCTCTATGATGGTAAAGATGGATTTCCCCTTATAGAAAGATTAACTAATAATAAGAATGACGATATAAGCGAAGTAGCAGAACGTTCGTATCTTCGACAAAGTATATGTAATGCTATGGAAAGACTACCTGAGAAGGAACGGAGAGTTGTAAGAGCCGTATACTTTGACGATAAAGAACCAGGAAGTGTAGCAAAAACGTTGAATATAAGTATTTCATACTTTTATAAACTTCAAAAACGCGCAATAAGACGTATGAGAGGTATGCTAACAAGGGTTAAAAGTTTACACCAGAGCTAGATATATAGTCTTTTATTCACTGTTTTTTGGCTAAAAGAGACTAGGAAGGTTTAAATAGACGTAAAACGTCCTATATAGAAGTCGACTAAAGGCAAGTTCAACAGGATATTATGTTTATACAGGATTCTTCTAAAGATATACATATCCTGCGGGAAGGAGATGTAAGAGCAATGGAAGATCTTCGTAAGAGGGTCTTAAGACACATAAAATTTGCAAGAAGCTGGCTAGAAAAGGCTGAGAACGAATTCTCCACAGAGAATAATGTTAAAGGGGAACTTACTTTAACCCTAGTTCAAGCAGAAGTTAAACACGCCTGGGAAGCTAGTCGTAAGGCAAAGTCTTCGGAAGGTTCACATGAAAGACCGCGGATTTCACGACGCGGACACCTGCGATTATTACCCGGTGTTATAGTCATAGCTCTTTTCACAGCCGTTATATTTAATTTTGCCTTTGGTGATGAAATGAGGGAGAGAGGGGCTACAGATTTCCCTCAACTTTTAGCCAATGGTATAGAAAAAAAGATAGTAGAAGTGAATAAAGATATTTCTGATGAAATAAGTACATCAATCTTTTTAAACTATGAAATAAGTTCTGAAGAGGAAGGGGGGACTAACTCTTCAGATAATTTAAAGAATGACAACGACTCTATTAACGCACAAAGCGGTTTATAGAGAACTTATCCAAGTAGTAAAGACGGGCAAAAAGTATATTTAAGCAAATTAGGAAGGTGGTAAATTTACATGAGGAAAATTTCTATCAGCGCGGTGATTATCGCTTTATTAGTTGGGATCCTACTACCTGTTAACGCAGCAAGTCCCATTGATAACAAGGTGGCGTCTATTGTTAGTAGTATTAGTGTAGAGGGGAATAAAGAAGTTGCGTCAGAAGTAATTCTAGGGGTAGTTACAACGAAGGCTGGAGACGAACTGGCTAATGAGCAAATCAGCAAAGATCTAAATGCCATCTCAGAGTTAGGATATTTTATGGAGATCGAGGCCCGGTTTGTTCCCCAGGTAAATGGCGTAAAGGTCGTCTATGTAGTAACGGAAAATCCAGTGGTTTCAGAGATAGTTATCTCAGGCAATACCCTTATTCCTACAGCAGAACTCTATAGTCTAATGAAGGTTAAGACTGGTACAGTCTTTAACATAAAAGATTTTGACAAAGATCTGGATAGTATAGTAAAGCATCATTATGATAAAGGATATTGGGTAATCATCTCGGATTTAGGCTTTGAAGCTGATAAAGGACAGGTGACCATAGCCCTAGCAGAACAGAAGATAGGGGATATAAAGCTTAAAGGTAACGATAAAACAAAAGATTACGTCCTTTTGAGAGAGATAAAGACAAAGCTCGGTGATTTCTTTGATGCTTCTTCAATTCAACAGGACCAGCGCAGGATTGCACTTTTAGGTCTCTTTGAGGAAGTTAGTGTTGAACCTCAACGCCGTGTTTCTGAAGATGTAGTTGATCTTACCTACGTGGTAAAGGAACGAAAGAGCGGGACTGCATCTTTTGGAGCTGGATATAGCTCTGTCGATGGGTTCATAGGCTATATTGATGTAAGCGAACAAAACTTTATGGGTAGAGCTCAGACAGTCTATATTCGCTGGGAGTTCGGTGGTAAGAAGAGTAGCTATGAGCTTGGTTTCATGGACCCATGGCTTGGAGGTAAAAAGGTTCTCTTTGACGCTAGTCTTTATAACAGGACTGTAGAGAGGGGAACATCAGGGAATGAGTATTCACTACTTCGAAGGGGTGGTACTATAGCCCTTGGAAAATGGTTCGGCGATTATTATCAAGCTATCGTCAGAGGGAAGATAGAGGATTCAGCAGAAACCCCATTGAGTGGTTCTCAACACCAGACAGTACCTTTGGCCAGCACAAGGAGTATTACCTTCTTATTAGCCAGAGATACACGTGACAGCGCTTATAACGCTAGAAGTGGGTCGTTAGCGCGTCTCTCAACTGAAGTTGCAGGTCAAATGCTAGGCGGAGCTTATAGCTTCAACAAATTTGAGTTAAATGTAAGTAAGTATATACCAGTTACAGATAATCAAGTATTGGCCTTTAGATTAGGCACAGGCTTGGCTCTTGAAGCAGGTAGCGAAGTACCAACTAAGGATAAGTTTGATGTAGGTGGTGCTGATACTCTGAGAGGCTATAACTATGGTAAGTTCGTAGGTGAAAAGATGGTTGTCTTCAATACAGAGTACAGAGTTAACTTTGGTTCGAATCTTCAGGGAGTAGCCTTCTTTGATGTAGGTAGAGCCTGGGATAAAACGGAACCAATAAAATTTGAAGATCTAAAGGCAGGAGCAGGTATTGGTGTACGTATAGAGACGCCGATAGGTTTAATGAGAATAGACTATGGCATTAGCCCAGAGGAAGGAGGTAAGACCTACTTCAGTCTAGGTCAGGCGTTTTAATTAAAAAGACAAGATAGGGTAGCTCTTTGAAAGGAATGGTGGGGTTATGAAATTTTTATTTAAAGGTAAAACACTTCAAATCGTAGCATCTCTCTTAGTAGTTGTTGTTGGACTTACAGGATTGTGGGTTAGTAAAGCGACTTCAGTAGAGCCGCGCAACCAAGTTATAGGGGTAGTGGATATCGGCCAAGTAATAAGTTCGGTTATTCCTCTTAGAAGTGCATATGAAGATTTTCTCGCTGCAGATGAAGCTTATAGTGTCAGAGCGTATTATCTTAATAACTATTTACAGCAGGTTTCGCAACAATATAGTATTGAGTTAGATGCTCTTGAAGCAAAAGATCCGGATTATGCTAAGAAGGAAGGAGAAATAACCGATAAGTATAATAAGATGCTAGAAGAGGCTGGGAAAGAACTTGAATTAGAAAAATATGAAAAGAACTTTAACGTAAAGAGCCTTGCTTGGCAGGAGATATACGAACAGATGTCGTCAGTAATAGCAAAAGTTTCTCAGGAAAATGACGTAGATGTGGTCTTAAATAGCTTCCAACGACCTGATGAACCAATACTTCAGGGAGTCTTTTATGGAGGTAAAGAATTGACTGGCCTAGTCATTGCTGCTCTTCAACAAGAGTTAGAGAAGGGCGCAACGACAACACCTTCTAATACTCCTTAAATAGCAGAATAAGACTGTATAAGGTAGGTGATGAGGGCGCTCTCTTTCATGCCTGTTCCAGCTGAGGGAGGATGGAGCTCAATGAAGATGTCAAAGAAGGTATTGTTAATAGCCATATGCTTCCTTCTCCTCATCTCTTTAAGCCCATCTCCCTGGGGCAGAAGGGGAAGCAAAGAAGGCGTTGCTTTTGCAAATCTTGATATGTTGATCCATGCGCATCCACGTTTTCAGGAGATCGCAGATCTTGATAGAGAGATTGAAATTTTAGAAGCAGAATATTTACGAGAGAGTAGAGAGGGATTACAGGGAGAGGTTGGACTCTCTGATTCCTATAATTCAATAACAAATTTTTTAGAGATTTATCATAAAGAGTTAGAAACCCTCTTTGTTCTGGCTCTATCTGCTGAAGAAGAAGAGTTATGGACTGCCTTTATGAACTTTGAAGAAAGTGCTTATCTTTTACGTGATGAGAAACTTAAAGAGAAGGAGCAGGAGATCTTCGCTATTTCAGAAGATATCATAGAGGAGATGACCTTAAAGGCTAACGAAGAGATAGAATCCACAAGAATGGAATTGGAAGAGACCTACCTTGAAAGGCTCTTCAATACTACATTAAAATTAAAGTTATTAGATCTTTCAGAGGAGAAAAGTTCTATCTTATTAGAGGATTTAGCCCTTTTACGAGCTGAGAGAGATAAGCTCCTTAATGAGAGTATACGTTCAATAGAAGAGGAATTACAAGTAGCTTCCAATAGAATAAAGGCTGAAGCTGCGGAAGAGGTTAAAGCTTACGCACAGGCCTTAGATGAGGAATTAATGAAACAAAGAGAAGAGAAGAAGATAGAAGTAGAGAAGTGGGTTCATGAATGCGCAGAGGAACTTAACATCTCTTTAGCAGGGAAGTTGGAAGAACGGCACCTACGCCTTAATAAGATTCATATAAATTACAAGTCTGAATTCAAGGGAATTGGCATTAGAGAGAGAATAAATCAATTACAGGCTACGAAGGTCCGTATCTTAGAAGAGATAAAGAATGATCTGGAAGAAACAGTTTTGTTTCTTGGAGAGGAAAAAGGGATTGTGATTTCCCTATCTTCATCCTTCTCGCCTGCTGATTATATTTTTAACGATGGAAATGATTTTACGTGGCAGGTTTTGGGTATAATAATTAAAAGAAATGGAAGGGGCGGTGGGAGAGATTGAAGAAGACCTTGGTAGAACTCGCAAGTTTACTCAAGGGAGAACTCGTTGGAGATCCAAATATAGTAATAAGTGGAGTGGCTGGCCTGGAGGAGGCTACTGAGGGACAAATAAGTTTCTTGGGGAATATAAAATATAAAGATAAGGCTAAGGAGACCAAGGCTTCGGCCATTATCGTTTCCAGAGATTCCGAAGACTTTGATAAACCAATAATACGTGTAGATGATCCCAGAGCTGCTTATGGTAAACTTCTACAAATGTTCTTTCCAAAAAAGAAAAGAGTTGTAGGTATAGATCTTACTGCTGTTATAGGCGAAAATGTATGCATAGGCGAAGATGTGAGTATAGGCGCGCATGCTATAATAGAAGATTCTGCAGAAATAGGCGCGCGATCCATTATATACCCAGGCGTATTTATAGGGGAAGGGGTTAAAGTAGGCGATGATGTGATAATTTATCCCAATGCTGTCCTCTATGAGGGTACAATCCTAGGCAATAGGGTTATAATACATGCAGGTGTTGTTCTTGGTAGTGATGGTTTCGGTTTTGCCACTGTAAATGGTAAGCATATAAAGATCCCGCAGGTGGGTAATGTAGTCATTGAAGATGACGTTGAAATAGGCGCGAATACTGCCATTGACAGAGCTACCACCGGTGTTACTAAGGTGTGTCGTGGAACTAAGATGGATAATCTAATTCAGGTAGGACATAACGTTATCATAGGTGAAGATTGCCTTGTAGTTGGGCAGGTAGGCATCGCTGGTAGCACTCATATTGGTGATAGAGTCATACTTGGCGGGCAGGCAGGTATAGCTGGCCATTTGAAGATTGGAGACGGTAGTGTAGTAATGGCGCAGACTGGTGTGATAGGTAATCTACCTGAAAATTCCCAAGTCTTTGGGACACCAGATCGTCCACATAAAGAGAAAATGAGAATTGAGGCAAGTCTTTCAAGGCTTCCCGAGCTCATAAGGATTGTAAGGAGACTTGAGAAGAAACTGGAAGATGAATCGTAATTTAAGGAGGTGAAACGTCCGTTAAAGTTAATTACTATATCGGATGGATATATGAAAAAAAGATATTCCACCATAATCTGTATGGCGGTTCCTATTATACTTATTCTAACATCTATGACTGCACTAGCAGGAGTCGCACCAATTGATACAGAACCGTATTCTTTAATAAGTGTACCTACAGCAGATGTAAGTCGTTATGGAGATTTTACCATAGGATATTCACAAGCAGGTAAAAGAATGGCTCTTGGATTTACTTATGGTCTCACCGATGAAATGCAGGTAGGTATGTCAGCTTCATCGTATGGCGACTCTAACGTTGACTTTTCTGGAGCAGTTAAGGTTAGAATAAAGGATGAGGACTCACAACAACCAGCATTGGCTCTAGGGCTTGCAGACAATTCTGTCTATGCTGTAGCAAGTAAAAAGCTCCTGCAGGTTCCAGGGTTAAGGGGGCATGTTGGATTTGGGGCTGGAAAGTTTGATGGTCTTTTTTTTGGCTTAACTAAGGTTGTAAATCCTGTGACTATTAAATCCAGCAAAACTAGTTGGAGCGTTCCTGTTGTTACCTTTATGGCAGAGATGGTTAGGAAAGAATTAAACTTTGGAGCCCGATTAGAGTTCACTCCTGACTTTAAAGTAGATATAGGAGTAAGAGGCGGCGGAGAATTACATATGGACGCTGGATATACCATGGGATTCTAAAGGACATAATAGAGAATTAAAGAGAGATGAAGGTATACCTTCATCTCTCTTTATATATGTTCAGTATTTACACTGATGTAAGTCTACTGTACCAGCTGAAGATACTGTATTTTGAAACAGGAATTACATTACCAATTCCATTGTTATCTGTGATATAATCTTCCTGAAGGGGAGAGGGCTAATATGTTCCTAATTTTCACAGATGGCTTTATAAAGGATCTGGTAGTGCTAATTCTAATCACGATTTTAATAGGGAGCGCTCTTTGCGGGGCCTTGGCAGCAGCAGCAGACGCCTACTTCGGTGATACAGTCAATGGTCTTATCGGCGATGTAGGAGAGTATGATTTAATTCTTCATATACGCAAGGATATGAAAGATACTGTAGCGGCAGAACTACAAAAGTATTTAGATGCCAGGTTCAATGGGGGGACTTTTAAAGAAGGTCCTACTGTAGCTGGAAAGAGCAATTTCTTTATCACATTACCTGAAAACGCGAAGAACAGGAATGCGATGGAAAATTTGGGGACTTACTTTCAGGATATTCCAGGGAATAGTGGTTATACAGTTATGCTGGAACCACGGATCACCCTTAGGGGTACTGAAGGAAATATAAGTGAATTTCTCATCAATGAGATAGAGCAAATACCAGGAGTTCGATTCGCTTTTCGTAGAGGGTCTAGCGTTGATGTAGTGTTAGATTCTATGGACTATAGCGGTTCAGTAAAGAAACGCATAAAAGAGCTGCTTTTACGCTATAAAGTAGTAGAGGTGAAATTTCCTTTAGACGAAGAGATCGAAAATTCTGCAGCTAAAGCTTATGATATTAAGACGGAATTTAAAGAGAGCCTAGATATAGACGTAGTACTAAATATAAATGATGCTAGTGGAGATGATGAACTCCAGTCCTTTGTGGATACCTTGAGTGAGATGAAGAGGTTCCTCTCACATTACTCTTCAAGAGTATATATTCAGCATCTTCCTGGTTATGACTTAGGGATAGGGGATAGATTAATCCTTAAGGGAGAAGATGCCGATGATGTGATTATAGAGGTAACAAGGACCTTGGCAGGGGAATCAGAAGGTATAATAGTAAGAGGAGATGCTAGTAATCTGCCGAACTACGGGACAGAAGATATGGTAGAAGCAAATAAATTAGAGGCGAATGGTGGGCCTGGAGAGCTCGTAGGCATGGCACGTGTGGAAAGCCCTAGACATAACCTTTCGTATTCTATAGAGGAAAGCATTAAACTCCTAAAGGAACTCGATGCTATGACCGATGAAATAAATGGGACAGTCAGTAGAGTCGTATATGTAATGGAGAAGTATGATGAGACTTTAGCCCATCTTGAAGAGATTAGTGCTCTCCTAAAGGCCACAAATGATCAGGTTGTCTCATCTATATCAGGTTTAGATCATTTAGGTTCATGGGAGATAAAAGCGCATTTAGAGAACGCTTCTAAGAGCATAGATGCTACTTTAAATAGTATAAAAGAGGCGGATAGAGTAAAGGAGGAGCCAGAGACCGGAAATTCATCTATTTACGTGATGGAGGAGAAGCTTGACGAACTCCTCAGATCAAATGCAGGTAATGCTTCTACTCCCTATTATCAACGACTCCTATTATTAAAAAAGGGGTTAGAAGTCTTTAAGGCGTCTAAAGATGGACGGATAAGTGCGCTAGGAGCAATATTAAATACACTCGATCCTGTGGCTAACTCATTAATGGAATTAAAGTTGAGCATAGAAGGGCTGACAGCTAATATTGATGAGATGGGTTCTTTAACAGAAAGTGGTCTCAAGGCTAAAGCAGCCTTAGATAATCTAGCTAGTATAACTGATATGACACTCCTCCAGTTAAAGGCCTTTGATATATGGTCTGTGCGTGAGAATATAAGGAGCATATCCGATGATTTGCAGGCACTTAGAGACTCAGATGTAGAAGCTATAATAGAGCAAATGGAGCACATACAAAAGGCTATGCCTCAACTACGAGATGAGGAAATAACTAGCTCTATTAAGCTCTTAGAACGTTATATAGATGGTCAGGTAATATCTAGGGATAGGCTATTGTTTTTAATTGATGGGCCCGTTACGAAGGCAGATGCTGAAAAGGTAGTCAAGAGAGGGATGTCAGGTAATGAACGAACTAACGTTTCCATTTTAGCTCCAGCTATGATAGAGCCTGACGTGAGGAGCTCGGTCCATCATATTCTCAGAGAGGTTAGATCGAGCATCGCTGCACTTTTGGGAATAGCCTTTACCATTTTTATACTTATGGTAGATCATTGTCAACTCATGGCTGTTATGAAGAGGTTAAGGGCACGCTCCCGTCATAATAAGTGGAAAGTCTGGAGATTTATGCCCGACGAGTCATTTATATATGGTGGAGCTGTAGGCGCATTTATCCTTATATCAATATTCTTTATCACAGGTGCTAAAGTACCGCTCTTAAATAATGTCCATGTTATATTAATAGGCGCTATTCTAGGGACTATAGCATCTCTATTGGCAGAGAGATTTAGCCCAGCTAATGAAGAAGAGTTAATGGCAGGAGAGGCCCTTGGTTTGTCTTACTTAGATATATTAAGGGAGATAGTAATACCATCGGGGCGACCAGGACTCTTATACTACTTAAATAGCAAGCGTTTTATCTTTAAGGATAAGCCTTTCCCAGTAGGGGGTTGAAGGATGTAATGGCAATACTAAAGGTGAGAAATTTAAAAAAATCATATGGGAGGATTAGCGCTGTAAATAGGGTGGATCTTGATGTAAATGAGGGTGAGATCGTGGTCATCATGGGACCAAGCGGGTGCGGAAAATCTACTCTCATTAGATCCATTAATCGTCTAGTAGAACCAGATGAAGGCCTTATAACTTTCGATGGAATTGATATTACAGGGCTTAAACACAGAGAGCTCCTTTTGATCCGCAAGAGGATAGGGTATGTTTTTCAACACTTTAATTTAATAGAGCGACTAACGGTTCTTGATAATGTCATGTTAGGTCTTGTTTTTAGTGGAATGGAACGGGATGAAGCTGAAGATAGAGCAGTAAGGGTCCTCAGAAGGGTAGGCCTTGAGTCGCGCCTTTTATATAGACCTTCAGCATTAAGCGGAGGAGAAAAACAGAGGGTGGGTTTGGCACGTGTTATGGTCCTCGAGCCTGAGCTAATGCTCTTAGATGAACCTACAGCAGCTTTAGATCCCATTCTTGTAAAAGAAGTTCTCGATTCCATAGAAGAGCTGGTGAATACATCTAAGACGACTATGTTAATAGTCACTCATGAAGTGAGGTTTGCCAGACGAGTAGCACATAGAATAGTGCTTATGGATAAAGGAAACATCATTGAGCAGGGGAAGCCTGAGAGTATATTCACGTCGCCTATTTCAGAATTAGGTAAGAGGTATCAGGCTCTAATAGCCTGAGCTCTCTCTGGACTTTTTTCTATCGTAGCGGTACAAGTGGCTTGTAGAATAGTTGAGTATATCGTATAATAGAGTTAAAGCACGCTAGGGTTTAGTTAGGGACTTGGGAGGACATTGCAGAATGTTAAAAGAGAGGACAATAGGTGCAGAGATCACCTATTCTGGGATAGGGCTTCATACGGGGAAAGAAGTGAAGATGCGATTGCTTCCAGCGGAATCAGGGACAGGTATAGTATTTAGACGGACTGATTTGCCTGGTTCATCTGAAATTCAAGCGCGCCCTTCGAATGTGGGGAGTACGCTTTTTTGTACTACTTTAGCTATTGGAGATGTAAGGATTCATACTATAGAGCATGTTATGGCAGCTCTAGCTGGTATGAGCATAGACAACGTTATAGTGGAAGTGGACTCTGTAGAACTTCCAGTTGGGGATGGTAGCTCAGAGGTATTCATTGATCTCCTTGAAGAAGTAGGTATAAAGGAACAAGATACATTGGTGCGAAGTGTATCTGTGGATGAGCCCATTTGGGTTTCAGATAAAGGTGGGAAGTATTTAATTGCATTACCTGGAGAGGAATTCAGAGTATCATATGTATTTGCTAGCGATCATCCTGCAGTTGGAGATCAATTTGCTGAATTTGAGATAACTCGTAAGATCTTCTCCAAAGAGATAGCTCCTGCCCGTACTCTAGCCTTTGCTGATGTAATAAAGGCTCTCAAGGAGAGGAATATGGGTAGAGGAGGAAACTCAAATATTGCAGTAATAGTAGGTGAGAAGGAGATACTTACCCCACTGAGATTTCCAAATGAGATCGTCCGTCATAAAATACTTGATCTTGTGGGGGATCTATGGCTGTTAGGTAGATTTAAAGGTCATGTTATAGGAGTTAAATCAGGCCATTCCCTCAATAATCGGCTGGCCAGAAAGATAGAGGAGAGGATAAAGAGATGCTAGATATAATGGAAATACGGGAGCTTATCCCGCATCGGTACCCATTTTTAATGGTTGATAGAGTACTTGAAGTCGACCCTATGAAGAGGGCTGTAGCTATTAAGAATGTTACTGCTAATGAAGAGTTCTTTCAAGGGCATTATCCTCAACGACCAATAATGCCTGGTGTTTTAATAGTTGAGGCCATGGCTCAGGTAGCTGGAATCGCTGTTTTGAGTTCAGAAGAACTCAAAGGAAAGACTCCAGTCTTTGCTGGTATAGATAAAGCGAGATTTAGGAAACCAGTAATACCAGGAGATCAACTTAGGATTGAAGTAGAGATCCTTAAGCTTAGGGGTCAGATGGGTAAGGCAGCAGGCAAGGTCTTTTGTGGAGAGGATTTAGTTGCAGAGGCTGAATTAACCTTTGCGGCAGCAGATTGAATGTAGGCATAAAACGTACAAAGATGCTTAAAAATACTTATGTTTTATGATAGAATTCATATATTCGCCGTTGATGCCTGAATATGATTAATTATAGCCGTAAATAGGATGCCAATTTTACTCTCTATCATAGGATATTTAAGTAACAGAGATTTTTAAGAACGTAATAGGATTATTGAAATGTAGTTAATATTGGGCAGCGGCGAGGAGGAATACGAGTGAGGGCATTAGATAAACAAGTCATACATTTGCGAGGGGTTCACGAAACAGCAATAGTTCATCCAGGGGCTCAGTTAGGTAAAGATGTGGAAATAGGACCTTATTCTATCATAGGTGGGAATGTGGTAATTGATGATGGCACTAAGATAGGACCTCATGTAGTAATAGATGGATGGACTACTATAGGGAAGAATTGTAAGATTTATACAGGCGCTTGTATTGGACACGAACCCCAGGATCTGAAATTTCAGGGAGAGAAGAGTTATCTTGTTATAGGCGATAATGTAATAATTAGAGAATACGCTACAATTGAAAGAGGCACTGAAGGCGGAGGTGGACAAACACGTATTGGAGATGGTACACTTATAATGACCCATTGCCATATTGCTCATGATTGTTATGTTGGCAATAAGGTAATAGTTGTTACTGGAACTGCACTTGGCGGGCATGTAGTCGTTGAGGATAGAGCAGTTATAGGTGGCAAGTCTGCTGTCCATCAATTCGTCAAGATCGGTAAGATCGCTATGGTAGGTGCTGGCACTAAGGTAGTAAAGGATGTTCCTCCATATGTGACTATAGATGGTAATCCAGCGCGGGTTTGTGGCATTAATATAGTAGGTTTAAGGAGAAATGGTGTTCCACCTAATATAAGAGCTGAAATTAGAAAGGCTTACAAGCTCCTTTATCGTTCTAATTTGAATGTAAGCCAGGCTATAGAACAAATGAATCAGGAATTGGAATCCAGTGGTGAACTAGATCATTTTTTACGCTTTTTACGAAGTGCTGAACGAGGCGTATCAAGGTGAAAGCCATGGCATCTTCCTTTTCCATATCTTTAGACGGTATTTAGAACTAAAGGAGTAGTGGGGCGAGGGGGTCTTTTATCCTTCTTTGCCTCATTGTTCTTTAGAGGAGGGAGTAGCGATAGGTAATAAAGTGATGATAATTGCTGGAGAACTCTCTGGAGATCTCCATGGTGCTCATCTTGCCAGGGAACTCTGGAATCTCAAGAGCGATCTAACAATATATGGGGTTGGTGGTCCACGTATGGGCTCCCTTGGTATAGACCTCCTTTATGATAGCACTTTCTGGGGCGCCATTGGTCTAACTGGTGCTTTTCGAAAGGCGCCATTTCTTCTTAAGGCCTTAAATAAAATAACTAAGGGGATAAAGGATAGTCCCCCTGATGCCATTGTACTCATTGATTTTGGCGCGTTTAATCTCAGATTGGCTAAAAAAATTAAGGAGTTGGATATTCCAATTATTTATTATTTTCCTCCAGGGGCGTGGTGCCCTAATCCGGAACGAGCCATGGGAGTAGCTAAATATGTCTCAAAGGTGGCTGCTACATTTCCAGAATCAGCTCGTGTCTTCCAAGAGATAGGAGCTGAGGTAGAATTCGTAGGGCATCCTTTAATCGATATAGTTAAACCTAAACGCCTACCAGAAGAAGTATTTAAGAATTTAAAGTTAGATCCCAGCTTACCAGTGGTCGGGCTTTTTCCTGGAAGTAGAGTCCAGGAGGTGAAGCTACTTTTACCTACGATGATGAAAGTAGCTTTAGAGATTCAAAGAAGAGAAGGACCTGTGCAGTATGTTTTGCCAGTTGCATCCCGGGCGGTTAAACCCTATATTAATAGGATACTAAAGAAGTATCCGCAAGTTGCTGTAGGTTTGACTCATGGCTCATCCTATGATATAATGCAGATCTGTAAGGTGCTAGTACTTGGAGCAGGTACTGCAACTCTTGAGGCTGCATGTCTGGGTATTCCTATGGTGGTTTTAGGAAAGGTCTCATATATAGATTACCTCTTTCTACTATGTAAAGAAGGGAAGAGAAAACCCGAATTTTTTGCTTTGCCTAACATGGTAGCGGGGCAAAGAATAGTTCCAGAATTCATACAAGGGGATATCCAGGTAAATAAGGTCGTTAATGAAGTTATAACTCTCTTGAAAGATTCCTCGGCCAGGGAAGAAGTGAGGAAGGGACTCTCAGATGTGGTGTCCAAAATTGGGAGTCCTGGTGTTGTAGGGCGGGTGGCATCTATTGTCATGGAATTCCTGACCTAGGAGGTTAGCGTACCTATCAGTCGAGGTGGTTTATATGAGATTCCTTAAAAGACTGGGGGAGGTCATGTGTGGACATATTTATACTTACCAATAGCCCGGGAGAAATATCAGCATGGGTAAGACCAGTCGTACCGCGTATTTTAGAGCGTGACTCTGATGCGAGGGTATATATAGTTCTTACGCCTTGTCCGTACGCAAGTGGTAGGGAAGCGCAGGTTGTTAAGGATATACCTGGTATACATAGAGTTATAAATCCTGATGAATGGAGAACCCTAACATTTTTACATCCTTTTCCTCGTGCAATTTTAAAGGTGCAAGATAAGGGTATTGTGGTTCACATGGGTGGCGATATATTGAATTCTGCTATATTTGCTAAGCGTCTGGGCTTACCAGCGGTTGCATATACCCATAGAGCTAGTAGGTGGCGTGGCCCTTATAAAGAGTATATGGTAAAGGATGAAAAGACAAAAGAATATCTTCTTAGAAGAAATTTGCCTTCAGAGATGGTCACTGTAGTCGGTGATATTATGGTAGATTCAGTGGAAATAGTTAGGTCTAGAGAGGAAACAAGAGAGAGCCTGGAGATCCCCTCAAATGCATTTGTTATATCTATCTTACCAGGGAGCAGGCCCCATGAAGTTAAGTATATGACTCCTTTTCTCTTAAAAGTCGCTGAATTGGTTAAGAAAGAACGTGCTGATGTACGTTTTGTTCTTTTATTATCACCTTTTGCATCCCTTGATGATCTGGCTAATGCAATAGATAAAACAGCGGTAGAGCAAGAAAGTAATATTTTATCAGGGACTGCCGGAGAGGTCGTGGATGGTGTGGATGGACCTGAGATAATTACAGAGAAGGGTACAGTAATAAAGATAGTTCGAGAAGGTCATTATGATGTAATGAATTCGTCTGACCTAGCTCTTACTTGTCCAGGGACAAAAACAGCTGAACTTGCTATTTTAGGGGTACCCATGGTAGTGATAACCCCTTTGAATAAACCAGAATTAATACCTATAGATGGTATAGGAAACTTTGTAGAGAAGATACCCCTGGTAGGGAAGAACCTAAAGGGGCGTTTAGTAATGAAGTTTGCTGATAGAATGGAATTTGTGGCACTACCAAATATAAAAGCAGAGCGTAAGATAGTTCCTGAATTAGTAGGAATTCTACAGCCTGCAGATGTAGCTATCTCTACAGCGAATCTTATAGCTGATGAGGATCTGCTAGCAAGAACCTCAGAAGAATTAAAGAAAGTTATGGGATCTGGGGGAGCATCTGAGAAGGTAGCAGATATTATAATTAGAAGAGCTGACGTATAAATTCGTAGGCTTTCAGAGAGGGGTATTTTAGGGTGTGGTATTATATAAAGAGAACTTTAGGATATATAAAGCCATATGCCAAGGAATTAGCAGTTGGTTTTTTATGTGTCTTATTAATGAGTTTGGCTAATTTAGCCCTACCCTGGACCCTAAAGGTTGCTGTAGATCAAATACTAACTGAAAAGAATAGGTTTCTTTTAAATGCATTGGCTATTACTATTCTCCTTATAATGTTACTTAAGAGCATATTCTACTATGGTCAAAAGTATCTATTGACCTATGTAATTCAGCGCATGGTAGTTGATTTGAGGAATGAGGTCTTTGAAACTTTACAATATCTCTCTATGGCATATCATGAGAAGAACCGGGTGGGAGAGACCATATCTCGTTTAATAAATGACATTAATGTGCTTAAAGAGACAGTGGTTACCACCCTTACTGAGCTTATATCTGATGCTCTTATGATAACAGGAATACTAGCTATGCTCCTCTATTTGAACTGGCGCTTGGCGATTATAACTATTCTCACATTGCCTTCTGCAGCGTATGCCATGAATTTATTCGGAAAAAAGATGAGATCTATAAGTCGCCAGGTACAGATTAAGGCAGCTGATATAACTGCACTAATTAAAGAATCGCTTTCAGCCATTCGGATAGTTAAAGCCTTTAATAGAGAAGATTATGAGGTGGCTAAGTTTGCGAAGGAGAACGAGCATAACTTCAATGTGACTATGAAGAGCGCACAGGTGGAGGCAACCCTCCCTCCTATTGTGGAATTTTTGGCTACCATAGGACTCACCGTTATTTTATGGTATGGAGGTAATGAGGTTATAAACGGTTCGCTAACGCTAAGCCAGTTCTTAGCTTTTATGATATATATAGGTATGGCTTCACGCCCTTTAAATGGTCTGAGTATAGCAACTAATATTCTTCAAAAATCTGTGGTTTCTATGGAAAGAATCTTTGAAATAATTGATTCAGATGAAAGAGAGGAGGATGCTCCCGATGCTTACCCTATCCCTCAGATACAGGGAAGGGTAGAGCTAAAGGATGTATGGTTTACATATGGCGATGATGATAAAATGGCTCTATCAGACATATCCCTTACTGTGGAACCAGGCGAGGCTGTGGCTTTGGTAGGGCCAAGCGGAGCAGGGAAGAGCACTATAGCCAACCTTATATTACGATTTTATGATCCTGCTAAAGGAGCTATCTATATAGATGGACATAATTTGCAAGAAGTAAGGTTAGATTCATTTCGTTGTCAGATTGGTCTAGTGCCGCAAGAGACGATCCTCTTCGCTGGTACCATGGCTGATAATATAGCCTATGGAAAAGAGGGAGCTACTCGTAGTGAAATAGTTGAAGCTGCAAAGCTAGCTAATGCTCATGATTTTATAGAGGATATGGCTATGGGTTATGACACCACTATAGGAGAAGGAGGAATAGGTCTTTCTGGTGGACAAGGGCAACGTATAGCAATTGCTAGAGCCATATTACGTGCTCCGCGTATCCTTATTCTTGATGAAGCTACTTCAGCCCTTGATGTTGAATCAGAACATCTAGTCAAGGAGGCTCTTGAACGCTTAATGGAGGGGCGTACTACTTTCATAATTGCTCACCGCCTTTCTACGATTCAGAATGCTGATAGGATAGTGGTTCTAGATAAGGGTAGGATCGTTGAGATGGGTACTCATGAAGATTTAATTAAAACTGATGGTCTTTATTCTAGATTATATAAATACCAGGCTGAAATGGCCGTAGGAATGTAAGGACGGGAGTGCCTTCTGTGAAGAAACGCGGGAGAAAAGAAAGATTTATTGCCATATTTATAGTATTGATCTTATTAATCGGTGGCCTCACCGTTAGTAGGCATTGGCGTCTTTATAATATGGAAGGAGCTCCTCCAGAGAATAAGAACGAAGAAATACAAGAGGAAGGGTATATCTTCGAAGGTACCGCCCTCTCAGTAGTGACACCTAACGGAGACGTAGAGTGGCGGCTTGATGCACATAAGATACAGATCTTAAAAGATAATAAATCTGCTATGCTTGAGGAAATAGAAGCCAAGTTTCAGCCTGATACTGAAGGCAGATCTCAATTACAGGTCACAGCAGGGAATGCTTTTGTTCATTTTGAAACAAGGGTTATAAAGTTTACGGAGAAAGTAATAATAGATTCTATCTCAGAAGGTATCCTTCAGTTAAACGAAGTGACCTGGTATCCTGATTCTGCTAAACTTATAGGGGAAGGGGATGTCAGGTATATTAAAGATACGTTTATCATAACTGGTGATATAGTTGAAACTGATATTAAGGATAAGAAGGTTAAAATTAATGGTAGTCCAGTGGCAATTGAGATAGATATTTAAAGAGAGGATTTTCTATGAAGTCTATACTTTTCTTAAGTAATGGCCATGGGGAGGATATAATAGCTTCTACTATAGTTAAAGAGACGATGAATTTCCTGCCTAACTACAATATATTAGCTGCCCCTTTAGTTGGATTAGGACAGCCTTATAGATCATTAGGGGTGCAGATGGCGATACCTTGTGCAACCATGCCTAGCGGTGGGTTTGTTAAGAGGAATTTAAAAGCTTTTTTAAGGGATTTCCGCGCTGGATTACTAGGACTAGTCATGAGGCAAGCTATGGCCCTTAAAAAGGCTAAAAAAGATATAGACATAGTGGTGGCAGTAGGAGATGTATACCCTCTTTTAATGGCTAGATTATTTGTGCGTAAACCTATAATCTTTCTTCCAACTGCTAAGTCAGATTATATAGCTCCTCATCTGCCTATAGAAGTAAATTTTATGAGACGTTGGGCTAGGATCGTCTTACCAAGAGACGAAAAGACAGCACAAGCGCTAAGAGAAAATGGTGTAAAGGCAAAGTACGTTGGGAACGCGATGATGGATGCTTTAGATATTACAGGAGAGGATTTTGGAGTTGAGCAAGGAAGACGTGTAATAACCCTCTTGCCAGGTAGTAGAGGGGAAGCTTATAATAATATGAACTATCTCTTAGAGGTAGTAGAGTTTCTGGATAAGCTAGCGCCTAACGATCTGGAGTTTCTTGTAGCCCTTGCTCCTAGTCTTGATCTGAAACTTTTAAGCCAAGAGATTGAAGGAAGCCAGTGGAGAATTGATATGTACAATGAACGACCTTTAACTGCTAGTATCACATCCCAAAGCTCTGAAGTAAAGATTATACAAGGTATGTTTGGAGACTGTATTAATGTTGCGGATATTGTAATAGGTATGGCTGGAACAGGTAATGAACAAGCAGTAGGTATAGGCAAACCAGTAGTAACGTTCCCTGGCGGAGGTCCTCAATTTACTGAGGCATTTGCTGCAGTTCAAAAGAGATTATTAGGAGATGCTGTTTCTGCACTTCCGAGAGATCCTAAAAGAATAGCTTATGAAGTCCTCTCTATACTTGAAGATAAAGAAAGATACTCCCATATGCAAAGGGTTGGTAGAGAAAGGATGGGCCAGCCTGGAGCGGCTAAAAGAATGGCGCAGGTGATTGCCGAAGAATTAGAGCGACTTCAAAATCATCAAAAAGGAGAGTGGGTATAACCTATGTCATCGGATATAAGAAGATTCATTATCTTCTTCACTATTTTATTAGCAATCGCTATTATATATCCATTAGGGGTAAGCATAGGCGAAGAGGACTCTACCGTCAAGATTCAGGGGGAGAGCATAGAATTTGATGGAACAAAACAGGTAGCCATAATTGAAGGAAATGTAGTGGTAATCTATGGTTCCTGGCAACTCACATCAGAACGTGGAGAATATGATGATGCTAAAGGAGAAGTACGTCTCTTCGGCGGGGTTAAGGTTCAAGGATCCAATGATTACGAAGGAACTAATTTCGAAGCAATGAATATGACAATCTTCATGAGTACCAGGATGATAAAGGCAGATGATCAAGTATTAATTTCTTATGATAATATCATTATAAGCTCTGAAAGCGCTTCCTTTGACATTGAAAATGAGCTCTTTACTGCAGAGAAGAATGGAAAGATAATATATTATAATAAAGGTGAAGGAGCAGGCTCCCATAATAATATCGAAGCAGTATATGGTAAAGCCTTATTTTTTATGAGCGAAGATCGTATCCTTCTTACTGGTAACCCTAAAGTAGTTAGGGGAAGTAATACTTTTACTGGTAAGGAGATAGTTATATATTTGAAAGATAATAAGATTCAAGCTTCTGGAGGTACTAAGTTAGAAATAGAGGGAGTTGGGCTCTAAGATGAGCATTGAAGCCCGCAGACTTGTAAAAGCATATAGCGGCAAAAGGGTTGTAGATGGAGTTAGCTTCACTGTAGAACGTGGCGAGATAGTGGGGCTTTTAGGCCCTAATGGAGCAGGAAAGACTACTACCTTTTATATGTTAGTTGGATTAGAGCGGGTTAATAGTGGTAGGATATTCCTAGACAATGAAGACATAACCGATCTTCCTATCTATAGGAGGGCTTTTAAGGGTATGGGTTACTTACCCCAGGAGGCATCAATATTCAGACGTTTGACTGTTGAGGAAAACATAAGAGTTATATTACAAGCTAAAGATAGAGATGAAAAGAGACATAACGAGATAATAGATGAACTTCTTTCTGAATTTAATATAGAACATTTACGTAATATGAAAGGCTATGTTTTATCTGGAGGAGAACGGCGACGGGTGGAGATCGCGCGTACTTTGGCTACTTCACCCTCATTTGTGCTCTTAGATGAACCTTTTACTGGAGTTGACCCTATCTCCATTTGTGAGATCCAGGAGATAATATTGCATCTTAAAGAGAAGGGTCTAGGTGTGTTAATAACAGATCATAATGTGCGAGAGACCCTAGCTATAACTGATAGGTCGTATATAATGCATCTAGGGAATATACTTATATCTGGGAGCGCACAGGAGATAGCCGATAATAAACTGGCTAGGAGATTTTATTTAGGAGAGAACTTCCTACTTTAATCCACTTGTTTAAATGGGGAAGGGGATAAACCATGGGTTCCGTAAAGGAAAAAAAATTTAGAATATCGGGACATTTAGGCCTTCTAGATAGGTTTATACTACAAGCGCTCATGGGTCCTTTTTGTCTAGGAGTCTTTGCTTTTACAACTATTTTTGTTGGAAGTGATCTCCTCTTCCGCCTTGCTGAGCTCATGGTCAAATTCGGGGCTTCTGCTTGGACTGCCTTTAGAATCTTTATTCTGAGCTTACCTTCCATCATGGTACTAACATTCCCTATGTCAATGCTTTTAGCAGTAATTTTAACCTTTAGTAGACTTTCTACAAATTCAGAGACCATAGCCCTTATGGCCGGGGGGTTCAGCCTTAAAAGGTTGGTTCTTCCTACAATAATCTTTGCTCTTTTAATTGTAATCTTTACTATTTTTTTGAATGAGGCTATTGTTCCAGATTCTAATTTGATTCGGAATAGATTGATGAGAGATGCTTTAGGCGAAAAACCTATTAAGACCCAAAGGAATATAGTGCTTAAGGACTTTAATAGCGGACAATTATTGAGTCTTATCTATGCACGAGAATTCGATGGAACGAATCTTATACTTAAAGGCGTTACTGTACAGGAATTTGAAGGAGATATCCTTTCAAGGGTAACTAGAGCAGAAAGTGTGGTTTGGACTGAAAATGCCTGGTACTTCTATAATGGAACTGTTTATGCCTTTGGTGATGATGGGAAGGTTTTTCCCTTGCAGTTCAAGAAGCAGATAATGTATTTACCTCAAAGTCCTGAAGATATTGCCGCGGAACATAAGAGTGTAGCTGAGATGAATACAAATGAAATAAAGGAACGTATAAGGATTATGGCTGAAGAGGGAGAGGATACCGCTTCTTTAGAGGTGGAGATGCATATGAGATGGGCTATTCCCTTCGCATCTGTTATCTTTACCCTTATTGGTGCACCTCTCGGGCTTCAACCACGTAGGGGTGGAACTACAGGATTTAGTTTTGGACTTTCGCTAATTATAATATTCGTATATTACGTGCTCACTACTTTTAGTAATACCCTTGGTCAACAGGGTTCCATTTCTTCGGTCCTTAGCGCATGGCTAGCTAATATAATTATAGGGACTATGGGTTTTTATCTACTTTTCAGGGCTAATAGATAAGGTTTAAAATTAATTTAGTAAAGTGAGGGTGCGCGGTGAATGGTGCAATGCTCATTATAGTACTCATCCTTATGGGAGGAGCTATAGCTTATACAGGCGATAATATAGGCATGCGAGTAGGTCGCAAGCGACTCTCTCTCTTTGGATTGCGACCTAAATATACATCCATAATTATCACCGTTGTAACAGGAACACTCATTGCGGCAGCAACGGTGAGCGTTTTAATGTTCGTATCTGTGGATGTTCGTTCGGCACTCTTCCAAATGAAAGAGATAAAGACTGAACTTGTGACCACAAAGAGCGCCCTATCTCAGAGTGAATCTAGATTGAAGGTAGTTTCTGAGCAGGTTGAAGGTCTCCAGGTGAGGATGGAGGATCTTACAGAACAAATAAATGTAAAGACAAGAGAATATAATGATCTTGTAGTAATTTATGATAATTTAAAGAACGATTATAGGACTCTTAATTCTGATTACCAGAGTCTTATGGCAAATTACGATGGACTTAAGGTGGAGTATGGCCAACTTTCATCAGATTATGATAGTCTTTCCAGTAATTTCTTCCTGCTTGATGAAGACTTTAAGGAATTGCAAAATGAATATGATACTCTTAATACTAAGTACGAAAACTTGGGTTCTTCGTATAAGGAACTACAGACAAAATATACAAGTCTCCAAGAGAAATATTTAATATTAGACGGTAATTATCAGGAGCTTAACTCTAAGTATAGTGAACTCATTGACTCATACGAAGATCTTAATGGTAAGTATGAACAATTAATACAGGATTATAATGTGCTTAAAGACGAACTTTATTCTGTAAGCTCTGAGCGGGATAAGGCAAGAGAAGAATTAGTAGCCTTAGAAGAGGAGAAGAAGAGTTTACTAAGAGAGCTGGCTGATACAGAAGAAGCCCTTGTAGCTGCTAGAAAGACACAAGAGGAGTTAAATGAGCAAATTCAGAAGCTTCAGGAGGAGAAACTAACCCTTGTTGAGGAGGTTACGAAACTTAACATTGAGGTTCAAAGCGCCAAAGCAGCAGCAGAAGGCTGGAAAGCTGGCTTTGAAGGTATGCTTAAAAGCGATATAGTCTACAGGGCTGATGAGATAATACTTTCAAGTATTATTGAAGGTGGCAGATCAAGAGAAGATATAAGTAAGGATATGATGGACTTCATGACGCGTGCTAACACGCTAGCCTTTCAAAGGGGCGCTAGGATCCAGGGAGACAATGTAGATGCTATATGGTGGATAGACCAAGATATAAATCAAGCCTATAGACAATTAGAGCATGAGATAAAGGGTAAAGCTGTGGTAAGGTTATTATCAGCATTAAATACAGTACGTGGAGAGCCAGTCCATGCATATTTCCAGATAATCCCTGATGGGAAGGTGTTTGATGCTGGTCAGATTATAGTAAAGAGAAGAATGAATGGTAAAGAGAGCGTAGAAGTTATCCAGAACGAGCTCTTTGTGATGCTCTTTGAAGTCAACACCATTGCTATTAGGAATGGAATGGATTCTGGCGAACAAGGGACCGTTGGAATAGTTAGTGCTGTAGAATTACAGAATGCTATAGAACAGATACGTACTGCTCAGGCTCAAGTAGAGGTTTCAGTAGTAGCAGTGGATGAGACGTGGAGAAGTGGCGAGCTTAAGATTAAGTTTAAAGTTGATTATTTACTCATAAAGTAAATTTAGCAAGATCCAAATTTTACTGTTAGATATTCAGAAGGAATCCAAAAAGAAGTGTCGAATTAATCTAAGAGGATAAAATATTTTTATTACCTTAAGACGTATGGGCGGGTAGAACTTCGCCTACGACGATGCACGAGGAAACTCGTGTTTGTTCTTAGGCGAAACTACCCTCTTATATAGAACTTAATTCAAAAAAAGGGGGAAGAATTATTATGAAGAAAAAGGTGGCAGTTGTATTAGTTGTCGCCCTTTTAATGGCTTTTGCTGTTGCACCAGCTATTGCAAGTCCGTTTCCTGATGTATCGTCCAAGCACTGGGCATATGATGCGGTGAACGTTCTATATGCTGCTGGCATCATCGAAGGCTATCCAGACGGTGAACTAAAAGGAGAGAGCGACATCACGAGGTATGAGATGATCGCTATAGTAGCTAGGTCTCTTCAGTGGTTGAATGATAGGGTTGAGGAAGAAATAAGTAAAAGTAACAAAGAGAACATCGCTGTTCTTGAAACCATAATAGGAGAGGCCATGGAGGAGAAGTTTGGGAAGTATCCAAGCCCTGACAAGATCGCTCAAGCTATTGCCGACATATCTGAAATAGAAGAGAAGTTTTCGAAAGAAATGGATGCACTTAAGGCAAGAGTAGATGAACTAGAAAAATCCACCTCTAAGAGTGGGGAAGATCTTATTAAGACTGGCGAGGATATAAAGACTCTCCGTGAAACATTGGAGACTCAGCTAGGTACAGCTGATGTACGCCTTACTTCTTTAGAGAAACAGCTGGCGCTCTACACCTCTGAACTTGCAGATGTCAAGGCAGCACTTCAGGAAGCTCTAAAGAAAATGGATAGGATTAACGTTACTGGACAGACTAAAGTGGATTTAGCCATGGTAGAGCTTACTGGTCCGAAAACTCACTTAGAAGATAAGGAACTCATCGATAAAGAGTTGATACCTGGTACAGGTAATGAATTTTCTAAGTTTACCAATACTTTAAACCTTAAGATGCAGGTAAAACCCGATAATGGAATATCAATTGTTAGTGATATCGGGGTAAAGAATAATATAGGTTCTTCAGCTGAGGATGAATTGGCTTTTGCCCTTGATTCCTTAAAGATAGCAGTAGAGGCAGAGGATTTCATAGGTACCTTTGGAAATTTAAAGGATATAACCTTCTCTGACCTTATTTTAAAGGATTGGGATGGCGAAGGTGCATTGATAACCCTTAAAAATGAGAACCTTAAAGGTACATCAGCGCTCTTTTCTCGTGACGAAGCAAATTCGTGGATACAAGGATTCACGGGAGCTGTAGATCTTGATAAAGACTTTACTCTCTATGGGACATATGTAAAGCGCAGTAGTGAGGAGCCTATAAGTGGTATAGGTATAAATATGGGTTTCTTAGAGGGTATAATAAATCTTGCTGGGGAATATGCTCAGTCCGGTAATGGGGACGATAAGATTGCTGTTAAATTAGGCGCTTCTACAAAGATAAATATAGTAGATGCTAATTTGTCATACACTCGGATTGGCGCCTTATATAATCCTTTTGGTGTTAAGGAATTCACCCAAGATTATTTGAATGATACCACTGTACCAGAGGATAAGAAGTTAAATGATAAGGCTATCTTTGGAATAAATGCATCCGCGCCTATTGAGTTCATAGACGGACTAACTTTAGTGAATAACTATAAGCATACCCGTAGGCTCAGTACTAGTGATGCTGAAATGCGAAATACCACCAGCTTGGTTTATAACACAAAGCTAGCTGACTTCAATGGTTCTGACATGACATTAAGTTATGGAGTAACTATTGATGACGTTTCGATTATAAGTAATAACATATTTGCTTCAGTCGATTGGAAGCTTTATGATAATTTAGGGTTACTGACTAGCCTAACGAAGAAGAAAGGTAATGCAGTTGATACGCTAGATCTTTATATTGATGGAGCATATAATTTCAAGATAACTACATTTGATGGTAAACTAAGGTGTGCATATAATAAGTATGCCAACACAATAGCTGGTGAAAACTGGTATGACTTCATAGCTGGCTTAACCTTTGGTCGCACTTTGACTAAGAACGCAAATATGGAATTAGGATATGAGACAATAAAGCATACTGATGTTAATGATTCTGTTCAGAATGCTTCAGCAACAGTGGTTAAGGCTGGTTTAGCTATTAACTTCTAAACTTTGTTTTTAAGGAAAGGGCTCCGGTTTTCGGGGTCCTTTTTTTTACAAACTGGGGTGAAAAATTTATGGTGGTCCTTGCCATCGATTCAGGAACGCATAAATGTGGATTAGCCGTGGTTTCAATAGAAAAAGGGGTCCTATATAAGGAAGTAGTGGCTTTTGAAGAACTAGCACAACGTTCATCTGCTATACTTAAAAACTTCCAAGTGGATAAATTAGTCCTTGGGGATAGGACTAATTCTAAAAAGGTTGCTGAGATTTTAAATAGTTCTGGTGTAGCAGCAAAAGGAGGAGGCATTATTTTTGTAGATGAAGATGCCTCAACTTTAGAGGGACGGCGACGATATTTTCAGGTAAATAAACGTAAAGGTCTTTGGCGTCTTATCCCGATAGGTCTCCAGATTCCACCAGTACCGTACGATGATTATGTAGCAGTAGTTCTGGCGGAACGATATTTTAGGCTCCTCAGTTCCCTGTAAAAGTACGGACATCCTTCAATACTTTAAGTAACCCACCACTAAAATGATTTTTTAAAAAAGAGGAATTTAAGGTCTAAATGCCGAATATATTTATGAACAACTTTAATCTTCTTTATCTCTTTGATGAGGGAAAGCGGTGAGGCTTATGAACATTTTTTCTCATAAGATCGAAATTAAAATTAAAGAATGGCATGTCTATGAAGAAAGTCTTCTTAAGGCATGTAGATTTTCTTGCCTCATCTTTCTTATAATTCTTCTTTTGCTTCCCGTATATAGTATAAGGGGTCAGGCAGTTGATATAGGGCTTGCTGGAGAAGGGATCAATTCACGATTTTATTGCTTGAGGTCTTATTATGGTCCTCTTTTCTATAATACGTTAACACTGAGGCTTAGAGGCGATCGGTATATTAATAATGCCATTCCTACTAGGATGCCAGAAGTTAGAGACATCAGTGACCTTAACTTTCTTAAAAGCCAAGGGCTATCCTTGCAATCAGGTAATATATCAAGGGAGATGATCCCCCTTCTTGATAAAATTGAATGGGATTCCACCTATAAGAATGACTATTTAGGGGTAGGCTCTAATTTACTAGGCCCAGTTTTTCTTGATGAGAGTTATAATAGAACCCTTAGGCAAAATTATATTTATGCTATTGATGGAAGGCTTGATATACCATATGCTTTTGGAGAGTTTACAATAGGAGCTAGATATTCAGGTTTTCAAAAGCAACAAGGCGATGATAGCCAAAGTGGCGAGGTAACTAAATTAGACGGACGCGTTAAGCTTACAGATATCTTAGTCCTTTCTGGAGGATTTACTCAACGCAGTGGCAAACAACTTCCAGACGATGATGTGACAGTAGATGCAAGGACTCAAGTAGGCTCTGTATCCATAGGTGCTTCTTATTTACCCCTTGACTCCTCGGCTAACTTGAATGATAAAGATAAGAGGGAATCATTATTAACAGGTTCGTGGGAGTTTCTTAGTCTTACGGATTTAATGAAAAATTCAGTGGGCGTTAGTGATGATATAGAAAGTAAAGTTCCAGGTGGTTTAGATTCTTCAAGAGGAGTTACCACTACAACAAAGGTAGGTTTTATATTAGGTGAACCAGGACGTAATGAGCTTCAAGTTGATCATGAACTTACGCAGGTAAAAAACGCAATAGATAAAGAAAATCTTGGTATTACAAGGGCTACAACTTCTTTTGCTCTACAGTATGCTCTTACAGATGCCCTTATATTTCAGGCAGGATATAAGTTATCAAGTCCTTTCACTGCTCTGGAAGGAAAGGGCGAAGAAGAGACGACTCGTCTTGGAGTTGGTTACAAGGTTCCTTTAAATGGCGAAGGGCTCTTAAGCGCTTATTATGTTTATGAGCGTATTAAAGATCTCTTGGCTATAGAAAGCGAGCAGGAAATGCTGACCGCTTCTACTGAGTTAGAGTATAAGTTAACAGAGGATACAACGCTAAAGGCGAATTATTTGTTTGGAGGTAGCGCTACGGCTGGTCGTATGTTATCAACATCTCTTGGAGTGGGTTACTCTTTTAATATGAATGCTTCACTATCTGTAGGTTATAAGATGGTGGATTTTGATAACTATATTGACGCTAGGGAAAAGTTTAGAGCTAATATGACATTGGCTGAGATAATGATAAAGTTTTAAAAATTATTATTTAGTAAGGAGTTGCCAAGAGTGAAACGGTTAATAGCATGTATTCTTCTACTTCCTTTGATCTTTTGTACAACGTTTCCTGTTCAAAGTGAGTCAGGCATAGCTCTTGATGAAGTTGCCAGTACCATAGAGGAATTGTTGAATAGTGTTACATATGATGATAAACCCATTCGTGATAGGCTAGTTCAATTAGAATCAATTCTTTTGGCAACTGATGTCACAGGTCCTCTCACTGATAGACTCGAGAGGCTCAGGAAATTTCTTTTGACTAATGATGAGTATGGACCGTCAGTTCTTTATAAGGTAAACGCCTTAGAATGGCAGGTCTTTCGAGCTATTAAAGATGGCCCTCTAATACCCAGAATAGAAGAGATAGAAACGGCAGTTTATGGGGAAATAGAGGAAGGCGGAATTTTCAAACGAGTCGAATCTTTGGTCGTTGATATTATGCCAGGAGGACAGGTTTCTAGAAATAAAGTACTAATACCCAAAGGTACTTTAATTAAGGTTCGCCTCCTAACACAAATAAATTCTTCCACTGTCAAAGTTGGCCAGGTAATTAATTGCGAAGTAGTTGATCCTATCATCATAGACAATAACCTAGTGATCCCCGCTGATAGCAAAGGATTTGCTTTTATAGAAGAGGTACACCCTCCAGGCAGGTTTGGCATAAATGGTAAGATAAAGATGAGCTCTTTTCAATTGAGAAGCGTTGATGGAACCTTTATATCTATAGGTGTGAGTGAGAGGATTCCCTCTTTTAATGAGACGCAAGCTATTACTCTTGGTCTTACAGCTCTTGGGTTTGCAACTCTTGGTCCTGCAGGCATCCTTACAGGTGCTTTTGTTAAAGGGAAGGATCTAATTCTACCAATAGGCAGCGAATTTTATGTGGAGGTCTTTGCAGATCAGGAGATCAATGGGATCCCTGTAAATATGTGAGGGCAACATTATTTTAAGAACTTCCTAGAGAGGAGGCACGCGGCATCTTACTACATATGATGCCGTAAAGACCTTGGTAAAGAAGGGAAGCATGGGTTTTTACTATTTAGTTTTACTTTTTGCGACTTTTTTTTGTTTCTCATCAATTTCTGTACATGCATATGAAGGCAATGGTATAAGTGTTGATGCAGATGAGGTTGAATATGATTTAGAACATGGATATGTACTGGCCAAAGGTGAAGTTAAGGTCCATGGTGAAGGATATCAGGTTTATGCAGATTTTATAAAGCTAGATCTTATAACGTATACCCTTTATTCACAGGGCGATGTTTATTTCATTCGCAAAGATGGTTCTTTCAAAGGTTCTGAAGTCCTATATCACATAAAGGATGAAAGAGGAGAGGTAAAAGGGCTCACCGGGAAATTCTACAATTTTATTCTTCAGGGAGATTCTCTTAACTTAGAACCAGGAGGTAAAGGTATTTTTTTTCATGGCTCCATGACTTCCTGTGATCTTGATAACCCGTGTTATACTCTTAAAGCTAAAAGAGTAACCTTTATACCCGATAAAGAGATCTTTGCAGAAAATGTTACTCTCTTTATAAAGGGGATTCCAATCTTTTATTTACCTACTTATACTAAGTCTTTTGAGCAGGGGGCTCCTACATTGCCTCCTATAATGAAGCTTGAATATGATAACCAATTAGGCATTGTCTTCCGTTATTCCCAGAGTTTTCGCGTAGGGCATAATGGTTATGGCCGTCTAGGCGGAATTTATGCATCCAAGAGAGGACTTGACCTAGAATTAAATTATAGCTATCTCTTTACCCCAAGGCTCTTAGCTGGCTTAAAGGTGGTTCGCCAGTGGGATTCTATACTTATAGGTGAGGCCAGTCTAAGTTTTAAAAAGAATTGGGGGACGGGTAAACTTGATTCTAATATTACTTATCTTTGGAATCAAGGGTTAAGTGGCGCTCTTTCACATTCCAGAAACTTTCCTAACAAAAGGACTCTTAACTTTGAGATTGGACAGAAGGTAAGAGGACCTCTTTTAGGCACAGTCTCTCTCAACCAGGAACGCATGGGATATACTACTAAGATAGAGTATAGTAGGGGGGCAGACAGAGGCGACCTTTGGTATCTCAAGCCTGAAGCTAGCATTTCTCTTAAACCTATGATTCTAGGTAATAATATGAAGTATTTTGGAGGTATACGCGCTGCTTTTATCGAAGAGAATGAGGTCCAGACATGGAGAGGGAACCTATGGGCTAGTATGGAATTAGAGCCATTTGTTCTAGATAAAGTAGCATCAGTAAAGTTTAAGGGAGGAGCTGGTCATTTCTTTTATGGTACTTATGATACTCAGAGTTATATTGATGGCATTGCATCCCTAAATCTTAATATAGGTTCTGTAGTTAATTCTTCATTAGTATATGAGAGACGAATTAGTACAGGGGACTCTCCTTTTCGATTTGATAAGTTTTATGATAAAAGTTTATTAAAGGGTACTCTTACCATGGATATAGATGATAGGTGGAAGATATCTGCATCTGGAGAAATGGATCTAACCAGTAGGGTATTTACGAAATTAAAGTACGAAGTTGTGAGGGATCTTCATTGCTTTGAAGCTCATATAAGTTTTGAACCTTTTAAGAAACGTTGGGACGCTCGCATAGATCTGGTATCATTTTAAATGCATAGATAGGTTGGCACCTTCTCCAAGTCAATTTACTTGAATAAACAGAGGCGATTAGATTGAGTGGTAAAAATATATACACAATGAAGGCAATCGCTCCTACAATATCAAGAATACTTAGAATTAATCCACCCTCCCATCTAAAGAGGGACCAAAAATTACAATCGTCGAAGCCTTTGACAATGTTAAAAGGGTTGCAGTTTTAGCGATAGATGCATTAGGTTATAAGGCTTATTATAAATTTTAGGTAGAAAAAACCATATAGGAAATGAGCGATTAGGACGTTTTACTCATTTTACAACTGGGGATAGTGCAATGCAATGCAATGCTATTGCGGAATATTTCATTAGAAGACGAAGATACGGATTTTTCTCCAAGAGCCATTGCTCATAGAGGTTTGAGTGGGGTTATATCCTAAAAATACGCTCCCAGTATTTGGGGCTGCTGTGGCATTAGGAGTCCATGAAATAGAATTCTAATGGAGAAGGATTTATCAAAGACCTAAATTGGGAGGAAGGGCGGGTTATTGAAAAATCCCGAGTTCTTACAGGAGTTGATTGACAAGGCGCATAAACACGATATTATATGCTATGGGCATTGATGCTATATTGGCGAATTATGCAAACATTACTTTGCCAGCAGCAAGAATAAGATAGAAATCATATTTTTCATCAGATCTGAGGCGCTAGAAAAGTTCCTCTAAAGGTATATTTTAACCTTAATTAAATTTTTTAGAAGGAGTTTGTAATATTTTGTCGAATCCTATGTAAAAGATTATTATCTCATACCCCATATTATGGGTATATAGGACAAGGCATTTAGAAGTGAAAGGAATGGTGGAAAACCCCAGTGAAGAAGATTGCCATTATCATTCTTAGCCTTTTTTTAGCTATAATCATATTTAATGGGACTATATATGGAGGCGACGAATATCGACTCGGTGTCGGTGATCTCCTGACCATTAGTGTCTTTGGGTATCCTGAGATGACGATGGAGGCCCTAGTGGAACCGGATGGAACGATAATTGTTGCTTTTGATGATCCTATTAAGGTAGATGGATTTACCTTAAATGAAGCAAGAGAGGCTATTAAAAAGATATATTCAGAGTATATAAAGAACCCAATTCTTTCTGTAATTATTAAAGAATATCGTATCGGAAGGGTAAAAGTCCTTGGAGCATTAGCAAAGCCAGCTATATATGATTTCCCTATTATTAAGATGCCAACAGTTGGTGAGATCATAGCCATGGCAGGTGGTTTTTCAGAGGAGGCTAACTCTAAGATGGTATACATTATGAAAGAGGCGGAAGATGGTTCAGCTATAGTGGCTTTGAACTTTAATCAACTCCTAGATGATGGCAAGATGATGGATTACCCTCTTGGAGATGGGGATACAGTATATGTTCCAGAGAGAGAAGGAGGTGTGCTTGTCCTCGGTGAGGTATCACGGCCAGGGCAGTATCCTCTTAAGAATGATATGAAGATATTAGATGCTATTGCGCAAGCAGGAGGGGTTAATCGCGACGCCAAGTTAAAAGAAGTAACCCTTACCCGCACTATTGGTGGAGAAGAAAAGGTTATAGAGGTTTCGCTAGATAAGGTACTTGAAGCAGATGGCAGTGAAGGGAATATACTGTTAGAAGATGGAGACATACTATACATACCTCTTAATAAGAGGCTTAAAGCGACAGATGCTGTTATAATATTAACTGCAATTAAGCTTATTAAGGATTTAGTAACAGGTTTCTAAACGTTTAGGAGGATATTTTAATGGATGAAGGAATGGAATTACGTGAGCTTTTTAAGATAATATTTAAATATAGGGTCATGATAGCTTTTCTCCTTATTGCATCGGTAGCAACTGCTGCTTTTGTGAGCTATTTTTTAATTACTCCAATATATCAGGCAGAGACTACAATACTGATTAATACTAAAGATAATTTTGAGACGATGTTTTCATCTACACTTACAGGTATGGGGAAGAATGAAGTAGGAAATTATATAGAAATATTTAAAAGTCGTAATGTTATGGAACGAGTTATTAAAAGTTTGGGATTTGATAAAGTTCCTGACTTCCCTGGGATTGAGGACTTAAGAAATAACATATCTATTCAACCTATAACTGGTACTGATGTGGTAAAGGTTAAAGTGGAATCATCTTCTCCAGAGAGAGCTAGGGACATAGCTAATATTTTGGTGAGTATCTTTGTTGAAGAAAGTCAGCTTGTAAATCAAGCTGAGGCACGAGGCGCTAGGGAATTCATAGAAGAGCAGTTAGTTAAGGTTGAAAGAGAACTAGCAGAGGCAGAAAGGGAATTGCTGGATTACAAGAAAGCTAATAGTATTACATCTCCTAGTGAGGAGGGAAAGGTCTTATTCCAACGCCTCAATGAATTAGATTCAATGAAAGCCAGTGCCCAAATAGCACTTAGTGAGGCACAGATTCGACTAGAAAATATATATCAGGAATTAGAAGGTCAAGCGGATTTTGTAGAATCAGCGCAGACACTTGCGGATAATCCATTTGTAAAAGATTATAAAGCAAAGCTTGCGGATTTAGAAATTCAACTTGCAGGATTATTGCAGAACTATACAGAAAAGCATCCTACTATAATACGAGTGATGGCAGAGATAGATGAGGTAAAGAATAGACTGGCCTTGGAAGAAGAGAAGGTAGTGGCTTCTCAGACTCTAACAACTAATCCTGTGAGGCTAACTCTCATCCAAAATGCTGTTTCATTAAGAGCAGAAATAAGCGCTTTGGAAATAAAGGTACAGGTCTTAACGGATGAGGTGAAACGAGTAGAGGATGAGTTGTCGGAATTTCCACAGAAGGAATTGGAACTTATGCGTCTTCTCAGGGAACAGAGTGTTAGTGAGGAGATATACCTTATGCTTATGACGAAGAGAGAAGAGATGAAGATCTCAGAAGCAATGAAGGTGGCAGATATCCGTCTTATTGATTCTGCTATTACACCCACTAATCCTATAAAGCCAAAGAAGCTTTTAAATGTGGCGATCGCCGCTTTTCTTGCTTTTTTTGTCGGTTGTGGACTAGCCTTCTTCTTTGAATATATGGATACTACAATTAAGACTCAAGAAGATGTTGAAGGATATCTAGGATTACCAATTTTAGGGACTATACCATCTATATCTGAGAAGACAATGTCTAGACGAAAGGGAAAACATAAGATTCATAACGAGATCTCAATCGATCCAGGCATTTAAAATTTTTTAATCAGGCGGTGAAACTTTTGGAGAATAATCCCAAATTGATAACATATGTAGATCCTAAAGCTCCGGCAGCAGAGGCGTTTAGGACTTTACGGACGAATATATACTTTTGTAGCCCGGATGAGAAGTTACATACTATCATGTTAACGAGTCCAGGTCCAGGGGAAGGTAAGACCACTATAACTTCGAACTTGGCTGTAGCCCTTGCTCAAGGGGATGAGGATGTTATACTAGTTGATGCTGATTTACGAAGGGGGACTACACATAAGGTCTTTGGTTTGAATAATTCTATCGGTCTGACAAATGTCCTTATGGGTAAGGCGGAACTGGATAAAGCTTTACAGCCTACGTCATTAAAAGGGTTACGGGTTCTTACTTCAGGTCCTATACCTCCAAACCCCGCTGAACTTTTCGGTTCTAAAGCTATGAGTAGCTTAATAGAAGAGCTTAAAGAGAAGGCCTCTTTGGTGCTCTTTGATGCACCCCCTTTATTAGTGGTAACTGATGCTGTTCTTCTATCTACAAGGGTTGATGGAACAGTTCTTGTAATAGATTCTGGTTCAGTGCCACGAGACGTTGCCATTAAAGCTAAGAATAGTTTAAGTAACGTAAAGGCTAGGATACTTGGGGTGGTTCTTAATAATATGCCAATGACTGAGAGCTATTACTATTACTACTATTATTCTAATGAAAAGAAGGATGAGAAAAGTTGATTGATCTTCATTCGCATATCTTGCCTGGTGTGGATGATGGGGCAAGGGATACTTACGAAGCTATTGAGATCATAAAGGATTCAGTAGGGGATGGGGTGGCGACTATTGTAGCCACTCCTCATTTCTTTACTGGAGGCTACATGCCTTCAAAAGAAGAGATAAAAGATAAAATATATAAGCTGACCGAAGCAGCGTCATCAGAGGGAGTATCTATTAGGATTTGTCCGGGGAGCGAATGCTATGTAGATTACCAATTAGTTGGTATGGTGCGTGATGGAAAGGTTATGACTATAAATGATGGAGGAAAGTATATCCTTGTAGAGTTTCCACGAATGGAGCTCCCTTCTAGTGCTAATGACATCTTTTTCCAGCTCCAAATGGAGGGAATAACACCTATTATTGCCCATCCAGAGAGAAATGTTGCTATAGCTAGGGATCCTAATATTCTGAAGCATTTTATAGAGAAAGATATTTTAGCTCAAGTGAATGTAGGAAGCCTTTTAGGGTTCTATGGTTTAGAAGTTCAGGGAGTCGCTAAGATCATAATTGCGCATAGAATGGCGCATATCATTGCTTCTGACTCACATAGACGGGGAATGGCCGCTAAAAGAAGCCTCACTGAGGGGTATAGAATAGTCCGGTCTCTTTTAGGTGACGACGAAGCTTTTGAATCTATAAAGGAAACACCAAAGAGGATACTTGAGGGCAAGGGTATTAGAGTACCCGAACCAATAGAATACCGTCCTAAAAGAAGTATATGGAAGCGAATATTTGGATAGAGAAGAGACGCTATGTTAAATAGCGTCTCAAGAGAGATTACCACCACCATGGTCCGGAATCGCACCATCCATCAATGGTGACAGTACCCCCGCCTCCGCCCCCTTTGTTTGAACGAAGAGCAACTTGCTCCATTACGGGATCTGAGATTTTTATCCCTTCATTTAGGGCTATATTGATGGCAGGAGCTGACAAGAAGATAACGAAAAGAAGTAATACCGCGACTAAGGTTTTTTTCATTGAATGACACCTCCTTTCATTTGACTAAGGAAAATAAACTTGAGTTTAAATGAGAAAACACTTCTTAAAGACACCTACCACATCAGGATTGAATTGAGTTCCAGCGCATTTTTCCAATTCTTTTAATGCACTTGAATGAAAGAGCGCAGGACGATATGGTCTATGACTAGTCATCGCATCATAAGCATCCGCTACTGATAGAATTGAACAAAGTAGGGGAAGTTCATCGCCTGTGATGCCATCTGGATATCCTTTACCATCATATCGCTCATGATGGTGCCGTACTAAGAAGAGACCTTCATCAACTAAAAATCGATTCTTTAATATCATTTCTCCCATAGATGGATGCAATTTTACTATAGCGAATTCTTCGTCCGTTAGATGCGTGGGCTTTCTTAATATCTCCTCTGCTATCATAATCTTACCTATATCGTGGACTCGTCCTATCTTACTTAAAAGTTCTCTTTGATCCTTGGGCAGATCCATATGCTTAGCTATGCGTACTGCATAACCAGCTACCCGTTCAGAATGATTTCTGGTATATTTGTCTTTAGCCTCTAAAGAATCTCCTATGCATAGAAAGGTATCTAAGTATTGTAGCTGCCTGTCTTCTTCGGAAAGATTATCATATCTATATTCAGGACTCATCGAGATTTTTTCCTGTATCCGTTTTAGCGTCTTTTTTGCTTTCTTGCTATCTTGAATTAGTCGATATTCTTCAAAGTACTGACAGGCTTTTTCCACGTATTCATAGGCCTTTGCCAAGTGGCCCTCTACTTCAAAGATAAGACCGAAAAGATACCGCACTTTTGCGACTTCGCTTTTGTTCATGACAGTAACATCAGAGAATATAGTTTCTAGGGCCTTCTTACAATACTCCTTTGCCTTATTTAGGCTCTTCATCTCATAGTAAAGGCGGGCTATTTCTGTAAAAGTATACGTTAAATCCTTTGTGTCACCTGTTCTATGGAGAAGTTCAAGGGCGAATATTAAATTTTCTTCTGCTTCTTTGTACTTCCCTTTTTGGGCATAAAGTATCCCAAGGTTATTTCTAATTCTACCTTCTGTTGTAAGATCCCCAGCCCCTTGGAAGAGGGATAGTGCTTTCGCAGAGTGCACTATAGCTTCGTCGAGATCTACTTCTCTCATAATGCCTCCGAAATCCATATGGAGTTGAGCATGGAATCTCACATCTTTTATAGCCCAACTGTTTTTTAGACTCTCTTCGTATGCCTTTTTAGCAGATATAAGATCATCTTTACGAAAGTACGTAAGACCTAAATTTTTATAGAGTTTAGCACGGGTAGATGGCTGGGAAGCTATTTTAAGAGCCCTTTGAAAATATTTAATAGCAGTATCCCATTCGTAGATTTCTAAAGATATACATCCAAGGGCGTTGAGAGCAGAAGCTTGTTCTTCATGAATAATTAACCTTTCGGCTGCTGACAACCAAAGATTAGCCTCTTCAAAGGCAGCTACGTATAACTTTTCCTCGAAGAATTTACCACCTAGGTAACGATAACGTTCTAGGTCGGAAAAAGCATTCACCTCATCAACCCCCTCCACGGCTACCGAATAAAGGTTAGATTAGTAGTGGCTTGTATAAAAAAGCCTTCCAGCGTAAACTACTAGAAGGCATCGTTGTATGGTTGGTATTCGTTCGCTGGTTTCGGTAGCCTGGCTGCCATAGCGATATGCTTTAGACCCTTGGCTTTGCGTCCTTGCCTTTCGACAAGTTTGCCTTTATCGTCCAATGCTTATTTTCAATTATTTTTAGTATATCACATTTATGTAAAAATTACAAGGTTATATGAAAAATTATTTATTGATTTTGATCAAAGAAAGTATACCTTGTCTTGCCGGGTTTTCGACACTTAACAAC
>DIRN01000017.1 GCA_002426645.1 Firmicutes bacterium UBA5435 | reverse complement strand
ATAAAAATGAAGGAAATTCAGGTTAGATCTACACCATAAGCGCTTGAACGTCCATATGGAGCTTAATCGGGATCCAGGTAATCTTCAGGAAGTTTAGCTTCAACTGAACCGGAGTTGCCATAAAATGCAGACCCAACCCAGTTTCCCGAAGATATATTAAGGGTATAATTCAACTTAGGTGCAGGTACAGAGATGTCGAAACTATCTGATTCGCTCTCTACAGAGGCGTATGCAGCAACTGCTCCGCTCTCTATAACAGTAACGTTATAGTTACCGTATTGATACTGTACTCCTCCACTTAAAGTCCATTCCATAGCTAACCCAACCCCTGATATACATAATATAAGAACCAATGATAATAAAATTATAGATAATTTTTTAAAACTAAATAACCTCCCCTGATAGATATTTTAATAAAGTAGACTTCCTTTAGTAGTTTACCATATTAATATTTTGTATTCTTTTAAAATTTTGCTATTTTAGTTTTTAGTATTGCGATCTTTTCACTTAACGTAACTGTAGTCCCCACTTATAACTAGGCTAGATTCAATAATCTGATGAGGAGTCCTTGTCTTTAAATAATAGGGCTAAAATGTTATAAGCCAGAGTAACATTTAAATATTAAGGTAGGGGATTTCTTACTTGTTTTATTGCTTGAGGTAATAAAGTATATTTATCCCCATTTTCAATCATAATAGTATATTGAATAAAGCATTAATTTACGCTCCTAATTTTAAAGGAAGGAGTACTCTTATGTTTAATTTGCTCAAACGATTAGTTAGTAAAAAAAACTCTACTAAAGAAAAAGGCGAACTTCTGGGCAGCGATATTCAAAGAAATCTAGATAGAATCAAAGAAATCTTTATTAATGCTAATGATATTGTTATTCGAGCCTTTAGGGTAGGGAGTTATAGGAAGATAAAAGCGTCTATAGTATTCATTGACGGGCTTGTGGACACAGGAGCATTAAATGAGCATATCATAAAACCATTAGTATCAGATATACGCCTAACTCAACCTAATCTATGGCTTACTAATAAGCAAATCTTTAGGTTAGCCAAAGAGCAGGTACTATCTGTAGGGAACTTACAAGAGGTGGAATCTCTTGAGGATGTAGTAAGCCGAATTCTGTCTGGTAATATAGTTTTATTCTTAGATGGCATCCCTACAGCTTTCACTTCTAGTCTTCAAGGATGGGAGGCTCGGGGTATAGAAGAGCCTGAAACTGAGGCAGTAGTAAGAGGCCCAAGAGAGGGTTTTACTGAAACTTTGCGTACTAACACAGCTCAGCTTCGACGGAAGATTAAAAGTCCTAATTTAAAGTTTGAGATAATAAAGGTAGGAAGAGAGACTCAGACAGACGTATGTGTTACATATATTAAGGGTATTGCCAATGATAAGGTAGTAGAAGAAGTAAGAAGACGCATTAAGAGCATTGATACTGATTCTATTTTAGAATCAGGCTATATTGAACAATTCATTGAGGATGGTCCGTTTTCTATATTTCCAACTGTAGGTAATAGCGAAAAGCCAGACGTTGTAGGAGGTAAATTACTAGAAGGCAGAGTAGGGATTATTACTGATGGAACTCCATTTGTACTCACAGTTCCATTTTTGTTTATTGAGGCTTTTCAAGTTAGCGAGGACTACTATTCAAGACCTTATTACTCAACATTAGTAAGATGGTTTAGGTTCATTGCTTTTTTCTTTAGTATCTTTTCACCATCTATATATGTAGCACTTACAACTTTTCACCAGGAGATGATCCCGACTCCCCTCTTAGTGACTATGGCTGCATCAAAAGAAGGAACTCCCTTTCCTGCTCTCGTAGAGGCAATAGTAATGGGAGTAATCTTTGAGATTCTAAGAGAAGCAGGTGTTCGATTACCAAGGCCCGTAGGACAGGCAGTAAGTATAGTTGGCGCTATGGTTATAGGAGAAGCAGCAGTTTCAGCTGGATTAATCGGAGCCCCTATGGTTATAGTTATAGCTATTACAGCTATTTCATCATTTGTGGTTCCTGTTATATCTGATGCTGGTGCAGTCATGCGATTATTCCTAGTAATTATGTCAGGATTCCTAGGTCAATTCGGCTTGATGTTGGGAGTTACAGGCATCTTAACACATATGGTCTCCCTCCGTTCTTTTGGTGCACCATATCTATCTCCAGTTGCACCTACTACCATATCTGATTTAAAGGATCTTTTTATTAGAGCACCTTGGTGGGCCATGACTACAAGACCACGTGTTATAGGGTGGAAGGATCCTATAAGACAAGGATTTCGTTTAATGCCAGAACCCCCTGACGATGATGAGAATGATTAGGGAGGAGTAAGATGTGTTAGAGGATGGCAAGATAACATGTAGACAAATTATCTATCTTATTTTTCTTAGTCGAATAATAATCACCTTTACTTATCTCCCTATATCTGATACTCCGCCAAGGAATCAAGACGTATGGATATCAGAGTTGCTTTCTTTCCCGGTCCATATGTTGCTGGTTTTGCCAGTCTATATACTATCGCAGAGATTTAAGGGCTGTTCTATTATTCAGGCTTCTGAAATTATCTTTGGGAAGATTGGTAAGATAATAGGAGCCATGTATACCTGGTTCTTTCTTCACATGACAGCTATAGTTCTAAGACAATTTGGAGAGTTCCTCTCTTCAGTTCCTTATCCTGAGACTCCTATTATAGTATTTATAAGCAGTATAACTTTATTCGCAGCTTTTGCCCTCAGAAATGGTTTAGAAGTCATTAGCCGCGTTGGGGAAATAGTAACGCCTATTGTTATAGGGTCTATCGTTTTGGTAGTGGCCCTTGTGGCAAAGGATATGGACTTAAAAGTCTTGAAACCTGTTTTAGAAGGAGGATTCATTCCAGTTTTATATGGTGGCTTTATAGTAGCAACTAGGACTACTGAAATTTTATTCATTTCTATGCTGCTTCCATACTTGAATAGACGGAAGTTGGCAAAGAGAGTTATACTTGTCAGTTTTATATTACTTACTATTTTAGCTCCTATTATAACGATCTCTGTCCTAGCTACCTTTGGTGTCCAGCAGACTCTTAATCGTACTTTCCCTTTCTTTAGTACCATTAGGATAATAAGTGTGGCTAATTTTCTAGAGAGGATAGACGCTCTTCACTTAGGTATCTGGGTCTTAGGCGTTTTTGTTAAGGTAGCGATCTACTACTATCTCACTGTTCTAGGGGCAGCACAAGTCCTTAATCTCAAAGATTACCGGTCAATAATAATTCCTATAGGAACCATTATTATTAGTCTGTCAATACTTATAGCTGATAGTCAACTACAATTAAGAGAGTTTATTTCATACAAATATTCTTTATGGTATGCGCTCTTTTTTATACTAGCCTTACCTCTATTTATGCTTATTGTGAGTGCCTTACGGGGAAAGGGGATGGATTTAAAGTGAAGAGATGGCTGGCGTTAGTATTAATAGTAATGGTTACAATGACTACCTGTGGTTGCTGGAGTAGACGCGAGTTAGATACTTTAGGGGTAGTAATGGGTATGGGTATTGATAGAGCAAAAGAGGACGGAAAAATAAGTCTTACAATTCAGATATTAAAGCCTGCTGAGGCTAAGAAGGGGACAACAGGAGAGGGTGTCTGGACTATTACAAGTAGCGGATATACAGTCTTTGACGCCTTTAGGAATGCCACTATGCAGTCTGAGAGAGAGCTATTTTTATCACATAATAAGGTTATTGTCATTGGAGAAGAGTTGGCACGGGCTGGGATTGCACCATTGGTAGACTTTCTTGATAGGGCTCATGAACCACGTCGATTGAGCTATTTTGTGATAGCTAAAGGAGAAGCTAAAGATATTATATTAGCCGAGCATGAACAGGAGAGTATACCTGCTAAAGCCATTGAAAATATGATAAAATTGTATGGTGATACTTCAATGGCAGCTAGTGTAAATTTACATGAATTCTTAAAGATGCTGGCAAGCAAAACCACTGATCCTATTGCGTCGCGGATTGAGCTCATAGGAGCAGAAGGGATGGAGAGGGAAGAGGATTCTCAAAAGAGACTGAGGTTAACTGGGGCTGCAGCATTTCTAAGCGATAAACTCGTTGGTTGGCTTAATAGATCCGAAACTCGCGGATTCAATTGGATTGTAGGTAAAGTGAAGAGTGGGATAATTGTTGTCAAATCGCCTATTGATGAAAGTCAATATGTTAGTATTGAGATAATAAGGGCTAGTAGCAAGATAATCCCCGAGATCCAGGATGGAAAAGTATCCGTAACAGTTAAAATAAACCAGGAAGGCAACTTTAAAGAGCAAATGTCCAATGTTAATCTTACTCAACCTGAACTCTTTAGCTCTCTAGAAAGAAGACAAGCTGAAGTGATTAGAAATGAAATAGATGCTGTTCTTCAGAAGGCACAAAAAGAATGGGGAGCAGATATATTTGGGTTTGGTGAAGCTGTTCGCCGTGAGTTCCCAAAGGTATGGAAAGGCCTTGAAGAGAGATGGCATGATGAATTTCAAAATGTGGAAGTAAGAGTACAAGTGGATGCTAAACTGAGAAGAACAGGTGTTATAAGTACTCCTGCAAAATCTAGATAAAGGGGATATAGACTTTGATATATGGCTTGATTATAATCTTTATGCTAATAGCGTTCATAGAAATCCCCAGGCTTTTCCGGGAGAGGCTTTGGCGGGAACTAGTGGCTTTTTCAGTCTTCTTCACAATAGGTTTTCTTTTAAGCCTCCTCCAGGTCCTGGGGATTAAGGTACCTAATCCTAATGAAGGTATAAAAACTTTAATTGAGATGGTGGCTAAGGTAGTTATGGAATAGAGGGTCTACCAGCCTCCACTTGCTCCTCCTCCGCCAGAGCGTCCTCCACCGAAACCACCTCTTCCACCAGATGAACCTCCTCCCATAGGAGGTAACCGTGGTCCTACTCTAGGCCCCCTATTATATATACCTCTCTTCCTACTGGTGAGAGAAAAGATAATAAGGATCAGGATAATGAAGATCAACTCTATATAACTAAACTCATCTTCCTTATTAACTTTTACTTCAGGTGCTTGCCCTAAGTCTACCTGGAGTTTTTTAGCCACTGCATCTATACACTCAACTATCCCTAGGTCAAATTCGCCTTGGCCAAACCTTACCTTTAAGATAGAGTCTATAATATGGCCAGCAAAAGCATCGGGTATATATGGTTCAAGGCCATATCCTACTTCAATGCGCATCTTCCTGTCTTCTTTGGATATAAGTAGGAGGAGGCCATTATCTTCTCCTTTTTTCCCTATACCCCACGCTTGAAAGAGACCTTCGGCATAACCTTCTATACTTTCATCTCCTAGATTATCGATGGTTACCACGGCAAACTGGACTCCACCGACTTTTTCTAATTGTAAGAGTCGCTCCTCAATAAGAAGATCGTGTTTTAACATATTAGCAAAGTCATTTACCAGGTTACCTGTGGACTTCATATAGGTCCTAGTCGCTCCAAGGGCTCCTACTGTCAGTAATAGGCTCAGTAAAACCACTGACAAGAGAATATATACCAGCCTGGTAGCGCATTTTTTTTGTATCAAATGTATCCCCCCCAGACAAGAAACCGCTTAAAAGCTTACCTTTGGCGCAGTCCTCGCTCCTTCAGATATTTCAAAGTACGTTCTTTCTGTAAAGCCAAAGATAGAGGCTATTATACGCGTAGGGAATCTTTTTACTTTAGCATTATAGGCACGTACTGCCTCGTTATAACGCCCTCTCTCTACAGATATTCTATTTTCAGTTCCAGAGAGTTCATACATAAGGCTTTGGAAGTTTTCATTAGCCTTTAAGGTTGGGTAATTCTCTGCTATGGCCAGGAGCCTTCCTAAAGCACCTTCAAGTTCTCCACTAGCTTTAGCTCTATCTTCTGCACCAGAAGCTGATAAGAGCTTTGCCCTTGCATCAGCGATACCTTCAAAGATCTCTTTTTCGTGAGAAGCATAGCCTTTTACAGTTTCTACAAGATTTGGGATAAGATCATATCGCCTTTGCAATACATTATCTATTTGGGCCCACTGAGCATCTATGGATTCTTCCAAACTCACTAGGCTGTTATATGTCATTCCCAAGGATACTACTATAATCAAGATTATCGCTGCAATTACTATAAGTGTATTTCTCATCTAAATTTTTCACTCCTCTGTCAGCCTGTAGCTGACTCATATTATTCTTTATCTATTATATATTCGACACGTCTCGTTATTATCCTTTAAAGGATAAGTCTTTGAAAAATTCGGTATAGAAAGAGGGAAAAGTATCTATAGGAGAGAATATATATATTGGAAATAAGTATAACTTACGCTAGGAGTTGATATCTTGTGGTAGAGACACTCGTAGATGGAACAAAGGTTAGGATAGCGGTTGGAGATATAACAAAAGAAGAGACGGAAGCTATAGTTAATGCAGCTAATTCGTCACTTATGGGTGGTGGAGGAGTAGATGGTGCTATCCACCGAGCGGGTGGTCCACAAATATTAGAGGAATGTAAGGAAATTAGACTAAAGAAGAGCATGTGTCCGCCGGGTCAGGCAGTGATAACGTCTGGAGGGGAGCTCAAGGCTAAGTATGTGGTCCATACTGTTGGTCCCATTTGGCGGGGAGGAAATGACGACGAAGATAAAGTATTAAGCCAAGCTTATAGAAATAGTCTTCATCTAGCGTTAAAGGAGAAGATAAAGAGCGTAGCATTTCCTTCTATTAGCACAGGAGCTTATGGATTCCCCATTAAGAAGGCAGCTAAGATCGCTCTCACGACTATTATAGAGTTCATTAAAGACCATCCTGGGGAGTTAGAGGAGATAAAGATGGTCTTGTATACAGAGAAGGATCTTCAAATCTATTTAGGGGTATGGA
>DIRN01000097.1 GCA_002426645.1 Firmicutes bacterium UBA5435 | reverse complement strand
TCGCAATTATTTTATGCACCCTTTATAACAAACGATAATTCTCAGTTCATGTATTTGTCAATTGAAAATCAGGTCACTTTTCGCCTAATTTGGTAGGCCTGGCATGTTTTATCGCGCCGATGGGCTAAAAAAAGTCCTGTCGCCTAACCAACAGGCAAGGACGTTACTGGTAACAGTAGGGTCTAAAGGAAGTCGAGAGGGAGCCTTAGAACGTAATGAAGAAGATGCGAGAATGGAAGAGCTGCAACGAACTCGGCTAGTCCTCTACTAAGCCCGGCTTACCAAATATATGGTTTGAAGAAAGGGGATTTATAGACTTGACTAAGTACAAAGTTGGGATACTGTCGCGGTTTTATGAATCGCACTAGATTCTTCAGGAGAGGTATACGCGCTCCGTATCTACGGTTCTGTGAGAGGGTAAATGCTAGGCTGATCACCTATCATTTACCTACTCGATCTCCCATCGTATTCTTTAGAACTTTTCCTCTCTATCAATACTCTGAGCCATAGGTTCCTCTAGGAGGAGATGCTTTTTATAAAGGATTAGGGAAGGCCATAACTTCATCAAGATATAGTTCTATATCTATTGTTTTTTCAGAATTTGTAACATCTTGACCTGTTGTATCTAGGCGAGCATAAGTACACAGATCTTTATAGTCTTTCAGAAACTTAAGGTATTAACTGAATAGGTGTCTAAAGAATTGTTCAGGGTCATTCAAAAAAACCCTAGTTAAATTCACATGCTCTAGATCATTATAGTCTATGTTTTTAATAGGTAATTCGTCGAAGCTAATAATCGAAGCTTTAGGAAAAGCTAAAAGAATCGGGGAATGTGTAGCGATTATAAATTGGGAACCTTCATCAACCATCTCCTTTAACATCACCATGAACCCTAACTGACTCTGAGGTGAAAGGGGCGCTTCGGGTTCATCTATAAGGTATAAACCATTAGGAACAAACCTAGATTCAAAGAGTTTAAGAAAACTCTCTCCGTGAGAGTTTGCATCTAAATCAATACCATATCTACTCTCCAATTCATACAAAGCACTTTTAAACGGCCCTTTAGCTAAAGCCTTAGAATACTCGGATCTATCCTGATACTCTTCATCGACTCTTCTTAGTTCTTCTTCCATCTCAGAACGCAACCGGGATATATATTTAGTAAATCCAAAGAAATCTTCTGCTCGTAAAAAGAACCCCTTACGAGTCTTCTGGGTCCAGCTTAGCCTGAGAGCTCTAGCTAATCTCCTAGCAGGCTTTAGAGTCTCATCACTTGCAACGCTATGGCTACCAATAGCAGGAAGTCCCACTGCTGCCGCAATTGCCTCGAGAATAGTAGACTTACCCGAACCATTCTCACCTACAAAAAAAGTAACAGAAGATGAGAATTGGATAGTATCTAAAGTCTTTACTACTCTCAGGTTAAAAGGAAACACATCGGAATCTACATGAAGTATGCCGAGTTCACTCAAGTAAATCATCCATAAATTCAAGCCTTTCTATAAGCTAATTATTCTCATGATACAAATTATATACGTGGCGTCTAGAAATATTAAAGTGCTGAGCTACTTCTTTTATAGCATCTCGTGTGCTCATGCCATTCTTCATAGAGTCATTCACTCTTTGTAGGATATCAGCATCTTGGATTATAATCTCTTCGTCGGGTGGTTTAGGTGCCCCCTCTAGTAGTATAACTATCTCCCCTCTTACAGGGTCCATTGAAAACCTTTTAACAGCTTGGCTCACTATACCGCGAAAGACCTCTTCATGAATTTTAGTAAGCTCCCGAACAATACAGATGCGCCTCTCCCCTATAACCTCAAGTATATCACTTAAAGTGCCTATAAGCCGATGTGGTGCTTCATAAAAGATTATAGTTCGACCTTCATTCACTAGTTCTTCTAGATGCTTACGTCTATCACTTTTCTTTCTAGGTAAGAATCCATCAAAAATAAAGGAAGCGGTTTGAAATCCGGAAAGCAAAAGAGCAGATATAAGCGCGGTGGGTCCGGGAAGACAGATTACCTCTATACCTGCTTCTATAGCGTCTCTTATTAACTCCCACCCAGGGTCCGATATACCAGGGGTTCCAGCGTCAGAGACCAGGGCAATATCCTTCCCTTCCATACACATGGCCAAGATATGATCTCCTTTAATCTCTTTATTATGCTCATGATAGCTAACTAAAGGTGTATGAATCTGATAATGATTTATAAGCTTTCGAGTACGCCTGGTATCCTCTGCAGCAATGCAATCTACTTCCCTTAGGACCCTCAAAACCCTTAAGGTTATATCCTCAAGGTTCCCTATAGGGGTAGGACAGATATAAATAGACATAAACCCCTCTTCCCTCCTTTAATTCGGCTATGAGAATGCTATTCATCCTGCAATACTTCATCGTCCTTTGTTTCGTCTTCCAAAGACTCGATTTCCTCAGCAGGAAGCTCTATCCTTCTATCATCTATCTCAATGATTGCACTCTTCTTAAGCGGGTTTATCTCAATTACCTTTCCGGTACCCTCTACACAACTTACTATATCACCTACAGAAGGGAGTGTCTCTTTAACCTCCTTATAAGCTGTACATTCATACCTTAAACAACACATAAGCCTTCCACATAGACCAGATATCTTCGCAGGGTTTAATGAAAGGTTCTGCTCTTTAGCCATGCGAATTGAGACAGGGGCAAAGTCCCCAAGAAAAGTAGTACAACAGAGAGCACGGCCACAGGAACCTAACCCACCGAGCATCTTAGCCTCATCTCTCACACCTATCTGTCGCAATTCTATCCTGGTCTTGAAGATCGCTGCCAAGTCTTTAACTAATTCTCTAAAGTCCACACGGCCATCAGCAGTAAAATAAAATATGAGTTTTGTATTATCAAAAGTATACTCTACATCTATCAGCTTCATGGGCAAGTTATGAAAATCTATCTTTTCTTGACATATTTTCATCGCCTGACTAGCCTTTTCTTTATTCTCAATTACTGTAGCCGTATCCATGGGATCAGCAACGCGGAGAACTTTCTTTAAAGGAGCTACAATATGGCTCTCATCTACTTCTTTTACCCCTATCACAACATCGCCATACTCTACTCCCCTTACAGTCTCTACAATGACAGCATCTCCAACATTTATATCCAGACCATCTGGATCAAAATAATATATCTTACCAGCTCGCTTAAAGCGTACGCCAACAACTACTACCATAATAATGGGCTCCTTTCAGAAAAAAGCAAGGGATAATTATATAATCTAATGCCCAAGCTTTTCAGAGAATAACTCCATAAAGATCCTATCAATAGCAAGGGGCAAATTAGCCCCCTTAGCCCTCTCTATACCATATCGAACCTCATCGATCTTCTGGATCATCTCCTGAAGCCTATCAATAGAATAAACTTTGGCCTCTTCAATTATATTATACTTCCTATCTTGATTTATCAATAGCAATGTATCTCCACAATAAGAATAAACCACCAGATCTCTGTACCAGGTCTTCATTATATCGAGGATATCTAAGACCACCTCACGAGACTTATCCTTATCCTTAGAATCCTCCAACTCTTCATAAAAATTTAAAGCCTTAAGGATGTCCGGATTCATATGATCAGACAATAGATTTAATACCTTCTCTCTAAGGGAGAAAAATCCATCATCCTCATTTAAATGTAAAGCTCGACCAATAGCACCATCTGCCAGCCCTGAGAGTAATAATGCCCTTTCAGGTGAACAAGAATACTTCTCTATAAGCAACTCCTCTAAAACAGGAGACGGCATCTTTCTAAACTCCATCAACTGACATCTTGATCGTATTGTCTCAAGCATCTCTAAGTAATTATGGGATATAAGTATAAGGACGCAACCATCAGTGGGCTCTTCCAATACTTTAAGCAAACTATTCCCCGCCTCTATAGTCATCGTCTCCGCATCCTTAATAAGAAATATTCTCCACCCACCTTCATAGCTTTTAAGACCGATCTCTCGCTGTACCTCGCGTATCTGATCTATCTTAATAGAAAGCCCAGATGGTTCTATAACCTGAAAATCCGGATAATTAAAATTCTTCATTCTCTTACAAGAGGAGCATATCCCACAAGGTAGGTCTTTATCTTCACCCTTCCTTTCACAATTTAACGCCATAGCAAAGAGCATGGCAGTAGTAGTCTTCCCCGTCCCTTCAGGTCCAAAAAAAAGATAAGCATGGGATATTCGACCAGACTCCAACGAAGCCGTTAAAAGAGATATAATATGCTCTTGTCCCATAATATCAGTTAACTTCATATAAATTGCGCCTCTCCTCAACTATTACACCTTATCAAATCGTTCAACATTCAAAACAAATATAGTTGCTCCTCCTACTGAGACCTCTATAGGATGCTGAACATAAGTATTAATAGACTTGCTAATATCTAATATAGGAGTAATGAGTTGTTCTCGCGTCTTACAGGTCTTTCTCACTATTTCAATAACTTCATCGATACGACCCTCGTCAACTCCCATTAAAAGAGTTGTATTTCCTTCGCGTAAGAATCCACCTGTACTAGCTAACTTAGTTACACTAAAACTATTTTCCATAAGGACTTGAATTAGTCTACCGGCATCCTGATCTTGTACTACCGCGATAACTAATTTCATTTAAATCCCCTCCTAACGCTTCTTTAAAGCTCTATCTTCTCTTTTATTACCTCAAGTATCTTTCCTTGAAGTATATCAGGGGGGCGCTCTGAAGAGTCTATAACCTTTACCCTCCCTGGTTCACGAGAAGCTATTGTCAAATAACCATCCCTTACCCGATTATAAAATTCCTTATCTCTACTTTCGATTCTATCTACTCTATCATTACCATGCATGGCTGCTACCCGTTTTAATCCATCCTCTACCTCTACATCAAGGAGAATTGTTAGTTCAGGTTTAAGACCATTAGTTGCTATATGATTTACAGTCTCTATTAAGTCTAGGTCTATACCACAACCATAGCCTTGATAAGCTAAGGTCGAATCAACGAACCTTTCACAAATGACCATCTTTCCACCTTTTAAAGCTGGAAGAATGACTTCCCCCATATGTTGAGCCCGGGAAGCAGCATAGAGCAATAATTCCGTCTCTTTTGTCATCTCTACATTCTCTCTATCAAGTAATATACCTCTTATAATCTCTGAGATACAAGTGCCTCCTGGCTCCCTTGTAATTACTACATCCCTCCCCATTCGTTTGAATTCCTCTGCTAACAGACGAACCTGTGTAGATTTGCCACTTCCATCGATTCCTTCGAATGTAATGAACACATGACTATCCCCTTGATATTATTATTTAATTACCGATACTAGATGGTTCTCCTTTAACCCGTGGATCTTAGCTCCAGCATCGCGTATAAAATTCAAATACTCTATTATCTCATCTGTTATAAGCTCCCCAGGACATAGAAGGGGGATCCCTGGAGGATATGGTGCGATTATTTCTCCACATATCTTCCCTCTAGCCTCTTTGAGCTCCATTAATCTTTGAGATGAAAAAAAAGCATCTCGTGGATTAAGGACCTTCTCAGGAAGATCAGGTAAGTTAAGAGAAATAGAGTTAATACCCCTTTTAAGCGATTTACCCCTTTTAAGGGATATATGTTGAAGAGCTTTAATAAGTCTTTTTATCTCCTCTTTATCAATATCAGCTATAGTTATCATTATGAGAATATTATTCAAATCAGCTAGTTCAACCTGTATCCCATGATCATCCCGTAAGATTCTAGCTAGTTCATATCCGCTAATTCCTAATTCCCTTCCAGATATAACTAACTTAGTAGGGTCTATAGTAAAGTTCTCCTCTATATCCAAATCATCTTCGTCAAAACAGCAAAAACCCTCAGTTTCATTGATAGTACTTCGAAGTTCTCTACAGAGATCCAAAACAGCTCCTAAAAGTTCCTTACCATTCATAGCCATGCGCATTCTTACAACATCAAGAGAGGCCATTAATGGATACGAAGGGCTTGTACTTTGAAGTAGTTTCAAGGCAGAACAAAGCCGCTCCCGGCAGACTATACCTTTCTTTAAATGTAAGAAAGAACTTTGTGTAAGGCTTCCTAAGAGTTTATGAGCGCTTTGTACAGTTATATCAGCTCCTGCCTGTATAGCTGATAATGGTAAATCAGAATGAAAGAGGAGATGCGGTCCATGCGCTTCATCAGCAATAACAGGTACATGGGCCATATGAGCTAAATTTACTAAAAGGCCTATGTCTCCAGCAATTCCCCAATAATCTGGATTAACTACTATTAGGCATCTAGCATCTGGTGTAAGAGCCAAGGCTTGCTTCAATTCTTCAGAACTTATAATAGCAGTAGCACCTAAAAACCGTGAAACTTCTGGTCTAAGATAAACTGGATCAGTTCCAGATAGAATCACTCCTCCTATCACTGACCTATGAACGTTTCTGGGAAGAATAACTTTATCACCAGGCTTACAAGTGGCCATAAGCGCAGCATGAAGCCCTCCAGTCGTTCCATTAACTAAAAAAAAGGATTCATCTGCACCATAGGCTTGAGACAGAAGTATCTGGGCCTCTTTAATAACACCAGAAGGTTCATGGAGATCGTCAAGGCCAGGAACTTCTGTTACATCAAACTCGAATATCTTATGGCTAATGGAGGCCATATCCTCAAGGCACCTACCTTTATGTCCAGGCATATGAAGTCTTAGGGGTTTTTGGGAACTATAATCTAAAAGCGCATCTAATAACGGTGCTATAGATCCCTTTTCCCGCATCTTTCTCCTCTCCATATCCTCTTAATATATCCCCCTTTAGCTCCTATGCCAGATAAGCTTCAATTGTTCTATGTAATAGTCATAACCTTCATCTGCAACATTCAGTGCAACTATACGACGTTCACACTCATGGCAGATAAAAGAGCCAAGTATGTTGAGTCCCTGTATAGCTTTTTTCTTACAAAGTATACATTTCACCATCGTCACCTTCTCTTCTTCGTTAGCCTGCACTTTAATCACTCCATATGTATAAAATTCACATCTATAGGAAAGTCCAGGCGAAAGAGACAACCCAAAAGTGAAAACTTCAAATTAGATGCCTCTTACAGATCCAAGAAAGCAAAGATTTCCCTATAATCAATGAGTGGAAGAAAACCCCGACGCTCTAAGAGATCCTGATATATTAAGGCTTGTCGAAGTAGTCTTTGCAACTTCTCAGCTTCTACAGGATCATTGAGCGCCTCAATAGGCACTAGCCCGTCAAGGGCTGGCATAGGCGTCTTTAACCAATCATTTATAATAGACTCCTTTGCTATCTCCATATTCATATCATATGCAAACATATCATCATTGCCATCTTCGAGAGAAATAAAATAATCTACACTTATAATATTCAGAGATGACCCCAGAAGTTCATCCAATATGGTCATAGCAAACTTTAACTCGTCCTCAGACCAAGAGAATATATAAAGATTATCTTTATCGAGAAACCCCATGGCTTTCATACTGATAAAATCGTTTATAAAAGAATTATTACGCGAAGGAGGACCATTCGTGGTTTTATCAGATAAATCCGAATGAACTCGAATCTCCATGTTCTCACCATTAATACTCATCACATCAATGAAAGAAGATTCTATAAGTTTGTGACGAACCTCACTAGGAGCGCTGGCTGTCTTATATGTTGAACTAAAAATTTCTCCGCTTTCCATAACTTCAGTAAGGAAGAGAAGTAGATTATCGTTATATATAGGTATACATAGTACCTCTTCGAGCTCAAGTATGATCCACATCTGTCCTTCTCGCTTCAAAGTTAAATTCTTCTTTACAAAGCTTAATTCTTCATAACCGCTATATATGATGCTAGTCTCTACACAAACAATAGGTTCAGAAGATACTTTCTCTATCTTCCCTATTGAGATTGCAAGAGGTTCTCCGCGCTCAATTATATCATCTTCATGATAAAATATATAATCTTCACGATCCATGTTCAATCGTTCATGGCTCTTTGGTGAGAGAAAGTCATAAGCAAGTCCAAAATCATAGTTTGCTAAAGCCCTATAAAAGATACGTATAACGTTCTCTGGTGAATTTAAACCATCAATGAGCTTGTATAATAATTTTGACTCTTCTTTTTCAGAGAGAAAGACTTTTATACCATAAATAATATAACTAATATAGCGTCTGAACTCAATTGGACATGTAGCATCATTACTAGTAGTATTGTATGCTTGCTGTACAAGGTATATAGCGCTATCAAAATCTATCTCTACAAATGTTTCTTTAGAATAACCATTCCAAGCATCAAGGTCATCGCCACTACTAAAAAACTCACCATTAAACTCCTCTTTGTTTAAATCATATATGGTAAAAAAGTCAGATACTCCTTCTCCCCGAAAGCCCAAAAGGAAACCTAGCACTTTTAGATTTCCATCAGGCTTCTCCCATGCTATAAAGAGACTCACGCGTCCTTTATCCCTACTCTGAGAAGCCCATGCTTTATAAGGTATACCTAGATTAATACAACTAGATAAGTCATCGGCTTCTACCTCTAGTTGCTTTAAATGTTTAAGGGCAGAACAGAGCGCATCTTTAACCTCTGAATCTATATTCATAGATTCTTTGATGGTAACTAAAAAATTAGCTACTTTCTTATCTGCAAATCTGCTCAACTCATGAACAAACCAAATTTGAAGTTGTACAGGAAAACTAAAAAATTCGTTAAAAAGCATATCTGTATATATATCGTCATTTAACATGACTAGAAAATGTTCAACTAGGTCTTTAAGGACAGACACAGGGTTTTTTAACGTAATCTCAGAAAGATCAATATCCTCCCCTAATTCATGAAGGCCAGTTATAGCAGCTGCTTTAGCTAGATCACTCTTTCTAGGGTCATGGAGTATTTTTCTTAAAGGAATTATAGTTTCTTCATTTCCAACAATCCCTAAGGCCCACGCTGCTGTACTGCGAACTCTTACATTTTTATCTTCAAGCTTTCTTATTAATATTGATATAAGCAGATCGCCTAATTCAAAGTGCAGTGCTTCTAATTTCTCAATGGCTTCTTCAATGGATACCTCACTCTCTATCATCTCATTCAACCAATTATTTACGAGATTACGTTTAAGTAATGTGGTATTTACTTTAGAATTTTTTTGACCACTAACGGAATCCCCAGACTTACCAGTCAATAATAACAACCCCTTTAAATATACTGTCAAGATATGCACTACCCTATAGAACTAACTTATAGAGTTAATAAATCCTAAGTGGTGGTTAATTATCAAAAAACGCATATATTGTCTATAAAGAATAATTCAACATAAGCTTTGAATATCCTTTTAATTGTACCACAAAATAACCTAATAAAACAACTTGATTCTCATATTTCTTCTGAAATGGTAAAATAGATTGAGTGTGGATGGGGGTGAAATACCCCCGTTGATAGAATATACCTCATTATAAAGGGGTTTAAGTATTCGTTTTTCTGAGACTTGCTTCCTTTTTTACTTTTCTCACAAGGTCAACATAACCAAAGTATTGTCGTTGTATTCCTGTTACTGTTAAAGGCCTACCTAATGATATTAAATGTAGCCTGCGGGAAAGGAACCCTCCTATTTTCGTAAGGATATGAGCATCTGGAAGTGTGTCAACTAACATAAGGCCATCTTTTGAGATACCATAAATATCGAGTAACCCCCATATGACCCTTGGCACAATGATCTTAGCAGTCCCAACGCCCATTATATATATATCATTGTCTTCTTCATCCCTACCCATGTAATAAATATTTCCTATCTCGTAGCTCTCAGTTTTATCATAGTGTGGAAGTTTAATTAAATCCTCCTGGGATGGAAGCTTCTTCTCAGAAAGAAGGCCTACATGAATACTAGCACTCACTACTGAAGTATGAGAACTACCAAAACAGTGATATATTATCTTCATCTTATGAAAGAACCTCCGACTCTCGCATCAATGTTTAACTATTATATACACACCATTACCAAGATCATGGACCATCCCATTGAGTATTCTGGCGAGATAAAGAGAGATCTTTGATTGTTCATCTTGGTCCATCGCATAGAAGATAGGAGCCCCACCTCCTCCAACTGAATCCCTATTTACTGTTATAACCGCTAATATACTTTCTTTTATAGTTATATCTGACATGGCTGGTCCTCCGTAAATTTAATCGGCTGCTGCTCTTCCAGCCTTTGAACTCAATGGTTTACGCCTTGATGTCTCAAGTAATGGAACCCTATTTATAGTTTCAATCAAAGCTTCAATATCAGGCTCTATTGGTACAATGACCATGGCTATTCGTCCTGTCTTAAGATCTCGTCTAGCAATAGGCGTAAAGTCTTTTTCACCTACATCCAATCTGGTTCCTAAAAGAGAAGCAACATCGTGAAGTATAGCCTGACGTTGCCCTATATTACCTAGAGTCTCACGAGCATTATCATCTATCGGTTTAAGTATAGCACCTAACCCATGGCATAAGAAGGTCTTTTGGGCCTCTTTTAGCCCTACGTTCATCAGAACTACATCATCAACGCAAAGAAGTGGTCCATCGAACCTTATTTCAACTGCTCTTACCGTACATATATCTCCTACCCTTAAACCTCGCATCCCTTGATTTAATATCAACGCAGCTATTACTCCTATAATCCCACCACTAAGAACTTTCAAGTTCACTGCAGACCAAGGAGAAAATTGTACCGCAGCACTTGTCAGGAGACCAATTAGCATTGCTAGATAGTTTCTCGCTTCAAAGACCCTAGCGATTCCTTCAATATAAGCCTCACCTCTCGGTACAAGCTCAGTGGCTTCCATCTCCTTTAAGGACTGTCGTTCTATATTACGGATATCTCTAAATTGCTGAGCTGCTAACCCAAGGAAAGTAACAGCGACAAAATCAGTCTCAAGAAGGGCTGGTATAGCAACAGCACCAAGGGCTGCTGCTATAAATCCCATGGTTAAATGAATTGTATATCCATGAGGGTAGCTGGGGTATTGTCGATAGTCAATCCGTAACATATATAACCTAGCTACAGTCCCAGCAAAAATTCCTAAAAGGATGGGAAGTACATACTCAGAAAACCCCACCTTTATTAATAAGCCCCCTATTTCTCTTTTTCATTACTATTTTTCTTTCTTCTTCTAAACCACGCGCCAAGGGAACTAGTCATATCTTTACTTATTAGACCTTTTAACCCCCCAGAATTAATAGCTATATAGAAACCCACCCCTATAACTCCAAGGACTATAACCCATAGAGCAGTTCGCGCAGCATTACTCCCCTCACGCTTAATGCCTCTTTGACCTGTTGAGGTAGTTCCATAAACAACTGAAGGAATTATACTCGAAAAGAAAGTAGCTGCCCTTTCAGCTTCTTCAAGAGTATTAGTATGAGCGCCTACTTCCAGCAATATCATACGTGGTCCCACATCTTGATTATAATTCCCATTGGCTAAAAGAATACCTTTTATTAAACCAGGATGGTTTGTATCTGTCTCATTCTTCAGGGACTTAGCGAATTGCATATTAGATTCCTTATTCTGATTCTGCCGTCCTATAATCAGAGCGATTTTAGTTACAGGCTGATTATTTACAACTGTACTATACACTTCTCGAGAAACTGCATCCCTATGTACGTCTATGAATGCAATAGGGTTATCTTTTAAATATTTTGCAACTGTTCGTCTAGAACGTTCATATGCTGCACCATCATGAGGATTATGATTTTCTAATGCATGTATCACATTATAGCCTTGTCGCTCAAGCTCATTTTTTAACATTTTACCAACCTGATATACATCCCCCCAGTATTTACTGTCTATACCGCTGGTTGGAACATAGGACTCATCGCTATGTGTATGATATATTACTATGGGTTGTTCGCTACGGCGTCCCCAAAAAGCTGATATGTAACTAAAGATCTTTTGAAGCGAGGATTCTTTAGGTACAAGATCTACTATTCCTGTAAATCGTGCGTACGCTGTATGTTCGTCAAGTCTCATAACCTCATAAGAGCGGTTATCTTCATCAATAAATACATCGCCTATTGAAAGGGTTAATGCTGTACTGAATATAGACTTCCCTTCCTCATCAACGATTGAGAAATGCGAATCTATATCTAATTCATTCTCTGCATACACGCATAGGGTCCAAGATACTAGAATGAGAAAGAACGTAACTATAAGTATAAACTTAACTCTAAACGACTCTTTCCTACTCACTATTATCCCCCTTTTCATCATGGCCTATAAAACCATCTGAGATAGTTACAGTCAGCTCCCTATCTTCCTCTTTACTAGACCCGCCCTGAGCGCTCTCGCGGATTTCGCCCACTACCTCCGCTATGATGACAGCGAGAACTCCAGATATTATCATAGCATCAAAGAGGCCAGCTCCCCCTATATGTAATTGTATTGGGCTCCTCCTTATTAACCCCTCTATGAGATACGCTACATCAAGAAGAAGTACACCAACTATTCCACCGATAAATGCAGAACGCCGCGATCTTCCCAGAATATATGCTAGTGAAGCAGCTACTAAAGCAAAGATATATTGAGGATCTATTATCGTATGTCCTTCTTCAAATGTAAAGGTCTTAACGAGGAAAAAGAGAATAACACCCGTTCCTATCGCGCTAGTGATTGCACGTCCCCATTCTGATGGTGTCTTTGAGCGTGTTAATATGTAGATCGCTAAGACTACTGGGATGAGTCCTCCACCTATGTTTAAAGTAATGCTAGTTGCTCCGCTAGAGATAGGTATATCAATGAAGCTACCGATTATCATGGCTCCAATGAAAGCAAGAGCTTCTGTATCTGTTAACCTCATACGATCGAGGACTGTCTGTAATAATCCAAAGAATATAAGCGCAGCTAATACCAGAAGTAGTATAATCCCAAAGGGCATTTTGCCCCCTCCTTTTCTTGCTTTTATTATGGTAATCATCTTTATTTTAGAATCCCCTTTCGTTTGAGGAAATATTCTTTTTATGATACATAAAAAAGAGACACCCATCTACATAGTGATGAATGTCTCCAGAAAATTAGAGGATAATAGCTAAGCTAATTTTATTTTTTAGTCAACCTTCCGCTGAAAAATATTACCTACCATTTCACCAATGGTTATTGGCTCATCAGCATCTCCTCTGTTGTCATGGTCTTGATTATTATAATTCTCCTTCTGGCGGTCGTCTTTCTTCCTTTCCTCAGCAGGCTCTTCTAAAGCCCTAAGGGACAATCCTATCCGACGCTCTTCTGCGCTGACGTTAAGTACCTTAAGAGTCACTTCATCGCCAACACTTACCACTTCAGAAGGGTTCCCAACTCTTCTATTGGCTAATTGAGAAATATGAATTAATCCTTCAATCCCATCTTCCAGCTTAACGAAAGCGCCAAAGTCAACGATCTTTGTAACCTTCCCCGTAACGATGTCATCTTGGTGATATCGTTCTCCCACTGTTACCCAGGGGTCTTCTTTTGTCTGCTTTAGACCTAGAGAAATTCTCTCATTATCTTTATCAAGACCCAAGACCATAACATTTATCTCATCGCCTTCTGATAGAACCTCAGATGGATGTTCTATCCTACTCCATGCCATTTCAGATACGTGGAGCAATCCTTCAACGCCACTGCCTATGTCCACAAATGCGCCAAAATCAGTTATGCGTTTCACAATACCAGAACAAATTTCGCCTGCTTCTAATGTATCGAAGATATGAGCCTTGGCCTCCTCATATTCTTCCTCTAAAACTACCCTTCTAGAAAGAACAACGTTATTTCGCCTTCGATCCAACTCCATTACGCGGAACCTGAGAGCCTCTCCTATAAATTGTTCGAGATTCTCTATATATTCTCTACTAATCTGAGAAGCAGGTACAAATCCACGAACACCCCTCATGTCTACCAGGAGCCCACCTTTGACCCTTTCTTTAACACGAGCTTCTATTATCTCTTTATTCTCAAGGGCATTACGCAGCATTTTCCAGGTTGATTCCGCATCCGCTTTCTTCTTCGAAAGGAGAACATTACCTTCTTCACTCTCAACATCCTCAACATAGACATCGATCTCATCACCAACAGATAGGGATGTCTCTGTTCCATCAAATTCACTATCTGGGATTAATCCTTCTGATTTGCAACCAACGTCAACGAATATCCCATCAGAATCAATGGCGCTAATAGTACCTTTTACAATCTCCCCCCGAGTTAAAGTCTTTATATGTTCTTGTAACAGCGAAACTTCTTCCTTTTCTTCAGCTACAGGAAGAGACTCCTCTTTTTCCTGCGCTTCTTCCACTTCCTCTTCCTCTTCCTCTTCATTCTCGGGTTCTTCTTCTATTATTTCCTCTTCATTCTCGGGTTCTTCTTCTATTATTTCCTCTTCATTCTTGGGCTCTTCTTCTATTATTTCCTCTTCATTCTTGGGCTCTTCTTCTAAAATCTTTTCCTCAGCCAAATCCTTCATTCTCGAAATAACCTCCTCAATGATCCAGTCTGGCGTAGACGCTCCAGCTGTTACCCCTACTTTCTTTAAACCCGCGAACCATTCCGCGGACAATTCTTCAGCACCTTCTACGTGATAAGACGGAACCCCGGTAGCCCGGCACAATGCCGCCAATCTTGTAGTATTAGCGCTATTCCGTCCGCCAACTATCACCATTGCCTCAACCTCATTAGCTATTTCCAATGCTGTCCTCTGACGTTTCTCAGTAGCTGTACATATAGTATTATATATGCGTAGTTCTTGAGACTTAAAGAACAATAAATTTACTACTTTCTGTAGACTCTCCATAGATTGGGTTGTCTGAGTAATCACGCCCGCCTTCTTAATACACTTAAAGTTATTAAATAATTCTAAGTCTTCAACTACTATACCTTTTCCGTCAGTATACCCTATTAAAGCATCAACCTCTGGATGACCCTTATCTCCTACAATGAATAAGGTATATCCTTCTTTGATGAGCATCTCCGCCAACTTTTGAGCCTTCTTGACAAAAGGACATGTTGCATCTATCACCTTAGCACCTTTTGCCTTAGCCTGGTTTATGGTTTCAGGCGATAAGCCATGGGAGCGAATCACTAGTACGTCTTCGCTATTAACTTCTTCCAAACTATCTGCAACTTTAATACCATGGGCCTGTAAGTCATCAACTACTCGTTGGTTATGAATTAACGGCCCTAAAGTAAAGACAGGACCTTTAGCATCTTTAGTAGTTTGAAGTGCAATATCAATGGCCCTTTTAACACCAAAACAAAATCCGGCGTTTTCCGCCACCTCAATCTCCAATCTAGGCAACCACCTCCAATAAATATTATTTCCCTTTCTGAGAGAATTTCTCCCAATCCGCTAAAAATCTCTCAATCCCGCGGTCAGTAAGGGGGTGTTTAAGCATTTGCTCTATAACGGCAAATGGCACAGTTGCAATATGTGCACCAGCCTTTGCGGCTTCTACTACATGCATTGGGTTTCTTATGCTCGCGGCTATGACTTCACACTTAATATCGTGAACATAGAAGATCTCCACGATATCGCGAACTAGATCCATGCCGTTATGTCCAATGTCATCAATCCTACCAATAAAAGGACTCACGTAGGTTGCGCCTGCCCGTGCAGCTAATAAAGCCTGTAGAGACGAGAAAACTAACGTTACATTTGTCTTAATTCCCTCAGCTGAAAGAATTTTAACAGCTTTAAGTCCCTCAGATGTTATTGGAATTTTTACTACTACATTCTTATCCCAGCTTGCTAAGGTCCTGGCCTCCTCGATCATACCAGACGAATCAAGGCTGATCACCTCTGCACTCACCGGCCCATCTACAATAGAACAGATCTCTTTTATAGTGCTTTCAAAGTCCTTACCCTCTTTTGCCATTAAAGAAGGATTTGTAGTAACGCCTGCTATGACCCCTAGCGCATACGCTTCTTTTATTGCTTCTACATTTGCGGTATCAATAAAAAATTTCATTTTTTAACCCTCCGTACTGGAAGGTTGTCCCCTCCTTTACACCATTACTTAAACCTTCCCTTAAAATGAAGGAATCACTATACATTGGTTAATTAAATTTTTATAAGATTTGGCTGAGTTTTGATTTTCAATTTTAATCTCCGTTTTTACTCATTCTCCTTTATAAGGGATGAAATACTCTCCATTATCTCGTTACTAGCCCTGATTATATCAGACTTCTCGATCTTCACTCTAGAAGACTTTGAAAAATAGAGTGGTTCTCCTATTCTTACTTTTATTCTCTTAAACTTAGGTAACCAAGTCCCTTTTCGCAGAGCCTCTCCAGTACCTATTAGCCCCATGGGCACGATAGGAACTCCAACCCTATAAGCAAAAGTAGCAGGTCCATGATGGGGCTTATTTAATTTTCCATCAGTACTACGTGTACCCTCGGGAAACATTCCCAATACCTTTTCTTCATCCAAAAGTTTCAAACTGTTTTGAATGGCCTTACGATCGAAACTTCCCCGCCTTACAGGAAAAGCGTTTAATCGCGAAATTATAAATCCAAAGACAGGGATCTCAAATAACTCTTCCTTGGCCATAAAGTGTATTGGCCTTTTTAAGGAAATAGATAATATAATGGGATCCAAATGGCTTACATGGTTAGATACAACTATGAAGCCTCCTTGACGAGGAACATTTTCACTTCCCTCAATCTTTAATCTGAAGAGGATTTTAAAGAAGAAATTGCATAATAAATACAATACCCTATATAACACTATCCTCGTAAAGGGTTCGCATAAGTAAGCGAGACCCTTCGCGCCACCCCCTACTTCCCATAACTACAAGATTTCTTACAAGCAGAAATGACTCTCTCCACCACATCCTCAATGGAAAGATGAGTAGTATCAATGACCAAAGCGTCAGTGGCAACTGTTAATGGTCCTACTTCTCTTTGGCTATCGATCTTATCCCTCTTCTCTATTTCCTCTTTTATAGCTTCTTTGCTGACCTGAAATCCCTTTTCACACAATTCATTAAACCGTCGACATGCTCTCTCTTCTAAAGACGCGGTAAGAAAGATCTTCAAGTCAGCATCTGGTAATACTACTGTTCCTATATCCCTACCATCGACAACTACTCCTCCGCCAGAGGCGAGTTCTCGTTGTATTCCGACTAAAACTTCCCTTACTTCCCTCACTCTAGCTACTATAGATACCCAATTACCCACCTCGGGGCTGCGTATAGCATCTGATACATCATTTCCATCAAGATAAACCCTTCCATCTTCATCAAAGGAGATGAGGGTTTCTTTAGTAAGATCGATAAGTCCATCAATATCATCCTCTATATTCTCAAGGGTATTGATGGCTTTTAAAGTTATTGCGCGGTACATTGCGCCAGTATCAATATATCTATAGCCTAAACGTTTAGATACTAATCGAGCTACAGTGCTCTTCCCAGCACCTGCTGGTCCATCAAATGCTATTGTTAACTTCATTAACTGTTCCGTCATAATCGAATCACATCGCAGTGGGACTTATAAAAACCACTGCCCTCTTCCTCCTTAGTTGACCTTATAGAAGTTAAGTTCATATAACCCCAAAAATTAGCAAAGGGCTACTCTTCTTATTATATTCGACGAATTCAGAGTTATTCCTTCTGAAAAATTTAAACTTTTTACCAATATTATATCCCACTGGATTAATAGTTACTTAGTAAGAGAGAATAAAAGTTCATCAAAACCTGGAAACGATATCTCAATACATCCTGCATCTTGGATTATAACAGGTTCTTCTGCAACTAAGCCTGCTATAGCTGCTGACATGGCGATCCTATGGTCGTTAGAGCTTTGAACTGCTCCTCCCTTAAGACGTGATACACCTCCACTTATGATCATACCATCATCTGTCTCAATAATATCTACACCAAGGTCTCTCAAGTATCTTACAATAGCTGCTATCCTGTCACTCTCCTTCTTCCTCAGTTCATCTGCCCCTTTTATAAGGGTCTCACCTTCGGCAAATGCTGCAGCTAAACTCAAGATGGGAATTTCATCTATAGCTGATGGTATATCCTCAGGTCCTATGGTAATCCCATGTAAGGAGCTGCTTCTAACTCTAATATCTCCAACCGGTTCTCCAGCTTCTTCTCGTACACGAAAGATTTCAATAGAAGCTCCCATCCTCAATAGAATACCTATGCACCCGCTCCTTGTTGGGTTTATCCCCACATCTTCTATGAGCAAATCAGAATTCGGAAGCAAAATTCCAGCGACAATAAAAAATGCTGCCGAAGAAATATCGCCTGGTATCTTAATAGAGCGTCCAGTTAGAGTACATCTAGGGTTTAACGAAACAATCGTCCCCCACTCCTGAATCTCCGCGCCAAAGAACCTTAACATCCGTTCAGTATGATCCCGCGATTTTAAAGGCTCAGAAAAAGAAGTGACCCCATCAGCATAAAGACCTGCTAGAAGTACACATGACTTTACTTGAGCGCTTGCTATCTCTGAGCTATAAGAAATAGATCTTAAGGGGCCGCCTTTTATTGTCAGTGGAGCCAATGTATTCTTTTTACGACCAAGAATAGTGGCACCCATTTCACAAAGGGGAGAGACTATCCTCTTCATAGGCCTTTGTCTAATCGAGTCGTCTCCAGTTATGACTGAATAAAAAGGTTGTCCAGCGAGTATACCTGCGAGGAGTCTTATAGATGTACCGGAGTTCCCTACATTTAAAATTTCATTAGGTTCATTTAAAAAGAGACCTTTACCAAAAACCTTAAGAAGACCGTTCTCAACTTTTTCAATTCTCACACCTAGCTCAGAAAGACACTTTAAGGTGTTAAGGCAATCCTTGCTTTCAAGGTATCCTTCTATCTCCGTAGCCCCATTGGCTATAGAACCGATTATAGCTGCTCTGTGAGAAATGGACTTATCTCCAGGAATCGTTGTAATTCCTTCAATCCGAGTTACAGGAGAAACCTTTAAAACCTTCAATAACTACGCGCATAAACTCATTAGAGTAAAATTTGCGCTCCCTCCTTAAAAAATATCTTTATAGTCGTCTCCGAACGGTAAAAGATCTACTTTCTAATATTCTCGTTGCTCCTTCAGCATCATCTTCAGTGGCAAACCCAAGGCGAAGGGTGCCTCCTTCTCCTTCTCTTAAATGAAGTATCTCAATATCTTTAATATTAAGACCTGCATCTGCAAGTAAAGACGTGACATCACTTATAGCACCAGGACGATCGTGCACCATTACTACTATCTCAAAGATAGGTGAGAAAAAACCTTTTGTTTTAGCTGGAATCGTCTCTCGAGTTCTCTTTATATCATAAAGAAGCGTCTTTAATTCATCACCTAAATCACGCTCTAAAAGCATTCGAAAGTTCTTTAACGTCTCTTCAAAAAGTTTTATCATCCTGAGTAATTCGTCTTTGTTGCTGAAGAATATATCTCTCCATAGCCCCGGGTCGCCCCCTGCGATCCTAGTGGTATCACGAAACCCACCTGCAGCAAGCGGAAGAACATTTTTATTTATCTTATCTTCTTCCATGGCTACGCTCACTAAAGCCGCTGCTATAAGATGGGGCAAGTGACTTACACAAGCTACAATCCTATCGTGTTCTTCTGGCGTCATTATAAGGGGACGAGCGCCTACAGCATTAACCATATCATAAACTATATTAAAACTACGTTCCTCATATAAAGAGGATGGAGTTAGAATATATAAAGCATTCTCAAAGAGATATGGATCAGCAGCTTTAACGCCAGTCTTCTCAGAACCAGCCATTGGATGCCCGCCAATGAAGCACACCCCTTCTTGAAGAGATTTATCCATAATACCTACTATCTCTGCCTTTGTGCTACATACATCAGTTATAATAGCGCCAGGTTTAAGGTGTCCGCTGATCTTTGAAGCTACGTTGTGTATAGCGCTTATAGGAGTTGCGATAATAAGGAGATCTGCATCTTCAACCCCTTCTTTTAGGTCAGTTGTTCCGCTTTGAATGGCTTCCATTTCAATCGCATGAGAGATAGTCTCATTACAGCGATCCACTCCCACCACCTCAGCAGCAAAGCCTGTCTTCCTTAACGTCATCCCTAAAGACCCACCTATAAGTCCTACGCCTATGATCACAGCCTTACCTACTCTGGACTTCATAGAGATCGCCTGCCCACAGCATTTGCCACTATAGCCACTTCCCGAACTAGCTCCTCAAAACTAGAAGGCGTTAGAGATTGGGGACCATCAGAAAGTGCTTCGTCTGGTCTTGGATGTACTTCTATCATGAGCCCGTCAGCTCCAGCTGCTATAGCTGCTTTTGACATAGGCGTTACAAGACGCCACTTTCCAGTTCCGTGACTTGGATCAACGATTATAGGAAGGTGACTCAATGATTTTACTATTGGTATAGCGCTTAGGTCTAAAGTATTCCTAGTGGAAGTCTCATAGGTGCGTATTCCCCTCTCGCAAAGAACTACATTGTAATTTCCCTCTGATAAGATATACTCTGCTGCCATAAGCCATTCTTCAATTGTCGCAGCTAAACCCCGTTTTAAGAGAATAGGCTTTTTTGTCTTCCCAAGCTCCCTAAGGAGGGTAAAGTTCTGCATGTTCCTGGCACCCACTTGAATCATATCAACATACTCTGTAACCACCTCTACATCCTTAGGGTTTACCACCTCTGTTACTGTAGGAAGAGAAGTAGCCTCGCCTGCTAACTTCAATAGGCGTAACCCATCCTCCTCAAGTCCTTGAAAAGAATATGGTGATGTACGAGGCTTAAAGGCTCCACCCCGTAACATATGGGCACCTGCCTTCTTTACAGCGTTAGCTGTCTCTACTATCTGCTCCTCAGATTCTACAGCGCAAGGACCAGCAATTATAGCGATACCTTCTCCACCAAAGGTTAAAGACTTAACTTTAATAGGTGTTATCTCTGAATGGAATTCTCGGCCAGCTAGTTTAAAGGGTTGAAGTATTGGGACTACCTTCTCAACGCCTGTCATAGCTTCAACTACCCGACCAGCAAGTCTCTTTTTATCTCCTATAGCACCTATTATAGTACGTTCTACCCCTTCTGAAAGATGAATACCGAACCCTAGGTCCTTCAACTTCTCAATTACCCTAGTTATCTGTTCTTTACTAGCAGAAGACTCCATTACGACTATCACTAGATGACCCTCCCAAGCACCTCATCAAGAGCTTGTAGAAAACGTTTATTCTCTTCTCTGGTGCCAATCGTTACTCGAATAAACTCTGGGAATCCGAAGATGTCCCCAGTACGTATTATTACACCTTTCTTTAACATTTCATTGAAAAATTCTCTACAATCTGTCTTTATATTCACAAAAATAAAATTTGCTTCTGTAGGTACATAGTCAAGGCCCCTACTCTCTAGCTCCGAATAAAGATATATCTTTTCATTGAGAACTAAATCCACACAACGTTTTAAATGTTCTTCATCTGCTAGGGCATTTAAGGCTGCTATCTGTGCCATTGCGTTAACATTAAATGGTTCCTTAACCCTGTTCAGATATGAAATTATCTCTGGTTTAGCTATAGCATACCCTATTCTTAATCCTGCCAATCCATAAGCCTTTGAGAAGGTCTTCAATAAGATTACATTACGTCCTTCTTTTGTTTCATCTAGTCCATCTGCATATTCAGGATCTTCTACATATTCTAAGTAAGCCTGATCTAAAATTACTATTATATCCTCCCTTATGCCCTCCATGAACTCTTTAAACTCATCTTTAGTTATTATAGTTCCTGTGGGATTATTAGGACTACAAAGGAAGATGAGCTTTGTCTTCCCGGTCACAGCAGCACTTATATCCTTTAAATCTGTTGAGAAATCTTTAAGCTTAACTTTTACGCATCTACCACCCATTAAGATAGTGGCGAATTCATACTCACTAAAAGAGGGATCAGCAAATATAACCTCTTCACCTTCGTTTAAAAAGGTCTCTGCAATCATCTTGATTATCTCATCTGAGCCATTTCCCATAATTAGATTAGAGACAGTTACACCTAGATGTGATGCTAAAGCCTCCTTAAGGTAAAAACAATTTCCGTCAGGATATATTTGCATACGGCTAGCTGCTTCTTTAATTGCCTCTATGGCCTTAGGGGAAGGACCCAAGGGATTTTCATTAGAAGCTAATTTTACTACATTGGATATTCCAAGCTCGCGCTGGACCTCATCAGCAGGTTTACCTGGAACATACGGTTTTATATTTAAAATAGTCTCTCTTACCTTCATATTGAAGAACCTCTCTTTCTCTCAATCATTGTTCAATGAGATCGGGCCTTAACTTCGCAGCTTTATTAAGGTATATATGCTCAATCTCATGCTGTTCCTTATATGTATTTACATGCAATAACACTCTTATACACATAGGAAGGCTCTCTTTTACCGGTATCTCAGTGGAACACATTAAAGGCACATACTTCCATCCTAGCTCTCTCGCTGCTGCAGCTGGAAATGCCGCATCAAGATCCTGAGTTACTGTAAAGATAGCGCTAGCTATATCATAGATCTGAATGTCATTCGTTTCCACCATAGCTAGTAAAAGTTCTTTTGTGGCATCTATTATATTCTCTTCTATATTCTCAGCAACTGTAGTTGCACCACGAATTCCCCTGACCCTCTCCTTTGACACCTTTTCATACCTCCCTGTAATTTAAGAAAGTATCGTTTCATAGGACAGCTCGGTGCCCCAGTCCAATCGCTACCTCATCCAAATGGAGTAAGCCAACACCCACGAAAATGGCTACGCTCACATGGTCCCCTTTTCTAGCAATTCCTATCTTTCCTCCTATATTAAGACCAATAGCCTTCAGCGTTATCTGCGACAAAGCTTCACGGGTAGCACCAGCGATGGCTCCTTCCTCAGCATGAACATTACTTATAACGCCCTCTCTCCGCGAAGCCACTAACGCCCTCTCAAGAATACCTTTAATAGCAGGAATGAACTCACCACCATAATCAACAGCAGCTGTTTTTATCCCAGACTTCCTTAAAAAATCAGCCTTAAGCTCAGCCTCTTCTTGGCGTTCTTTTGTGAGAGCCATAAGTAACGCAGCTCTTGCTACTTCTTTACTTTCACCTGTCATAGGGATAGGTCCGTAGAAACCCCAGACTTTAGTCTAAGGCGCAACGGCCACTCGCCTCCTCTCATCAATTCGGGCCAGAACGTACATGAATTTCATTATAAAGTTGTCTTATTGTACAATTTTATCATAAAGTGAAGTATATTGCAATGAAAATTCCCTGCCTGTTAATTATTCTCTAAATATAACATCACAGACCTTCTTTACTTCTCCAGAAAGAGTTATTTCCATACCCTTAGTAGGCCAAAGAATAATCCCAGATGTAAAGGTTACCTTGAAACGTGTTTGTGTAGTACATGATCTACCATCTAATTCAATGATATCTCCTTCTTTAACCCTCAACGTTACCTCTCTATATTGAAAATCTCCTACAGGCCTATTATTTATAAGAACCTTTACGCCTGGTATAGAAGTACCATCTGATACTTCTATAGTCAAGGCACCTATCCTCTCCTCTAGAATATCCTCTGACACGTCTGACGATGTAAAATCAATTGGGCTTCTCTGAAACGTTCCTTCTATACCAGTAAGAATTGTCCCGGAACCTTGGTAGATCTGAATCCCTACTAAAAGAAGAAACCCCAATATAATTACCTTTAATAACATCGCCTCGATTCGACGTAAACGAAGAATAAACTCATCATCTTTCCACATATACTATACCCCCTCTCATTAACTTTGCTCTTATCATTATCTCTATGCAAATGAGAAAAAGAATAGGATTAAAGAAAGGTATATACTTTATAGGCATATTCCGTACCCCTATTCCTAAAGAGTCTAATATTCTGTCTTTCCATTCACAACGAATGGTTATCCTCAATTGAGTAAATATATGGGCCTAATTCCTCATTACAGGCAAATAATCCGCCTGGTGTAAAAAAGTTGTTGAAAGAGTAGTAAAAGTATCATATCATGGGGAATATAGGCAACGCTATAATTCTAGAGACTGTATAAGCTAATATCCTACGATTCGGCTCGCTCCCTTATTTTACACCATCTTAGAATTGATATATAATGTAAATATAGGAAAAACAATAGGGGGGTGCAAAATTGATAGAAGTTGCGGCAATAGATTTTTACGTAAATGATAAAGGATATAAGTCTTTATTGTATAGTAAGGAGACATTCTTAGAGCTTCTACGCAGTTTTGTTAAGCACGGTTGGGTTGAAAAGATTCATGAGAAAAGTATAGTCAGAGCGGATTAAAAATACATACTTCGAGATTTCGCTGAAAAAGAAGCAAACTAATTGAGCTTCAATCGAAAGTTGACTTTCTCATGCCATATAGATTGCTCTGGTACATAATGGAGATATGGCGAGATGTTTTCCGCGATGCTCCCAAGAAGGTAAGGGAGCGAAAAACTTTACATTTCCACCTGTTATACCAATAGTCCTTTATAACGGGAAGAATAATTGGACTGCCGCCAAGTGTTTCAAAGATATTATCAGCCAAAGTAGTCTATTCCCAGATACAGTATGAAACCACTTTAACCTATCTTCCCAACTCATCCTAGAGTATTCTTGAAATGCATGTCTTACTCTTTCGATTCCAAGTGTATCCATTATCACTCTGCCATATCTTTTCACAACGTTCTCTCTAATACCAGTTTCTTTGTATTCCTTCCCACAATAGGGAACTCACCCTAGTGTTACTATGTAAATATTGTTCAAAGATTAAGCCTACTTCCAATGCACTACGTCCTCTTGGCACAACTTCATATAACATCCAGAGGGTCCTATCGCCTTAACCCTAGTGGCGTCGGCAACATGTTACAAACCAAGTCTGAGCCTTCGTGTAACTACATTTGGAAAAGAGAAGCCGATTTCATTTAACGGCCAACCTTTCTTATAAATCTCAATTTCCGTGACACTTAATGCCAGGCTCCCTAAAACAAGCTTTCTCAAAGTGGATTGAAAAGTGCTCCTGTATGGATACTGCCACCACATCATCACTGACATACATCATAATTTTAGTGGAGCTAAATAAGGAAACCATTCTTTACCTTGATTAACCTATTGAGCTTGTAATATAGATAGTCTACTATCTATATTACCATTGTTACTATATCTATAATCCACCATGTAATTTTTACCGTTATATTCTAGCGTAGTGAGATGAATATGTCCTTCTAATGAGCCCGGCAGCGTTGTCATACTCATAAGAGATGTTGCTCTGAGTTGCATCAGTCTTCTTGTAAACCTCTAATATTACCCTAAAGATACCATCCTAATACTCTCTAACCTGACCGTTTCCATTTGTAAATTTTGTTACCAATTAGATACATTGCCCAAATAGTCCTTCGATTGAACGCATAAGTAATAGATAGTGTAAATAGGACATCATCCCCACCAGGGCAGCTACCTATCTTAACCTCATACGCTCTTATCCCAGAGGTATCATCTGTACCTTGCGTCCACGTCCACTCAATTAAACAAATACATAAAAAACCTTCTCGTTTCTTGAGGGAGTATGAAATATAAGTTTATAGGCATGGTAAATAGGAGAACGAGTCATACTAATACTTGAAAGAAGGGGTCCATATAATTAATCAAGGGAGGAAAGATCATGGCTAATACTTCTGAGGTTCACAAGAGGGGAAAGTCTATAGATGCGGAAGAAGAGGAGAAAATAATAAATGAAATAAAACTTGAAATAGCAGAGGAACTAGGGTTGCTAGATATAATAAAAGAGAAAGGCTGGTCTGGATTGAGCGCGCAAGAATGCGGACGTATTGGCGGCAAAATGGTAAAGAGATTAAAAGGGCTAAAGATGAGGTAGTAGACGTCTAAAGAAAGCCATTTTATATATAGATGTATCTGGGGTGCTTATAAATAATGCACCCCAGACTTCTAATTATTATAATATATAAGAGCTCTATCAATCATCTCTTGAGCTTGTTTTCGGGTGGTCTCTGAGACATGCCTCCCACCTAACATTCTAGCAAGTTCCTCAATTTGAAGAGCTCCATCTATACTCTTAAGAGAGGTTCTCGTTCTCGCACCAACCATCTCTTTTTCAATGAGATAATGTGCGTTTGCCATTGCAGCTATCTGAGGTAAATGAGTTATACAAATTACCTGATGAGCGCGGGAAAGTGCTGCTAGTTTCATTGCTACAGCATCAGCAGTCCTGCCACCTATTCCTGTATCTATCTCATCAAATACAAGGGTAGGTACGTTATCAGCAGATGCTAAGATAGTCTTTAGAGCTAACATAATCCTTGAAAGCTCTCCTCCAGAAGCGATCTTTACTAAAGGTCGCAACTCTTCTCCAGGATTAGGTGAGATCATAAATTCTACTATATCCATACCGTCAGGTCCTACTTTGATTCGCTTATCTCCATAGGAAAGACCATCAGGAGATTCCTCTATAGAAAACTTTACAGCGAAAATAGTCTTCGCCATATTCAAATCCGCAAGTTCCCTCATAACCTCTTCTTCTAGTCTCTCAGCAGCCTTTTGTCGACTATTCGAAAGGGCCTGAGCAGCTTCTAAAAGTTCTGCTTCGGCTTTCTCCTTCTCTTTAGTCAGATGTATGATCTCGTCTTCGTTCATTGTTATGGCCTCATATTCCCGGCCTATCTTTTCACGATATTTTAAAATCGCATCAACTGAATCCCCATACTTAACTCTAAGGCGAGAGATCCTATGGAGACGCTCCTCAATCTGGTTTAACCTTCCAGAATCAAATTCTAATGAATCTCTATATGACCGAAGTTCATGGGAAAGTTCCTGAAGGTTATAGAAGATACCTTCTAAGATATCTAATTTCTTAATAAGTCTCTCATCTATAGAGACTATGCTTTCAAGTTCTTTAACGAGCGCCCCTAAGCTATCTACGAGTGCTGGACTTCCAGCGTAACCCTCCGAAATAGACTGATAAGCCTTAACAGCAAACTCAAACAGCTTCTCAGAGCTTGCCAATACCCTTCTCTCATTCTCAAGAGCCCTATCTTCTCCAATAGAAAGCTGGAGAGAATCTATCTCCTCAATTTGAAATTTGAGAAGTTCTTCTCTCTTAGCTCGCTCCTTTTCATTGGAAAGAAGCTCACGTAACTCTTTCCTTATAGTACTAAACCTTTTATAGATAACCTTTACCTTATCTAGAAGTTCTCCTAACTCATCCTTGTTGTATATATCCAGAAACTCAATATGTTTCTCTGTTTTAAAGAGTGACTGATGTTCATGCTGACCGTGTATATCAATGAGGTAAGGACCGAGAGAAGATAGAGCAGAGAGAGGAACAGGCCTCCCATTAATTTTACACTTATTTCGTCCTGTAACAGATATCTCCCTTCCTATTAACAACATACCATCGTCCTCTGGCTCAATATCAAGCGCGCCAAGACGTTCTATGGCTCCTTGGTTTTGCATTATATCGAAGATCCCTGTCACCTCAGCCACATCTTCCCCAGTACGGATAAACTCGGCAGAAGCCCTTCCCCCAAGTAAGAGCGTAACCGCACCAATAATTATAGATTTGCCCGCACCAGTCTCTCCTGTAAGGATATTCAAGCCTTCACCGAGTTCCAATTCAACTTCATCTATCAGGGCAAAGTTTCTAATAATTATCGTACAAAGCAGTTTCCATTCCTCCCTTAAAAGATTATAAGGTTCTTCTTAGGGACTTAAAACGTTTTACCACATCCTCAGTAGTATTTTTGGACCTTATAATCACAAGAGTTGTATCGTCTCCCCCAATTGTGCCCATGATCTCTTCCCATTTAAGACTATCAATGTAGGCAGCTACTCCCTGGGCCGTACCTGGGAGAGATCTCAAAACTATAAGGTTCTCACTACCTTCTATACTAGTAACTGAATCTTCAAAGACCCTTCGTACCCTTTTTATACTATCACCAGTGGAGATCTCTGTCGTAGAAAGACCATACTTATAACCACCTTCTGGCATTGGTACCTTCACTAGTCCTAATTCTTTGATATCCCGAGATATGGTAGTTTGAGTAACCTTAAAACCTAAATCTAGTAAAGCTCTGACTAATTCTTTCTGTGTTTCAATGGTCTTTTCATTTACAAGAGAGAGGATGGCCTTCTGTCTTTTCGCCTTCATAAAAATCGCGCTCCCTCCTTAATTATAGTCAGATAATCCTTATATCCTACCTTCACTTAACCTGCCACGTAAAACCTGATAGAAGCTTCGGTTCTTCAACCTAATCAGCTTCACCCTTTGGTTCGATATCCTCACTCGAACCTCATCTTCTGGTTTTAGTTCCGCGCCTACCTGTCCATCGACGGTTACCATTACTTCTTGCTGTCCTGCACGAAGTATAACACGCACTTCTTCATCTCTTGAGATGACTAAAGATCTAGAGTAAAAAGTATGAGCGCATATAGGAGTTATAACTAGTACATCAAGGTTAGGTGCAACTATAGGTCCCCCTGCTGATAGAGAATAAGCTGTAGAACCAGTAGGACTTGATATAATAAGACCATCTGCTGGATAAGTTGTCACATATTCCGACCCAACAAAAGTCTCTAAATGTATCATCCTGGCCATTGCTCCTTTTGAAATAACAACGTCATTTAAACCAGCAAACTTTCTAATAGTTACCCCGCCCCTCACTAACGAGGCTTCTAACATAATGCGTTCATCAATACTAAATTCATTTTTAAGGAGCATCTCTAGACAACTCTCTATCTCTGGTACCTCTAGTTCTGTTAGGAAACCTAAATGTCCCAGGTTTATGCCGAGGATAGGAGTCCCGCAGTGATATACTCTTCTCACTGCATGAAGCATGGTTCCGTCGCCACCTAGAACTACCAGGACCTCCCCTGCGCTAGACAGCACATAACTTTCGCATCCAATGTCCCCGCGTCCGAGATCAGCAGCTATTTCCTCTTCCAAAAAGACCTGGATGTCTTTTTTCTCGAACCATTCTACTAACCTACGAGTGATTACGAGTTCGCGATCTTTCCCTTTATTAGGCAATATAGCGACTTTCCTGATCAAGTTAAGACCTCCAAACTAATATCAAGAGCCGGAGCAGAATGGGTCAATCCTCCAATAGATATATAGTCCACACCGGTCTTGGCAACTTCAACTATATTTTCACGTCTTATGCCACCAGATGCTTCTACTATAGCCCTCCCGTTAATTAGCTTCACAGCCTCTTTCATTTCCTCTATAGACATATTATCCAACATAATTATGTCAACGCGGCTTTCTATTGCTTCCATTACGTCTTCTAAAGTCTCTACCTCAACCTCGATCTTCATTGTGTGAGATATTTTCTCCCCAAGAGACTTTACTGCTGGTCCGATCCCACCTGCTACTTTTATATGATTATCCTTTATAAGGGCAGCATCGTCAAGACCATAACGGTGATTGAACGCACCTCCCACAGAGACAGCGTATTTCTCAAGGATTCTCAAGTTTGGAGTAGTCTTTCTAGTATCAGCTACCATTACACCATATGGTCTTACCATATTAGCCATCTTTGAAGCCATAGTAGCTATCCCAGACATCCTTTGCAAAAAATTCAAAGCTACTCGTTCAGATGAAAGAATCCCACGAGCTGAACCAGAGACCTTAGCAATCTCTTCACCTGCCTGAACATGAGCGCCGTCCTTTTTTAGATATGTGAATATAGATTTAGGATCCAAAGTATGAATGGAGAGCTCAGCTATTGATAATCCCGCTATAACCCCATCCTCTTTTACGATGAATATTGCACTTGCCTCTCTGTCCTCTGGTATAATAGATTCAGTTGTTATATCACCCATCCCTAGGTCCTCTAAAAGGGCCTCTTCAATGATTTTTTTAACCTTTAATGAATTCATAAAAATTACCCTGTTCTCCTTTCACCTAGGATCTTTCTTGCCTCTATGGTATTCCCCGCTCCACGTTGTAGCAGAATATGATATCTCTCGTTACTAGTAACAGTTCCATCAGAATCAATTAAATAATGACTCCCTACACTATCTTTCCTGCTCAGAGCGGCCTCTGTTATCAATATAGCTACAGTTAACATATTTATAGTTTCAAAGTATGATGGCTCTACAGTCTGAGTATTAAAGATGTAATCATACTTCTCAAGCTCTCTCTTAGCCTTTTCAAGACCAGCCTCAGATCTAACTATTCCTACCAGGTCGGTCATAACCGCCTTTAAATTCTCACGTATGTCTTTAAAGTCCTCATCAACCCCAGATGAATTCTTCACATAAGAAAATTCTAGATACTTTGGGCCATCTTTAACATAATGTAATTGCCCTTTGATATCTTGGACTATCCTATAAGCAAAGACCAGTGCCTCAAGGAGGGAATTGCTTGCTAGGCGATTAGCACCGTGCACCCCTGTACACGCGGCTTCACCGCACGCATAAAGCCCTGGAATATTAGTTCTACCATTTAAATCAGTTTTAATGCCCCCCATTATATAATGAGCCCCAGGTATAACCGGTACAAGATCCTCAGACATATCTATACCATATCTTTTACAAGTTTCGTATATAGTTGGAAACCGTTTCTCTACCTTTCCAGATGGAAAATGTGTTAAATCTAAGAATACCCGATCTGAATCGGTCCTTTCCATTTCTTTATGTATAGCTCTTGATACTATATCCCTAGGGGCTAACTCTGCAAGATCATGATACTTTAGCATAAACCGTTCCCCATTTTTATTGCGGAGGATAGCACCCTCTCCTCGAACCGCCTCTGAAATAAGGAAACGTACATTTGGCCTAGGCGCAAAAACAGTTGGATGAAACTGAACAAATTCCATATCCATCAACTCTACTCCTGCTCTATATGCCATAGCCACGCCATCACCTGTAGCTACTTCTGGATTAGTAGTATCCTGATAGAGTTGTCCTGCCCCTCCAGTAGCCAGTACAGTGGTCTTCGAAATAAATGCATAGGGAGTTCGGTTCTTTAAATCAATTGTCAGAACACCAATACATTTATTATTATAAGTAAGGAGATCAACAACAAAATACCTATCCTTATAATCTATATTCTTATTAGAAAGGGCAAGGGAAGAAAGCTTTTCTGCCACTTCTTTACCTGTTGCATCACCCTGGGCGTGGAGAATACGACGGAAACTATGAGCCCCTTCTTGCGTAAGAGCTAATTTTCCGCCTTCCCTATCAAAGACTACCCCATAGTCTATGAGTTCCATGACACGCTCTGGTCCTTCATCTACAAGTACTCTCACTGCTGCCGGGTCACAGAGACCCGCACCAGCCTGGATAGTATCACTAAAATGGAGATCCTTTGAATCATCCAAACTCATAACAGCTGCTATGCCACCTTGAGCATAGTAAGTATTGCTATTGAGAAGACCACCCTTGCTTAGAAGAATAACCTTTCCACATTCTGCAGCTTTTAATGATGTAAAAAGGCCTGCTACACCACTTCCGATTATTAACACATCAGTAAATTCGCTCTCAATATCAGAGAGCTTGAAATCCATACAATATCTCAAGTTCATATGTGTACAGCCGCGAAACCCCAAATTTTGGGTCCCAAGAAAACGACCATTGGCATCCTTTCTATAGTGAATAATCTTTCTTTTTAAACCTCTAACATCTTCTTTAAACTACCGTATGCTCGAGTTCTAAGCTCTTCATCTACTGTGATTTGCCACTTCATATCCTGTAGGGCAGTTAAGACTTTATCTAACGTAGTCATCTTCATATTAGGACAGACCATACCAGTAGATAGTATATAAATTCGTTTTGTGGGATTATCTCGAGTCAAGCGATGCATAATTCCCATTTCAGTACCTATTATAAATTCTTCTGAATCTGACTCGCGTACGAATTTCATAATACCGCTGGTACTAGCCACATGATCTGCAGCTTCTACCACATCTACACGGCACTCGGGATGAACCACTACAACCGCTCGTGGATGAGCTGCTTTTGCCTTATTGAGGTCATCTAACGTAACCCTTTCATGAGTAACGCAATACCCTTCCCATGGAATGATCTCCTTATTAGAAACCTTTGAAGCCACATACCTGGCTAAATTCCTATCTGGTATAAAGAGAATCTTATCAGAATCTATCGTCTCTACCACTTTAACTGCATTAGACGATGTACAGCAAATATCAGATTCTGCTTTTACCTCAGCAGATGAATTTACATAGCAGACTACAGCTGCATCAGGTATTTCTTTCTTCTTTGCCTTAAGGTCTTCTGCATTCACCATATCAGCCATAGGACACCCTGCATACTTCTCTGGTAGAAGAATAGTCTTATCAGGAGAAAGAATCGCTGCTGATTCAGCCATAAAATGAACTCCACAGAAAACTATGACCTTATTAGGGAGCCTCGCTGCTAATTGACTCAACTCCAAAGAATCACCTACATAATCAGCGATATCTTGTACCTCAGGGCGTTGATAATTATGAGCTAGTATAACAGCACATCTCTCTTTCTTTAACCTCTCTATTTCCTTAATCATTCTTCCTTTAGCACCATTATTATAATTTTCAAAGGTAATTCCGGCCATTATCTTTAATTCACCTCTTCATACAACTAGAGCATATTGAATTTAAAAGGGAATTTACCATACGGCTGGCTCCCCAAAGCCTTATCCTAGTTAGCACTATCTTTTACTATACAGCGAGTGTTCAGTATGAGCATCTTCAACTACTCGCGTAATTTTCTCTATATCCCAAGGATCAAAAGGCGCTCTCTTGCACTTTAAAAGATAGATCAAAAATTCTATATTACCTTTAGGTCCAGTGATGGGCGAATAAGTCAAGCCACCCACTGCAAGATCCATCTCTTGCACAAATCTTACTATATTATCTAAGACTTTAATGTGAGTCTTAGCCTCACGGACTACACCACCTTTTCCAACCTCATCGCGCCCTGCCTCAAATTGAGGTTTTATAAGTGCCGCGATTTCCCCCTCCTCTTTGAGAATAGAAATGACCTTATCTAGGAATTTGCATATGGATATAAAGGAGGTATCTATAGTAACTAGATCTACTAATTCACCTATATCACTCTTTTCAATATAACGAATATTTTGTCTTTCCATTACGATAACTCGTGGATCTTGTCGTAGTCCCCAGGCCAGCTGGCCATAGCCAACATCAATAGCATAAACCCTACTAGCGCCATTCTTTAGTAGGCAATCAGTGAAACCTCCTGTTGAAGCTCCAACATCCATAGCTACCTTACCATAAGGCTCTATATTAAAATACTGTAAGGCTTTTTCTAGTTTTAAACCACCTCTACTCACATAAGGAATAGAGTCTTCTTTCACATTTATACAGGAATCAGCTGACACTATAGTACCTGGTTTTAGCATAGCTACCCCGTCAACTGTCACATCTCCTGCCATTATAGCACGCCTAGCACGCTCTCTACTCAGAAAGAGGCCATTATTTACAAGGAAAAGATCTAAACGTTCTTTTTTAGAGCTCATGACTATCCTCGCCTTGCCTTCTTATTAGTATACTCTCTATTTAAGAGCTCAAAGACGGCTTGTATTATTCCTTCTGTGCTCAGACCATATTTCTCAAGTAAAACATTACGAGGCCCCTGTTCTATAAAGATATCAGGTATTCCAATTCGTTTTACGTGTACTTCTTCTAAATTAGCCTCCTCAAGGAACTCAAGGATTGCGCTGCCAAACCCTCCCTGGAGGCTATGCTCCTCAATAATTATCATCTTTTTAATATTATGTGCAATCCATTCTATTAGTTCTTCATCTAGGGGCTTGACAAACCTAGCGTTTACTACCATAGCATTAACTCCGTTACGCCTCAATTCAATCCCAGCCTGTAATGAAGGATAGACCATTGTCCCCAAGGCTATTATTGCTACATCATTTCCTTCACTTAAAACCTCCCCACGCCCTATCTCCAAGAGCATTGGTTCGGGATCTATATGAGAATCTGGAGCTTTATCCCTTGGATATCGTATAAAAGCAGGACTATCTAATGAAACAGCTGTATAGAGCATATGCTGAAGTTCATTCCCATCCTTTGGGGCCATTACCACCATCCCTGGTATATGTCGAGAATAAGCTATATCAAAGACTCCATGATGTGTAGGACCATCCTCCCCCACTATTCCAGCTCTATCAACGGTGAAAGTAACAGGAAGTCCTTGTAAAGATACATCATGAACTATTTGATCATAGGCCCTTTGAAGGAAGGTAGAATATATACTCACAACAGGTTTAAAACCTGATGCAGCTAGACCAGCTGACATTGTAACAGCGTTCTGCTCAGCAATCCCTACATCAATAAATCTATCAGGAAAGGCACTAGCAAACTTATCTAAGCCTGTACCATCTGACATTGCTGCTGTTATACCCAATACTTTTTCTTCACGAGAACCTAAATCCACCATAAATTTGCTAAAATATTGTGTGTAGGTAATCCCAGATGAAGAAGATAACTTCTCACCCGTTTCTATAGAAAATGGCCCTACTCCGTGAAATCGCTCTGGATCCTTCTCAGCTGGCGAATATCCTTTGCCTTTTTGCGTAATAACATGTACAAGAACTGGACCTCCGCGTTTCTTAGCATCCTGGAAAGCCCTGGTCATAGACCATATATTATGACCATCAATAGGACCAAAATAGGTAAACCCTAGTTCCTCAAATAACATCCCTGGAACTATCAAATACTTTAAACTACCCTTTCCCCTCTCAACAGCCTTAGCAACAGTCTTACCAATAGCAGGTATCTTCTCCAGTGCCTGCTGAAGATCATTTCTCACCTTTTGTAGAGTAGGGTCTGTCCTTACTCTTGCAAGATAAGCAGCAAGAGCACCTACATTATGTGCTATAGACATCTCGTTATCATTTAATACCACGATTATATCGCTTTTAGCATGACCAGCATAATTCAATGCCTCAAAGGCCATTCCTCCTGTCATAGAACCATCTCCAATGACAGCGATAACTTGATGATCTTCTTTATTTAAATCTCGTGCTTTAGCAAAGCCAAGAGCAGAAGAGATAGATGTACTACTATGCCCTGCGCCAAAAGGATCATGTGGACTCTCCTGACGCTTTGTGAAACCACATAAACCATTTAATTGTCTTAACGTGGAAAAGAGTTCTCTGCGCCCAGTAAGGAGTTTATGAACATAGCTCTGATGACCCACATCCCAAATTATTTTATCGCGCGGGCTATCAAAGGTCAAATGTAAAGCAATGGTCAACTCAATTACGCCTAAATTGGGCGCTAAATGACCACCATTAGTTGACACAACAGATAATATCTCCTCGCGTAACTCCTGTGTAAGTTGTAATAATTCTATATATGAAAGCCCCTTTAGATCCTTAGGGGAGTTTACCTTATGTAAGATCTTTTCTACCAAGATATTGCTGCCCCCTATTAAAATTTCTTCAAACGTCGCTTGCGTTTTCTCGCATACCTCTTAGGATTATCCTTTAGAAGCTCTATCCCTGTAATCCGTTCTAAAAACTCCAAGATTCTTCCTACAAAGTGGAGAATCTGTGTAGATCTATTAATAGCAAAGGCCTTCCCTTTAGCCTTTCCACCTACTGTTAACGCTGCGACAAAGGCAGTGAGTAATGTGATAGCCATAGTTTCATCTACTTTAGGATAGATAGCTAGCAAGTTTACAACAAGTCCCATAGCCAGCGCTCCACTGACAGTCCCAACTATATCACCTATAACATCATTTGAAAATGTTGATACTGAATGAGCATTTCTAACTATTCTTAATCCATGGCGTGCACCAGGGATCTTCTTTGACGCCATGGCATGAAAAGGTCGTTCTGCTCCAGCAGTAGCGGCCACGCCGATTATATCAAATAATATTCCGATTGTAATCATGAAAAAGAGCACTATTAAAGACGCTATAAAACCAGCCTGGCGCGCGAGACCATTTGAAATAGTACCTATACCTATAGTTAATATAAATGTAAGGAACCCAATAAAAAGAGCACGTCGAGAATCATCCCGCAAAAAACTTCATCTCCTAGAAAACTTTTCAATATGCAAAGTACTATCTTACTATAGAAAGTGCTACAAGGATGCCAAGGAGAGCACCAACTATTACCTCTATAGGTGTATGCCCTAGCAATTCCCGTAAACGTTCCTCATGGAACCTATGTCCTTGAAAAAGCTCGTCTACTATTCGGTTTAGTACTTCAGCTTGCTTTCCAGCAGCTCTTCTTACACCTGCAGCATCATACATAATTATCAAAGCAAAGATCAGAGATACAGCAAAGATAGTAGAGCTAGTGCCTTCAACAATACCTACCCCTGTACTCAATGACACTACAAACGCGGAGTGAGAGCTAGGCATACCACCAGCCTGGGCTAGACGTTTAAAATTTATAAAGCCTTCTTGAAAGTATGAAAAAATAAGTTTTAATGTCTGAGCAATGAGCCAAGCGGTGGCAGAAGCTATAATAATCTTGTTTTCTAGTAAATCAGTTAGAAATCCATTCAATCTAATTATCCCGCCTTATTATATAATTACCCAGTTCCTTCAGGGGGATGGCTTTCTCATCAAAGATCTCTAATGCCTTATTCCCTTTTTCCACTAGATTATATGCGATCTCCTTAGAACGTTCAATACCCACAAGGGAAGGAAAAGTAACTTTTTCATTTTTACCATCATGCTTGACCTGTTTCCCTAATTTAGTGACATCACCAGATACATCAAGGATATCATCGATTATCTGAAAAGCCAATCCTATTGCTGAACCATATGATGTTAAAGCTTCCAGCTCCTCTTCTCCCCCACCAGCTATTATAGACCCTACACGAAGAGAAACCACTAGTAACGCACCTGTCTTATATCTATGGAGCTCATTTAATTCTTCTAAAGTAATATGGCGTCCCTCCCAGAGGATATCAGCCGCTTGACCACCTACCATTCCGTCTGGCCCCGCTGCTCGTGCTATTTCTTCTACTGCATTGAGCAACAAATAAGGATCTGCACCGTATTCTTTACCCCATTTTGATATGACTTCAAAAGCAAATGTAAGAAGTCCATCCCCTGCCAACACAGCCATGGCCTCACCATAAACTTTATGGTTAGAGGGTTTCCCCCTTCTAAGTTCAGCATCATCCATGCACGGAAGATCATCGTGTATCAGGGAATAAGTATGAATCAACTCTATACCACATGCAATAGGTATAGCAATTTTATAATCTCCTCCTACTGCCTCAACGCTAGCCAAAGTTAGTATAGGACGTATTCGCTTACCTCCGGCACCTACGCTATATCGCATAGCCTCATGAATTATTGGAGGAAATCTTTTCTCACGTGGAAGAAAAGTATCTAAAGCATCATCAATGATCTTCCCTCGTTCATGTAGATATACCTCAAGATCCACCTTATTCTTGCTCCTCCTTTATCACATCTCCATCAAAAGGTTTTTGACAAAACTCGCCATCTTCTTGGCTAATCAAGATCTCAATCTTGCTTTCAGCATCTTGCAATCTTCCTCTACACGTTCGCAAGAAAGAAATACCTTCTTCAAAATATTTAAGGCTTTCATCAAGGGAAAGGTTCCCACTTTCTAATTGATTTACAACCTCTTCTAATCCTTTAAAGGCTTCTTCAAAGGTTATCTTATCTTTTTTCTTACTCAATACCATCACGCACCTTTTTTTCGTTAACCTTACAGATGATACTACCATCTGTAAGCATGACTTCTATTATTTCACCTACCATAACTTGCTTTATATTTCTTATTAATTCACCTGAAGAGAAATGATAGGTTACTGAGTAGCCACGGTTCAGTGTGGAAAGCGGGTTAAGAAGAGCCAGCTTCTCTGAGATGGCCTTTAAATTTTCCTTCTCTAAATCTATTCTCCCTTGAATAGCTCTAAATTTTCGCTCCTGTAATCTATCCAAATCCATTCTCATCCCGTCAATCATCTCTTTAGGTCTGAGAAAGATTCGCCGGTTTTGGATACTTTGGAGCCGCTCTTGCATTAGCTCTATACGACGACGCATTATATAAAAGAGCCTCTGCTCGTATAGATTAAGAGAGGTCATGAGTTCCCTTATATCAGGAACTAGCATCTCAGCACCAGCCGAAGGAGTAGGAGCACGCATATCAGCAGCGAAATCCGCAATGGTATAATCAGTCTCATGGCCTACAGCCGAGACCACTGGGACCACACAGGTTCTAATAGCTCGTGCAATTCGCTCGTCATTGAAACACCAAAGCTCCTCAGCTGAGCCACCACCACGAGCCAAGATTATCACATCAGCACCTGAAGCATCAGCTCTTCTAAGAGCCTTAACGATTTCCTCAGGTGCGTCTTTACCCTGAACTAGTGTAGGGACTATGAGGAGCTCTACAGGGGGAAATCTGCGCTTACTTACAGTAATTATATCTTTAATAGCTGCCCCTGTAGGGGACGTAACAATAGCGATCTTATCGGGATAAGGAGGTATGGGACGCTTTTTATTTACATCAAAGAGCCCTTCAGCCTGTAAACGTGATTTCAATTCATTAAATGCCACATACAGTTCACCAGGACCAGAGGGGAGCATCTCTTCGGCATAGATCTGGTACTCTCCATTCCTCTCATATAGGCCAATATAGCCTAATACAAAAATCTCCATTCCTGCAGCAGGTTTAAAACGCAACCCTCTCACACGACTCCTAAACATAACCCCCCGTAATCTAGCTGCTTCATCTTTTAAGACAAAGTACATGTGCCCAGAAGAATGTACCTTTAACTCTGATATTTCTCCGCGCACCCATATAAACGCAAGGTTAGGATCGTTCTTTATAAGATCTTGAATATATCTAGTTATCTCTTGTACTGAATATACCTTAAGGGAATTCATGCCTAGTTCTCCATACGTTCCACACTCACGCTTGTCCCTGAAGTTACTGGCTTGAAGACTTTAGGGTCTCCAATAATCTTACCAAAGACCACTACAGGATCTGCTGGCCGAATCTCGCCTGCTCTACTTATAGGGGTTTGTCCATAAAATATACAAAAAGCCTTGCCAGGAGGCCAGAATCCCAATTCTCCTAAATCCACCACTTCTTTAACTGGCCCTTTTGCTTTATCTACAGGAATAGAGAAGTAAATCTCGTCTCCCCATGTACTTCCACGCGCCTGTAAAGGTAGAGCATTCCAAATAGCATCTGCCATGGCTGAATCATTCAACTCTGCAATAGCTTCCACCTTCCCAGCTATTATCTTTATCTGTCTAGCTTGCTTTTTCATATACTTTGCGCAGGAAATCCTCGTCGTTTGGCGAGGAATGCGCTTCCTCTCCTTTCCAGAATTAATATTAGAAGGGAGAGCCATAAGGCTTTCTCCCTAAATCTTCTTCCTATTATAGCATACCTTTTTCGTAAATTCCAGCAAACTCTGAGAAAACTATCTTATTTTCTCAACCTCTCTTAACCTACGGGCTGTTTCAACAGCAATCCCTACAGCATTATCCCCTGTATATTTAGGAACAGCAAAGTACAAACTGTCACCATATATTCCTTTTAGTCTATGGCGGAGGCGTGCCTTTATTCCTTCATTTGCAGCTACCCCGCCAACAATAAGAACAGTATTCAAACCCGTTATATCTACTCCGCGTCTTATGACCTTCTCTAAGGTATTAGCTATACATCTTTCAACTGCTGCAGCCACATCCCGTGGATCAGCACCGTCTTTTAATGCCTTTATTCCACATGTAGCAGGACCTGAGAAACTCATTTTCAAGCCATTAACTGATGACGGTATATGAACCTTATCAGGGTCTCCTTGACGAGCTAATATCTCCAAATCAGGACCAGCAGGGAATGGAAGCCCCATATGTACTCCTACGCGATCAATAAATTGACCAGCGTGCAAATCTTCACTTCCACCTAGCATGTCCTTTATATATAGCCTAGTATTCCCAGATGAGACAGTATTAACGCGTAAAAATTCAGTAGTTCCTCCTGATATATGAATAGCCAAAAAATCTTCACTATCCCATTTTGATTGTGACCATATACCAGCAGCAATATGGCCTTCTTGATGGCTTAATGAGAAAAAAGGAACGCTCCACGTAGAAGCAATAACACGACCTGCCATTTCTCCAACTTTGAATACAGGCATATAAGAGTCCTCCTCAGAACGAGGCGAAACGCTGGCACCCACACCTGCTAACTCTAAATGAAGTGTACCTTCTTTGCTGGCGTTCTTCATAATAGAATCTATAACCCCTGAAAGATTCTTTACATGCGAAAATACGGCATCCTGTTGTCTGAGTCCTTTTTTGCCGTAAGGAACAGCTAATGGATGACGCTCATCTCCCAAAAGATTAAGGTCTCCATCTACTATGGCTACAGAAGTAACATAACAGCTAGTATCAATACCAAGGAAGACCTTTTTACACATAATCTTTCTTCTCCTTAATGAAGACTCATTTTAGCGGTTTTGTTTCACGCGCTATGTTCCCAAGTATTCCATTCACGAATCTAGATGAATTCACATCTCCATATTCCTTACTTAGCTCAACGGCTTCGTTAATTGAGACGCTAGGAGGAATCTCAAAGAAAAGCAACTCGCATATTGCTATACGCAAAATATTCCTATCTACATTTCCCATCCGTTCTAATGACCAACCAATAGAGTAACTCTGAAGCAATCTATCTATCTCCGCAAGGTTAGCCCAGGTTACTTCGAGAAGTTTCCTAGAAAACTCTTGAGCTGCTGGAGAAAGCTTATGAAAGGATAGAGCTGTCTCCAAGGCTGTTTCCATATCCACTTTACCTATATCCATTTGGAAAAGTGATTGAAGAGCGACTTGACGCGCACTTCTCCTTAACACACAACCACCTCATCTTCTAGTTCTCCCTCGGTAAGAAAAGATACGATCTATCATATCATCAAACGTCCTGCGATCGTCAACCATCCTACCAAAGAGATAGCCCACTCCTGCACAAATTGCGAGGAATAACACTTTCAAGAATCCATATTTCATTACACCCCAGCCCAGTATGAACCCTATGAGCAGACCAAGGGCTCTTCCCTTTTTACGCATGAAATAATCATATATTCTTCTGAATTCCTCGCTCATCTGTCTTTAGCTCCTTATCTATACAAATTAAACTTATTACTCTACTTTTAACGTCTTTTCTTTGGCAACATCCTGAACATATATTCTCACACGTTTAGGTATTATACCTACTGTAGAGTTAAGGTAGTCTTTAAGGCGCATTTGTGCCTCCTCACATAAATCTGGTAGGCAAGAATCGGGCAATACTCTCAAAGTAACATCTACCTCAAGCCCATCAGGGGAAGTATTTAATTTTATCTTAGTAGCCTCTTGCACGTCGTTAAAGTGCCGCATAGCCTCTTCAGTAAGTTGATGAATGGTAGATAAAGAGATCCTTATATCACCTAAAGAAGTCTCCTTCAAAACTATATGAGCTCCATTGCTATGCTTAATAATTATCCTAAAGAGAGCCAAGCTGATTAAGAGAAAAAGAACGCCTGAGATGGCAGCTTCCAGCTGTCCTTCTACCTTCAAATAATCAAAGAAGGCGATGACATTATCGACGAAAACGCCTCCAGGCACAATCGCTAAGCTAACTAGGGCGAGTAAAAGTATTAAAGTGCCTCCTATAGCCAATACTATTTTATCAATTAAAGCCATGATGAGGTAGCCCCCAATCGTTCGTTAAATAAAACTCACCTGATACGCAAATCTTCTGATTCTTTCTCTTCATACACAGGAGCAGCAGAACGGAAATTAACCCCTTGAACATGAATATTGACTTGCACTACGTTTAACCCCGTCATAGTTTCAATAGCTCTCTTAACATTCTCTTGAATTTCAAGAGCCACAGCAGGGATCTCAACACCATACTCTACTACTATAAAGAGATCTACTTCACATTCTTTCTCCCCGACTTCTACTTTTACCCCTTTAGAGAGATTCTTCTTTCCAAGCATCTCAACAATGCCTCCAGCTAGACCACCACTCATTCCAGCTACGCCATTTACTTCGATGGCAGCCAATCCTGCAATTATAGAAACTACCTCCGGAACTATCCGGACTGTTCCCATATCCGTCCTTTCATCGCTCGCTATCATAATATAGCACCTCCGTTAAATAATTTAACCGTTGAAAAGCTCGGTTATATAATTAGTATGTATATCACCTTTTAAAAATAATTCATCTTCAAGAATTTGTTTGTGAAATAAAATATTTGTTTTAATACCCGTAATTATATATTCATCAAGAGCCCTCTTCATTCTCACTATAGCTTCATCTCTATCTCTTCCCCAAGCTATGACTTTAGCGAACATCGAATCATAGAAGGGGCTTAGAGAGAACCCTTGATAAACATAATCATCTACACGGATACCAGGTCCCCCTGGAGCACGATAAAATTCGATGCGTCCTGGAGAAGGCATGAAATTCTTCTCTGGTTCCTCGGCATTTATTCGGCATTCTATAGCATGCCCCTTCCACTTTATATCTTCCTGAGAATAAAGTCCTTCTTCTCCTGCAGCTATTAAAATTTGGGCTTTTACAAGATCTATCCCTGTTACAGCCTCAGTCACTGGGTGCTCCACCTGAATCCTGGAATTCATCTCAATAAAATAAAAGTTACCGTCTTTATCTACCAAAAATTCAACTGTCCCAGCATTAGTATATCCCACAGCTCTTGCAGCGTCAACTGCCTTTTCACCCATAGCCTTCCTTAAACTATCGTTAACTGAAGGTGACGGCGATTCTTCTATTAATTTCTGGTGCTTTCTTTGAACGGAACAATCTCTTTCCCCTAAATGCACAACATTACCAGCTTCATCAGCGAGTACTTGTATCTCCACATGCCGTGGATTTTCAATAAATTTTTCTATATAGACTTCATCACTTCCAAAAGAAGTCTCAGATTCATAACGAGCTATTGATAAAACCTTCCTCAGCTCTTTTTCGTCTCTAGCAAGGCGAATACCTTTTCCCCCGCCACCATTTGATGCCTTTATCATTACTGGATATCCTATTTCCTTAGCTAGACGACATGCATCAGCTTCATCCTCTATGGGGCCATCGCTGCCTGGTATTACAGGGACACCAGCCTTCTCTACACTAACCCTAGCAAACGCTTTGTCTCCAACTTTCTCTAGGGACTCAAAAGAAGGTCCTATGAATTTGATTCTATGAGACTCGCAAATCTCTGCAAAGCGTGAATTTTCCGCGAGCATTCCATAACCAGGATGTATACCATCGACACCGGCCAAAATAGCAGCACTCATTATATTAGGTATATTCAAGTAACTCCTTCTTACAGGCCCCGGACCTATACAATAAGCCTCATCAGCATATCTAACATGAAGTGAGTCAACATCAGTTTGCGAATATATGGCAACAGTCTTGATGCCTAATTCTTTACATGCCCTTATTACGCGTATAGCTATTTCGCCCCTGTTAGCAATGAGTATCTTCTCAAACATTACCCTATATCGCTCCTTGAAATAATTAGTTTTATATCTCTATCCTTAGAATTTTTCTAGGATAAAGAGGGGCTGCCCATATTCAACAGGGGCTGAGTTCTCCACGAGAATTTTTATGATCCTACCCTCTGTTTCAGCTTCGATCTCATTCATTAGCTTCATAGCCTCAATAATGCAAAGAGCGTCCCCAGGCTTTATACGGTCTCCTACTTCAACATATGGTTTTTCATCTGGTGCAGGTGCTCGATAGAATGTTCCAACCATAGGTGATGTTATGGTTATAAAATTTTCATCCTCTTGAACTTTCATATCCTCCTGCTTCTTTGAGCCTATATCGACTTCCGCGCCACCAGATTGACCCCTCGAATCATGAACTATCTCTGAATGGGGCACAGTTACCACGCCATCGACTCTTGTATCCCTTTTTATCTTAAGGGACAAATCTTCGCATTCTATTGCTAGCTCAGTGATATCGCTAGAGGAGACGATCCTTATTAGGTCCTTTATCATTTCTACATTGAATGCCATAATCCTCTAATTCGGTCTGAGCTTAATTAGGACTTTATGCTCAAGCCGAATATTACACCTCCATACTCAATCCTTTTCTAACATATAATAACCACTAACATTATACCATAATAACCTTCCAATGGGAACAGCCTCTTTAAACTTCTTCGTTAATTAAAGAAATTTACCCCTTTTAATACGGGATTATCGTTATCTCCTCCATTCTCCTTCCTGTAGCTCTAGCAGTGGCATCACCTATCTTTGGTATATACTGCTCTATAGGTCCATCTACATTTATTATAACATTTACACCACCATCACTTATCATAACAATAGAATCCTTAACTCCTTTAGCTCTAATAAGATTCTCAGCATCAAATTCTTTTTCCATCTTCTTTATTAGAGAGAGGAGATCTAATTGAGCACTTTTCCTTACTTCACCATCATAGTTTTCATTATTTATCATTTCTTTAAGAAGATCTATCTCTTTACTTCTAGAGATCTCACGCTGTAGCCTATACTCTGCAAAAAAGTCATATTGCATGGTATTAATAGTGACAACCTCTACGTTATCATTTTGAAAATTACTATGAATCTGATCATCATATAGATTAGGCTCCCATATATAAAGTCTTATAACCAACCCTAAAAGAACTATAATAACTACAACAGGTAACGCTTTTTTTATTCTTTCCATCTCATTTACCTCCCTAATTCTTTTTAATTGAACTTTCCCTCTACCACTATTACCTTATAAGCGGGGAGGTTCAAGAAGATGCGAACTGCCTCTGCTATTCTTTCCTTAACACGAGAATCAGCTGCTCCTTCTGCTACCACTAATACTCCCTTTATAGTAGGTTCCCTTACTTCTAGAACCAGTGGTTCCTCTGAATTACTTCCTCTCAATGTCACTATCTGTTCTGTTCCTCGTTTGGTAGTTACTATTCTTGAACCACCAGAAGTATCTTTCTCCTGGGTCACTGTCTCCTCCTGCGTTTTATTCGTGGCATAATTGTACTGGTATCCCCCGTCAAAACTTATTTCCGCTCTAACTTCCCCTGCCCCTTTGATTTGAGCTAAGAGATTTTCCAAATCTTTTTTTACATTATCCATATAATCATTTGATATTTCGTATCCTGTTGGTCCATTCACGTTTTTAGCCTTTAAGGGTGATGATAAAGTTGGTGTAGTAGAAGAGTCTCTTCCTGACATAAGAGAAAGACCCTTATTCTTGTCAGCAAATATGCTTCCAGTTAGAATAAGTATCGCTCCTACAAGGGCTAATATTAATAGATTCTTTAGAAGTTTCATTTGCGGTTCCTTGAGATTAAAGAATTTCTCTAGTGCCAAGATGCATCAGCTCCTCTCTGTATCTTCAAATATAACTTCTATGTTCTCTTCATCTATATCTAGTAAACTCTTTAACATGATCATAATCCTCCGTTCCACGCCCTTCTCTATTTTATTATTTGCTTCCTGTAATGCGCTCCCTTGTTCGGACCCTATGTTTACGATCTTAATAGGTGTTACTGGTTCCCATACCTCTTGTAATAACTGTACAGCCACTTTAGCCTGTGATAACTTACCATTATGTACAGTAAGAGTTATTCGTACATCCTGAATATCTTCAATAGTCATTAACATGCCTCTTACCTTTTCTTCTGTCTTTGTTATTGACGTCTTTAATGCAATCCCTTCTCCCCTCTCCCGTACCTCTTGTCCTATAATAGTTATATGATCTACTGAACTATTACTAGGGCTTAAGGTTTTAATTATATCAATATTTTCTAGGTCGAATCCTCCTAGCACATTTAAGATGGGATGTAGCATTGCAAATATGATAATTAGACCAGTGGCCAATCTAACATATTTACGCATTGTACCTGATGGTATAAGCATCTCTAAAAATGTGATATAAAGCACAAGGAGAACTATATCCCTTATCCACCTTGTTAACGAATCCATACTTAACTCACCTCACCATCGTTATCATGCTTCCCATTCCTACAATAACCATTATACAGATGAAAAACATCATAGCTACTATTACCATTGCTGCAAAGATACGAGTGAGACTATTCCCCAGAGCAGTCAAGGCTTCAACTAGTTTAGAGTTGCTTATAGGTTGTATTAAAGCAGCAGCTAGTCTATGAATAAAGACTACAACCATGATTTTTATTGCTGGAAAGAGACAAGTCAAAAGAATGGCTGAAGCACCAAGTACTCCTAGGGCACTCTTTATTACTAAAGCTCCTCCTGCTGCTACAGTCACAGCTTCTGTCAAGAAACTTCCTACTATAGGCACAAATGCACCTGCTATAAACTTACCTAACCTCAGTGGTATTCCATCCTTTAAAGGAGTAGCAAGGCCGTATATACCTACTATACCTGTAAAGATAGTGAAGACTAGGCCTAATAGTAACATTACAACTTGATCTATAAGCTTGGAGACCCGTGAAACCTGAACTTTATCAGATATGTTACTTACTATAGCTAAGATTGACGAGAGAAATATCATGGGAAATATAATAGTATTTATCATAGTTCCGATTCCATTAGTTAGAAATAAAGTAATAGGCGTAAAGATGGCTGCTGATGCAATGCCACCGGTTGCTACTAGTAGACTTAACATGACAGGTATAAGAGAGTACATGAACACGACCATATTCTCTATTGTAGTCTGCCCTATTTTTAAACATTCCATGAGGCTCCTTATTGCTATAGCAATAAGGGCAAGATAAGAAACCATGTACGCCAGAGTGCTTGTACCTTCATGTTCAAAGGCAGAAGAAAGGTGCTCTAAGACACCATATAATACTGCCAAGAGTATTAACTCACCTAAAAGCCTTGAGTTTATTAAGATTTCCTTTAAAGATACCCTAATGCTAGTGTTCACTAATTTCCTTGGGTTAAGAGGTGGTAATAGCCCTGGACCCTTATTTTTAATATAGTCTCGTACATCAAAGGTGGGCATAATACTTTGAACATCTTCGTCCATGGCTTTTATAAAAACATCTAATTGGCTTAAATCAAGGAAATCCAATTGGCCTTCTATAACATCATAAAGTTCTTCTCCGTAGCAAACAGGAGAGGTGATCATATAAAGAAGCATTGAGAAAAGAACACAAATGATAGTATTCTTTCGGCTTTTGCTATATATAAATGCGTCATCTTCTCTTTTAACGGCTGAAAAAGCCATAGCGTTCTTCGCCTCTTTTCTAGAAAGATTATCGTATTATGGGAAAAGCTTCATTACCATATCTAAAATGGCTACGAGAATAGGCATTGCCATAATCATTATGATTACCTTACCAGCAAACTCGATTTTACTTGCGATAGAGCCTTCACCAGCGTCCTTACATATCTGTGAACCAAATTCCGAGATATATGCTACCCCTATGACCTTCAAAAGGATCCCAAGGTATGTCCTATTTACAGATGATCGAGCAGCTAGATTCATTAAAAGATCTATAACCTGAACAAGTCTTCCAATAAGGCTCAGAAATATAATCGCGCCAATAACTATACTCATCTGTAATGCTATCTCAGGGCGTTGAGTCCTTAATAAAACCAATAATATTGTCCCTAATAATCCAATAGTAACTATTGCTGTAATCTCCATTTTAATCGCTCCTTGATTCCCTTTACCATAAGCCGAAGACGCCTTTTACACTGTCAAAGAGCTCACCTATTAATTGTACAACTACGGTAAAAACTATTATTACTCCAACGAGGGTGAGTAATTGTGCATACTCCTCTTTATTTGCCTGTTTCAGGACCATATGAAGGATGGAGATGAGTATTCCCAATCCTGCAACTTTGAAGATAAGATCAATTTTCATATTTATTTACCCCTTTCATATGATTAATTTTCCTCCCTGACCTGAATGTAATTTCAATACATGAGAAGTATTAAGACCAGGCCGGTCAAAACCCCCATATAAGTCCATAGCTTGGAATTTTTTTGTTCTTCCTGTTCTGCATTAATCCCTTGGCGGGATAGCTCTTCTACGACTAACCTTATATGCTTAATCTGATCATTTCTATCAGATGCACCAAGGCATTTTCCAAAAAAAGAAAGGATCTCTCTATCTGTATCTGTCAAAGCCAGATACGAAAAGTACTTTCTAAGTCCTTCTTCCCAAGCCTCTGCAGGTGTATAACCTTCTCCTGATATTAAAAGTTCTCTAGTGTTCTCAAAGATACTATAGATCTTTAAATCTCCTGAACGCGCCACCTTTTCCAAAGCCTGCGGCAACGATGTAAGTGAGTATGCTATCTCAGTCTCAAGGATTTGAAATGCAGATTTTAACGCTCTGAGTTCCCTAGGCCTGGCTCGATAATTTCGTGCTATAAGGAACCCCATCCCTCCACAAGAAAATAGAAGAATTAGTGAACCTAAGAGTTTCATAACTACCCCATCTCTTCTGTCTCCTTTTCCATTATACGTTTGAGAGGAAACGCACATGATATTAAGGGTTTCATGGTCTTACCGTCTATTAAAGACTCAACTGTGCCTAGTCCAAGGCTACTACCGAGAATAATTATACGCTCAAAAGCTCCTCTACCCACAAGCTTATTTAAGTTTGGCCGCTCCATAAGCTCTTCTAAAGTTGCTCCATGAACAGTTGTCACTACCTTTACACCAGCGTTAATAGCTTCGGATATGGCTGTAATGTCTTCATCTCTACCTATCTCATCTACAATTATTACCTGTGGTGACATTGAACGTATTAACATCATGATCCCTTCAGCCTTTGGACATCCATCTAGAACATCAGTGCGAAAACCTATATAGTTTTGAGGTATTCCATTGAAGCATCCCGCTATCTCTGAACGCTCATCTACTATGCCCACTTTAACTCCTTTAAAAGAAGAGCCCTTGATCCCGTCACTAAAATGTCTTGATAGATCTCTTATGAGAGTAGTCTTCCCGCATCCGGGCGGCGAAGCTATAAGGGTGTGATATACCATACCTGTCTCAGAGTCGATGAGATGCTGGACGATTTTATCACCAACCCCTAAAAGCTCCCGTGTGATCCTTATATTAAAACCAGAGATATGTTTTAAAGTCTTCACCCTACCTCCATCTAAGATCACCTTTCCGACTAGACCTACCCTATGACCGCCACGAAGAGTGAGATACCCTCGGCGCAGTTCCTCCTCTATAGCGTAAATAGAACCTTCAGACATTAACTGGAGAGTTTTCATAGCATCTTCCTTAGAGAAGATATAGCCATCACTAGGCCTGTCCGAGATCGTTCCATATGGTGTAATAGTTCTATCGCAGCTTGGTATCACTACCATCACCGGCTTGGATGTGCGAAGCCTTATCTCCACAATGGCTTTTTTAATATCCGAAGGTAAGTTGGAGATTAGTCCACGTATAATAGGCGGTAAGACTGGTATTACCTGTTCAGTAAGTTTGTCTACTATCATTACAATCCCCTCCGTCAATTAATATATATTCGGAATGGGACAGGTTTATCACTGAAATTTAGATCTTTTTCAAAGGGAATTAATTTGTTTTGTAGAATTGAATAATAAGTTTAAAAGCAGGAGGTAATCGATGTGTCGTGTCTAATAGAAGAAAATTCAATTGTGCTCTTTCAAGGAGATAGTGTAACTGACACTAGAAGAAATATATCAATTAGCAACCTAGGGTTTGGATATCCGATGATGATAGCGTCACGGTTTACAGCCTTTTACCCTGAAAAAAACGTGACTTTTATAAATAGAGGGGTAAGCGGCAATAGGGTAAAGGATCTTAAAGGGAGATGGCAGGAAGATTGTATAGACTTAAAACCCGATTGGGTCTCAATCCTTATAGGGATAAACGATACATGGCGTAGGTATGACTCTAATGATCCTACCTCAGTAGAAGACTTTGAAAACTCATATAGATATATCCTAGCCAGGACATCCGAGGAGCTTCATGCTAATATAATCATATGCGAACCATTTCTTTTACCGTACCCCAAAGATCGTCTTAAATGGCGCGAAGACCTAGACCCAAAGATCCAAGTTGTACGTAGATTAGCCGAGGAATTCCAAGCAATCTACATACCCTTAAACGAGATCTTTGCATCAGCCCAATATGAACCAAACTTTTGGGCACCTGACGGAGTACATCCGTCTCTTTCTGGCCATGCTCTTATCGCACAAACATGGTTAGATGCAGTTAAGGCTTAACCTAAAACTGGGGTGATATATACACCTCACCCCAGTATAAACAAAAAACCTACCTATCTTTCTTGAAAAGAACCCATCGGAAATTTTATCCTCATCACATTCCCAAAAAGTTTTGAACTGTAAAAAAGAAGACTAAAGGCTCGTCCGGATTCATTGATAATAAATTTAACATTCCAATATATACTACTCATATTCCGCATAACTAAATT
>DIRN01000004.1 GCA_002426645.1 Firmicutes bacterium UBA5435 | reverse complement strand
CTCAAATAAAGAAACGCCTAACAGTCCTTGGCTACATAGAATCGTTGTAAATGCCTCCATTAATCTGATAAGGAGAAGACGCACTGTGACTTTTCAAGATGAATATGTAACGCAGGAAAACCTCTTTGCAGGTGATGCTCCTTTGTTACCAGATGAAAGGATTGAAGTCAAAGAGCTACAAAAAGAAGTAAGACGTGCTATAGATTCTCTAGGAGAGAAACATAGGGTAACTGTTATTTATAGACACTTTGGAGATTTTTCATATCGCGAGATCAGTGAGATCTTAGGATGCAGTATTGGTACGGTTAAATCCCGTCTTCATTATGCATATCGTATTTTAAGACGCAAATTACAGAATTCCCCTGAGTTTGCATTTTGGGAAGGAACTGAAGAACTATGAGATGCTGGCGTGTAAGAAGATTAATGTTAGATTATATAGATGAAAGACTTAACGGCGCTTTAAGTAAAAGAGTAGAAGAACACCTGAATAATTGCATTGCATGTTGCGGTGAACTTGAAGCGGTGAGACAGACCCTTGAAGAAGTAAAGGCAAATCTATATATTAGAGCCCAGATGGTAGAACCGCCAGATAACTTGTGGAATAAGGTATCTCAAGAAGTAAAGGAAACTAAACCTAAGCTAAAGGTAAAATCTAAACCAGAGTGGTATGTACCTATAGTTTTAACTCCTGTATTTGTTATGATATTGATAATAATAATATTCTCTCCACGATATACATTCAATCGTGTAAAGTTAGGGGATGGACTTGAAAATGACGGCTTTTATAGTTTGAATAATGAATCTCCTATTCCTATATGGTTAAAAGAGAATAGTCCAAGAGATGTCTTTAACATGATCCATAATGGTAAAAACGTAAAAGTAACAAAATTTTATATAACAGATAGAATACCTATTATTGAAGGTAGACATCGCATAGAGACTTTTTCAGTAGGGAATAGAATCGCCATTTATATGCAGGAGATAACGGATAATAAGAAAAGTTTTATATGTCCAGATAATGATTATATATATTTTATAGAGGCTGACATAAATGAGGACGATATATTAGAAGTCTTCCATACTTTATTTAGTTTAAACGATAAATAAATTAAAAGGAGGCAGTAAAGGAACGCACTGTTTATGAGGAAGTGCGTTGGACTTTGTAAAACTATGGCATACGAGGTTACTTACGGAAAGAATAAAAATGTTGAAGACCAAAGTCTTGTTGGAGAACTCTTTAATGAGATAGGTAAGGTTATAGTGGGACAAAGTTACCTAGTAGAACGTCTTATTATAGGGCTATTGACAGGAGGCCATGTACTTCTTGAGGGAGTTCCTGGTTTAGCAAAGACCCTATCAGTTAAAACGCTAGCAGGTGCCATTACTTGTGATTTTCAAAGAATACAGTTTACCCCCGATCTACTCCCTGCTGACCTAATTGGCACTTTAATATATAACTCAGCCGATGGGCGTTTTGACACGAGAAAGGGACCGATATTTTCGAATATAATATTGGCTGATGAGATAAATCGAGCTCCAGCTAAGGTCCAGAGTGCTCTCTTAGAAGCTATGGCAGAGCGCGAGGTTACTATAGGTGATGAGACATACCAGCTTGAAGATGTATTTTTGGTTCTTGCTACTGAAAACCCTATAGAACAAGAGGGGACATACCCTCTACCCGAGGCTCAACTTGATCGTTTTATGATGAAGTTAATGATAACCTATCCGTCAAAGGAAGAAGAACGTCAGATACTTGAGCGAATGGCATTAGGTACCCCTATAGACAATGTAAGACCTATAATGAACAAAGATGATATACGTAGATTACGAAGTTCTGTCGATGCTATATATATCGATGAGAAGGTTAAAGATTACATCATTGATATAGTCTTTGCCACTCGCGAACCATCTAGCTATGGATTGCCCCTTGAGGAATTCATAGAATATGGAGCATCGCCACGTGCCACTATATGTCTTACAAAGGCTGCAAAAGCCCATGCCTTTATTAAAGGACGTGATTATGTGGTACCACAGGATGTAAAGAGCATTGGCCCAGATGTGCTCAGACATAGGATAATAGTAAGTTATCAAGCTGATGCTGAGGATATAACGTCTGAGGATATAATCGCTAAGATCTTTGAGGGTGTCAGAGTGCCATGAAGGAATCTACTAGAGAATTATTAAAAAAAGTTCGGTATATAGAGATAAAAGCTGACCACTTAGTTGAAAATATAGTATCTGGTCAGTATGCAAGTGTTTTCAAGGGTTCTGGTATAGAATTTGAAGAGGTACGACAGTATGAGCCTGGCGATGATGTTAGAGCTATAGATTGGAATGTTAGTGCACGGACAGGTAGACCATATATAAAAAAGTTCGTTGAAGAACGGGAACTTACAGTAATGCTCCTTGTAGATGCGAGCTTTTCTTCTAGGTTTGGCACTGTGGGTCAAACAAAAGCTCAGATAATTGCTGAGCTTGTTGCAGTAATTGCTCTATCTGCAATAAAGAATAATGACAAAGTAGGGCTCATCCTATTTACAGACAAGGTAGAGACTTTTCTACCCCCTAAGAGAGGAAGACGCCATGTATTAAGGGTGATAAGAGATGTGCTACATCAAGAAACAAAGGGACGAAAGACCGATATCTCTCATGCCTTAGAATATCTAGATAGGGTAATGACACGTCGTACAGTAACCTTTTTGATATCAGACTTTTTCGCACCAGATTTTTCAAAAGCCCTGAAGTTAGCTGCGAGAAAACATGATATCATACCTATTCTACTAGAAGATCCTTGGGATATAGAGATTCCTCAAATAGGGTTAGTTCAGCTAGAAGATCTTGAAAATGGTGAGCAGATGCTAATAGATACAAGTGACAGACGTGTTAGAGAAGAATTACGTAAACTCTATGAGAAGGATACTCGGAAAAGAACAGAAACCTTTCAGTCTGCTGGTCTTGACTGGATAGAGATTCGTACAGATGAATCCTATATACTTCCTTTGAAAAGGTTTTTTTACAAAAGAAAGAAAATAGCTCGTTGAGAAAGAAGGAGGAAAGAATGGCTCTCCTATACGAAAGGAGAGATGCCATTATGTTACCCCATGAAAAGATCTGCCAGGAATCGCTTAATAGTACTGGGACTTACTATAGGAGTCTTCTTATTTGCCTTATATAGCCTCCGATGGAAAGATGAGAACCCTATAAAAATTGAAGTAACAGTTGATGATTCTCAAATTTATATTGGCGTTCCTATAAAGTATACTATAAATGTTAGGATGTTACCAGGAATAGAAGCAGAAATACCTGATGAAATAGGGGATTTTGGTGGTTTGACCTTAGAAACTATAACCACCTCTCCCAAAAAGAAGAGGTTATCGTATATAGTTCAGTCTAAGAACTTTTATCTAATTTCTTTCTCACCTGGTTCGTATAGGCTTCCTTCGCCTATCGTAAGGTATACCGAAGGTGAAGAAACATTTGAAATCCATGGACAAGAAATGATTATTGAGGTTAAGAGCGCTATACCAGAAGGTGAAGAGCCAGTTGATATAAGGGATATAAAACCTCCACTTAAGCCTCGTAGCTCATATCTATTGCCATGGGGTATTCTTATTATCCTATTCCTTGGGATGTTATGGTTCTGGTGGCGAAGGAAGAAGATGCGTGAGAGACAGGTTTATCAGATGCGATTTACAGCTCATCAAATAGCCTATGAGCAGCTTATTCGAATAAAAGATCTACGCTTAGTAGAACGTGGCATGATAAAAGAATATTACTCGCTTCTTTCGAATTGCGTGAGGCAATATATTGAGAATAGATATGGCCTTAGAGCTCGAAGAATGACAACGCAAGAGTTCCTACTGGCTTCCCTTAATTCAAAAGCTATAGGGGAAGAGGAGAGAAGTCTTTTACATGATTTTCTTTCTAAATGTGATATGGTAAAGTTCGCTCGCTATACTCCAATTCCTGAAGAGTTGGAAGAGGTTTATAGATCAGCTAAGCGATTCATTGATGGAACTATATATAAAGATACTCCATTAGGCGAAGAGGGAGGCAGACTAAAATATGACTCTTAGATCTCCAGTATTCCTTCTTTTAATACCTCTTCTTCTCCTTTTATTTTTATATAAGAGAAGAAAGGGGCGCAAAGGGGCATTAGGTTACTCATCTATTAATAGGCTAAAGCTTACCCCTATTTCGTGGAAAGTACGGCTGGTATCTATTCTCCGTTGGGTTAAGGCTATTGCTCTCGTACTTATAATAATTGCCATGGCCAGACCTGTAAGTCAACTAGGGAGAACTAAAGTTACGGGAGAAGGCTTAGATATAGTCCTTGCCATAGATGTCTCCACGAGCATGCTCGCGGAGGACTTTGCTGTAGGAGGGAAGAGACAGAACCGTTTATATGTTGTTAAAGAAGTTATAGAAGATTTTATAAAAAAAAGACCTTCTGATAGAATTGGAATAGTGGTCTTTGCAGGGAGTCCTTATACGCTAAGCCCTCTTACATGGGATCATAGTTGGCTCTTAACACAGCTTAAAGATGTAGAGTGTGGCATGGTAGAAGATGGAACAGCTATAGGGTCTGCACTTACTACTTCCCTTAATAGATTGCGCGACTCTGATGCAAAGAGTAAGATCATCATCTTACTGACAGATGGACAGAATAATGCAGGAAGTGTTCTGCCTCAAACAGCAGCAGAAGCTAGTAAGTCCCTTGGCATCAAAGTATATACTATAGGTGCTGGCAGTATGGGACCAGTACCATATCCTATGAGAGATGTCTTTGGGAATATAGTATACAGACAGGTTCAAATAGATTTAGATGAAGAACTTCTACAGGAGATAGCTAATATTACAGGAGGCATGTATTTTAGAGCTACAGATAGTAATTCGTTACGTCGTATATACGAAGAAATAGATAAGATGGAGAAGACTGAGATCGAAATGGAATACTACTTTGAATACAAAGAACTTTACCTTTACTTTCTTCTCCCTGCCATGGCTATGCTCTTCTTAGAGATTATTTTAAAGAATACAATCGTGAGAAGCTATCCATAAGTATGATGTTTTGAGGAGGTTTAATCTTTTATGATATTTGAATATCCTCAATTTTTTTATCTCCTTTGGTCAGTACCGGTTTTTCTCTTATATAATTATTTCATAGCTAAAAAAAGAAGAAATGCTATGGCAAAGGTCATTTATCCGCACCTTGCAGCTATGCTGACCTTTTCAGTAGATCAGAGAAAGAGGCGAATGAAGAAATTCATTCTTATATTTGCTTTTATATTACTTATAATTGCAAGTGCAGGACCTCGGTGGGGTGAGCAAGTAGAAGAAGTCCCCCAGAAAGGTGTGGATATAATAGTAGCATTAGATACATCCAAGAGCATGCTTGCAGAAGACGTCAAACCAAATAGACTTGAACGATCTAAACTCGCAGTCCTGGATCTCTTAAAGGTTTTAAAAGGAGATAGAATAGGGCTCATTCCATTTTCTGGAACGAGCTTTCTTCAGGTTCCATTGACCCTTGATTATAATGCATTTACTTTAAGTCTACAACAGTTATCAGCAGGTATCATACCTCGTGGAGGAACCAACATAGAAGAAGCTATAGAAAGGGCAGTGGAGGCCTTTAAAAAGGGCGGTATTAGCCATGAGAAGATACTTATAATAATATCTGACGGCGAAAATCACGAAGGGGACCCTATAAAGGCTGCCAAAGCAGCAGCTTCAGAAGGGATTAGGATTATAAGTATAGGAATAGGCAGTACAGAAGGGGAACTTGTGCCAGTACGAGATGAAAACGGAGAACTGAGTTATTTAAGGGATGCAGACGGAAATTTAGTTAAGTCTCGTCTCGATGAGGAGACCCTTAAGAGAATTGCAGAAGCTACAGGGGGGGTCTATCAGCATTTATCCCATAGCTTATTTGCATTAGATGCCCTCTATAATCAAACTATAGGTGATATGGAAAGATCAGAATTCAAAAGCACTATGACCCGTAGATACAAGGCAAGTTATCAGATACCACTCTTTATAGCACTTATCCTATTCGCCTTTGAGTTCACATTAGACGATAGGAGTAGGGAAGGGAGGCTCCGAACTTGAAGAGTAAAATAGTCTTTGTGATAATACTATTGCTTTGGATAACTTTTTCTGGCGGGTGGATTCAGTCAAAAGGAAATAAAGATATAATAGAGGGGAACAGATTATATGAAAATGGCGATTACGAAGAAGCTTTTATATCGTATAATAAAGCCCTTGTAAATTCGCCAGAGGGCCCTCTTATCCGTTTTAATACTGGAGTAGCTGCATATAAAAGAGAGGACTACGAAGAGGCCAGTCGTCTCTTTGAAGGAATCCTTAATAACCAGGACATTACTTTCAAGGCATCTGTTTACTATAATATGGGGAACGCCCTTTACAAGCAGGGAGAACCCTTTGAAGATAGCGATACCGCAATGGCTCTTTCATACTATCAAGAGGCTATAGAGTCGTATAAAGAAGCTATAAGATATGATCCTAAGGATATGGATGCAAAATACAACTATGAATTTTTATATAATAAGATAAAGGAGCTTGAAGAAGAGAGCTCTGAGGATACCTCAGAGGGGGATGACTCTACTGAGGATGGAGAAGATTCTGAGGATACTTCGGAACAAGATAACGCTAACGATACAAATAATGGAAACGGAGGGGACCCATCGGAAGACTATATGACCCTTGAGGAGGCTGAGATGCTTCTTGATTCTGCTCAAGGCGAAGAAGTATTTATAGTTCCGTCGGAGTTTCAAAAGGGTTTTAACTCATATGTTGAAAAGGATTGGTAGTTGGAGGCAGCAGAATGGATTTTAAGTTTAATAAAAATATATGGCTGGTGGTTCTAATCTTATTCTATATAACTGTTCTTTCCCAACAGGTAATAGCAGGAGATGAGATAACTGTAGACGCATACCTCGATGAAGACAAGGTGGTTATTGGAGAGACTCTTAACCTTACTATATCAGTTAAAGGTACTAGATCAAGTGATAGACCTCAGATCCCTAAGATGGAAGCATTTAAATTTGAATATACTGGAACTAGTACACAGTTTTCTATAATTAATGGCGTCACTTCTTTTTCAGTGGAATTTAACTATCGTTTAATTCCATTGAAAGTTGGTGAGCATACTATTCCACCTATCTCAGTGGAGATAGGTGGTAAAGAATATCAAAGCAAACCTATTACAGTAGAAGTGCTCCAGGGGACTTCAAGCGGGCAAAGAACTGAATTCGATGATATGGTCTTTCTAACTCTTTCCATTGATAAAACTGAGGTTTATCTAAATGAAGAAATACCTGTAACAATACGATTGTATGTGGCTAATGGTGTAAGTGCCCGAGTAGGTATTCCAGAATTAATTCTAAAAGGGTTCTCTATAAGTGAGTTTGAGAGATCCCAAGAGAAGCAGGAGATGCGAAACGGAGTATACTACAACTTCGTTGAATATACAACGCGGGTTTATCCAGTGACTTCGGGGTTATTAACCCTTGGACCTGCTAACCTTGAATGTCAGGTGCAGGTGAGGAGCAGGTCACGTTCGTCGTCAGGATGGCCTTTTGATGATTCTTTCTTCGATGATTTTTTCGGAAATTATGCTACCTACGATCTGAACTTAGAGTCAGAACCAATAGATATTCGAGTTAAGCCTCTCCCGGAAAACGGAAAGCCCGAGAGTTTCTCAGGAGCAGTGGGAAGATTTGATATGAATGTAAAAGTAGATTCCAGCGAAGTGAATGTAGGAGATGCCTTAACTATAAAGATAGACATAACAGGGCAAGGAAATATGAAGATGATCTCAGGGCCACGCCTTTTAAACGAGGATGGATTCAAGATATATGCTCCCCAGGTTAAACAGGGGAATGGATACGATTCAATGACCTTTGAGCGTATAATAATACCCATGGACACATCTATAAAAGAGATTCCTGCCTTTGAATTTAGTTACTTCGATCCTGAAGAGGAGACTTACCGTACTATTGTGCGGGGGCCGTTCCCATTAAAGGTAAGAGGTATTCCTCAGAACAATCCTCCTCTTAACCTAGGGGTAGAAGAAGACCTTCATGCTCAGGAGGATATAGCATATATAAAGGTTTCATCAGGTTTCTTTAGAAGTATAGGTTCACATGTTTATAATGATCACTCTTTTCTGGGGATCAATGCTTTGTCACTTATGGGTTTTGTTTCTGCCATCCTTTATAGGAGGAGAAAGGTGCACTATATCCAGAAGGAAGATTTAATAGAGCGCAGACATGCTCCTAAGCGATTTAAAGAGGAATTAATAGAAGCTAAGAGGTCAATGGAAGCTGGACAGATAGATGAATTTTACACCAGTATAGTTGGAGCTGTTAGAGACTATCTCAGTAAGAGATTTCAAGTATCTCCTTCTCAAATAGATTCTGGGATATCTTATACCTTGAGAGATAAAGGAGTATCTGAGAAGTACCTTGAGAAGATAGAAAAGTTCTTTGCTACTTGTGATGCAATGCGTTTTAGCGTATCTTCAGAGAAGAAAGATGTAGCAAAGTCAGTGTTAAAGATGGCTGAGGATCTTTTAGAGTAATAAAAGAAGGGATTTGCTATGGAGAAACCGTATAAAAAATGTTCTTTACTATTCTTGCTTTTACTTATCTCTATAATTATTGTCCCTTATATAGTGAGGGCATATGAAGATCATAGTCGCGCAACAGATATTTTTTTCCGTGGAAATGATCTCTATGGGCAGGGACGTTATAAAGATGCTATATTAGCGTATGAAGAGATCCTTTCTATGGGTGTATCGTCAGGCAACCTTTACTATAATTTAGGAAACGCATACTTCAAGGAAGGAGAATTAGGAAAAGCACTTTTAAATTATGAGCGTGCTATGAGACTTATACCACGAGATGCGGATTTAAGGATGAATATACGTCTAATAGATAATAAGTACTTTGAAGAACGCAGGAGTCCTTTCTTTAGCATAGACGAAATTGCTATTATAGGGGGTTTCTTCTTTCTTCTTCTAAGTATAGCAGGTATACTTCATGTAGTATTTCCCCGTACGCAGAAGAGATTAAAGTGGCCTATTCGTATCATAACTATACTCTTCTTTATAGCGCTCGGCATCTTTGCATTTAAATTTTATAATGAAGAGACACTTTGCAAAGGCATTATAATAGCATGCGAGGGAGCAATTGCAAGGTATGAGCCTTCTATATATGGAGTAAAGGCTTTTGAGTTAAGGGAGGGAGAGAAGGTCGTCATATTAGAAGAATATAGTGGTTGGATGAAGGTAAAGAAAATAGATGGACTTCTGGGATGGGTGGAAGGAGATGACTTAGAGAGATTATAGGTCTATATTCTGTAACGTAAGGATCATTGCTTGCATATAATTATAGTAAAATATCAAATGCATCTCCCTTTTCATTCAATGAAGTATGCTGACAGGAGGAACTTCTTGTATAGAACTGAATAATTATTAAGTAAGGTGGCAAACTATATTCGAACTATACATTATAATTGGGCCCTTTCACATACAAGTGGCTTTCTCGCATAACTCTACGAGGAAGCCACTTATTATAAATGGTCTATTCACCAATTATTTTAACTAGAACCCTTTTACGGCGTTGACCGTCAAATTCTCCGTAGAATATTTGTTCCCAAGGGCCAAAGTCTAACTTACCTTTGGTTATAGCTACTACAATTTCACGACCCATGATCTGTCGTTTTAGATGAGCATCTGCATTATCTTCTAAGGTTAGATTATGTAGATATTTGGAGGTGGGCTCATGAGGAGCTAATTCTTCTAACCATACTTTGAAATCCTTATGTAGCCCGCTTTCATTATCATTAATAAAAACACTAGCTGTGATATGCATAGCATTGACTAGACATAGTCCCTCTTTAATTCCACTCTTATCCACTAACTCTTGTACTTTTTGAGTTATATTAATGAATTCAACTCGTTCACTAGTATTAAACCAAAGACATTCTCGAAATGATTTCATGGAATTTCTCCTCCTTAAGCTTGTAGAAGAATTATAAATTATTATAGCATGAAAAGATTTAAATTAAAAGTATGCGAAAGGAAGTTCCTGCTTTATATATAGAGCTATCTTAGATTTTAGTTAAATATATTAGGCGCAAGAGGTCTTGCAATATTTTAATCTCTAGTATATAATTCCCTTAAGGGATATGTTTTGTGATAAAGGTTATTCGGATAAGTCCCCACGGGTTAAAGATTAATATAAGATGAGGTATGATACTCCCGATATAAGAACCTTTTCAATAAAAACTACATTGGGAGGAGATTTTGTGAAATTCGGTGTACATATATCTGGTGCAGGGGACGTAAGACATGTAGTTAAAACTGCTCAAGCTCTAGAGTGTGAAGCGGTGCAGATCTTCTCAAGGAATCCTAGAGGTTGGGGAAGCGCAAAGCCTATTGTGAAAGTTAATGGGAAGGCTATGAAGGAGCTACTTGAAGCGATTGGTGTAGAAACGCTAGTAGTGCATATCTCATACTTAGTAAATCTAGCATCCCCGGAGGATAGGATATATAAAAGGTCTTATAGTCTCCTTTGTGAAGATTTAATTCGTTCTGATGAACTAGGAGCAGATTATCTTGTGATACATCCAGGTAGTCATAAGGGGCAGGGTGTAGAGAATGGTATTGAACAGATCGCTTCTTCAGTGCGAAAAGCCTATAATGAACTTAATCCCAAGGTACAAATCCTCTTTGAGAATGTGGCGGGGGCTGGAACTGAGGTAGGAGGACAATTTGAGGAATTAAAGTTGATGCTTGATATGGCAGAGCTAGGAGAAAAGATAGGGATTTGTTTTGATACCTGCCACGCTTTTGTAGCTGGATATGAGGTGTCAACAGAAGAAGGAGTGAGCAGTACCCTTGAGACTTTCAATAATATAATTGGCTTAGAGAAGATAAAACTTATACACGCAAATGATTCTAAAGGAGCACTAGGCTCTAAGTTGGACAGGCATGAGCATATCGGTAAAGGGCACATTGGTATAGATGGATTTAAAGCTATAGTAAATGCAGTACCGTTAAAGTCTCTGCCGGCGATCTTAGAGACTCCAGTGAATAGTCCAGATGATGATGTAATGAACTTAAATTCTATAAGGAGTATAGACGAGAGTCGCGGATAATGCTTAAATGTTAGCGCTCTTGGGAATACTTCATGCAAATTATGGGTAATATATTCTTCGTTGAACCATATACAAATTTACAGAGTTAGTATTATGATAAGGAGGCGATATCTTTGACTCATAGGAGAACGGCCCTGTTTTTAGTAGCAATCATGATCTTACTTACCATGGCACTAGGGGCCGATAGAGTGAGAGGGTTTGCGCCTGTAGAAGTTTACAAGATAAAATCCGGGGATACTCTTTGGAAGATCGCTAGGGACTATGAGACTACTGTTGAGGATATAGTTAAGATGAATCAAATACCTAATGCGAGTCTTATTCGACCTGGTCAGACCATATTTATCCCAAGACCTGGTCTTGTCCAAACGCTTGTAACGCATATAGTAAGACCCGGAGATACCCTTGGAGGGATTGCAAAGCTATATGAAGTAGATGTTCAAAGCATTATTGCTTTGAATAAAATAGAGAACCCGAATAGGATTTTCCCAGGTGAAAAAGTTATAATTTCCATACGAAATGACACTTTAGGCAGTAGAGGCGGAGAAAGAATGGTGATAGCTTCACGGGATATCTCATTAGATCTCTTCTTACTAGCTAGGGTCATATATGCAGAAGCACGTGGAGAACCATTTGAGGGTCAAGTAGCAGTAGGTGCTGTGGTACTAAATAGAGTAAGGAGCCCTCTTTTCCCTAATACAATAGAGGAAGTTATTTATCAACCAGGTCAATTTAGACCAGTTCAGGATGGAACCATTAATTTAACGCCTGATGATACAGCAATAAAGGCTGCGCGATTAGCTTTAGCAGGTGAAGATCCCAGTAGGGGGGCACTCTATTTTTGCAACCCTAAGATCGCCAAAAATGGCTGGTGGTTTGAGACGAGACAGAAGAGCGCTGTAATTGGTGATCATATCTTTACTCTGTAATTTAAAATTAAGTATTTCTATCTCTCCTGACGAATACATATGTAAAGAAATAGCTTTTTACATTTAAATTCGTTAAGGAGAGATTTCAATGCTTATTATCCTTGGAGATAAAAGGGCGAAGACTTGCGTAATAATTATTCTTATTATGTTGGTGATTTTGGCTGGGTTTGGGTTAAGAAAAATCACTGAGACTATAATGACTGTAGTATCGCCCAGGCTTGTACCTATCTATTCTGTAGAGACTAATGAGAAGAAGGTAGCCATTTCACTAGATGCTACATGGGGAGCAGATTACACTGATGAAATTTTAAAGCTCCTTCGCGAATATGATATTAAGACTACTTTCTTTTTATGTGGCCGATGGATTAAGGAATATCCAAAGGTGGTACAGAGGATCTCTGCAGAAGGTCATGAGATAGGGAATCATAGTACTACCCATCCGGATATGAGCCTTCTGAGTAGAACTCAGGTACAACGGGAGTTAATCGAAACTCACAACTTGATTTTTGAGTTCACAGGTCAGGATTCAAGAGTATTTCGTCCTCCTTTTGGAGCATATAACAATAATGTTATAGAAGTGGCTGGAGAGTGCGATTACTTTACAGTCCAGTGGAGCGTTGACTCCTTGGATTGGAAGGATCTGACTGAAGATCAGATCGTTGGGAGGGTGCTCAGTAGGGTCCATAATGGAGCTATAATTCTCTTTCACAATAATGGTACTCATACAGCTAACGCTCTTCGGCAGATAATAAGTTCTTTACAAAAGGATGGGTATAAGATAGTACCTGTATCAGAGCTGTTAATAAAGGAAGATTACTATATAGATAGGAATACTGGTCAACAAAAGCGGCGGAATCCGGATAATGTAAGCGAAAGAGAAACCCTTAACCCTCTTTATTATAATGACGATATAGATGTTTTGGGCAGGGTGATTGAGAGAGGAAATACTAAAAGACCAGAGATGGCCCTTTCCTTTAACGTTGCTTGGGGAGAGGAGTATATCCCTGGCTTGCTTGATGTTTTGGATATGGCTCATGTGAAGGTTTCCTTCTTTTTCGTTGGGACATGGGTAAATAAATTTCCTGACCTTACTAGAGAAATAGCTGAACGGGGCCATGAGGTTGCAAATCATGGTTATGAGCATTGTCATGTGGAAAATTTGAGTCTTAACAATATGAAAGAGCTTATAAAGGAGAACGAGCGTCTTCTTTTAAAAGTGGCTCAAAGGACATCAAAGCTATTTGCTCCACCATATGGGGAGTTCGGCGGGTATGTACCCAGGGCTGCAGAAGAGGTAGGTTATAAGACAATACGATGGACTATAGATACAATTGACTGGAGTGGACCAGCTCCAGAAGAGATAGTAAAGAGGGTGACTGAGAGGGCAGAGAATGGGGCCATAGTTTTAATGCACCCCACTCTTAATACCCTTGAGGCCCTTCCGGTACTACTAAAGGAGCTAAAGAAGATGGGATACACTGTTACTACTGTCTCAGGCATCCTTGCTGAGGATGATAAAATTAAGGACTGAGCAGTTAATTATCATCTAAGTTTCTCTTGAATCTGTTGCCAGATTTCAGGATCTTCAAGACCAAGGCGCCAAATTGCTATTCCGCTCAATCTGTACTGGTTTACGAGATCTAGTTTGTGCATAAGGCTGCGCGCATTCTCAAACCAGACTTCGTGGGCTTTACCATTTGAGTCGATATAAGTTATGTGGGGCACCAAGGCTGTGGTATCCCAACGTATGATCTCATCAAGACTACTACTGCCTTTTTCTTTAGCAAGAGAGCGTGCTAATTCTAGAGTATTTGAAAAGGTTCTAGTTCTAGCTGTATTTAGCGTGAGATCCCAGTCATATCCATAGCCTGCTATTCCCAAGAGGATCTTCTCTGGAGGCATCTGACTCAGAGCATATTCGATGACCTTTTTGACCCATCCTATGGATGCTATTGGGCCAGGGCTACTAGCAGAGTTGTGTTCATCATAGGTCATGATCATCATGTAGTTCACATATTTTGATAAAGTTCCATAATCATGAGCCCCTATCCAGTCGGAAGATGGATAATCATTGGTTTTAGCTGGTACTGACATTGTTACCAGGAAACCATTGGGTTCTAACTTTTCCCAAAGTTCTTTCATGAAGAGATTTAGATAAGCACGATCTTCAGGATAAAGGTTTTCAAAGTCAATATTTATACCCTGATAATCTCGTTCTTGTAACATCTTAAGTATATTGTTTACAAGAGCGCCTCGCTTTTCTGGTGAAACGAGGATGTTATGTATAATTTCTTTATCAAACCCTGTTTTAGGGTCATGATTGTGTATAATGGGGATGAATGGCAGCCCCTTAGAATTAATAAAATTATATATAGGGAAAGAACTCTCTTTTTCCCGTATGTTCCCATCTGAACTCACCTGATATAAAAAGGGTGAGAGAGCAGTTAGAGCGTTAGAGTTTTCCTGCATGGAAGTATAGGCAAGAGGATCTCCGCGGTAGTTTTCAGCATAGTAAGCTACCACGTATTTCTTCTTGGGTACTTCGTTTTCAGGTGTGGGAGTGGCTAACCACTTCCGTACCCACGCAGGACCATTAGCTGTAGTTACTTGATACCAATCTTCCGAAGAATTTAATATCTTTAATCGTGTTCCTTTTGAGAAGGCGGTTACCACTGGTGACGCTACATCTTTTTCTAAATACGCGTTTGCTGTTTCACCGGTTATTCTCAACGCAGTAACTTCAGTATATGTGTTTTTAATAGGAACATTATTATTTATACTTTGGATATCTGCTCTATTTGTGTAGTTAAAAAGGGACAGTATGATTAAAGCAGTAACTGCTAAGAGGTTTGGTTGCATTTCTTCTCCTCCGTACGATTTAATTTAACTCACCATATTTATCACGGGTGAAGTTTACATAACACTTTAAATATTTCGACGAATACATGAAAAGTCCTTTAGGTAATTTAATATATTCATGCTTTATCGTTCATTTTGAGGAAATTTAGTGGAGGTAAGAGATGTATAGGAGACATGTATTAAAAAATGGTATTCGTATTATAAGTGAAAGGGTACCTCATGTTAGGTCTATTTCTATAGGTTTTTGGGTTGGAGTTGGGGGTAGGGATGAAGAGCTTTGCAATTCTGGAGTTTCGCACTTTGTGGAACATATGTGCTTTAAAGGTACTACGACTAGGAGCGCGCGGGATATCGCTGAAGCCATAGATGGGGTTGGAGGGCAGATAGATGCTTTTACTACAAAGGAATATACATGTTATTACACGCGAATTCTAGACAAACATCTATCGCTAGGCATAGAGCTTTTAGGTGATATGCTCTTTAATTCAAAATTGGACCCTGAAGACATAGAAAGAGAAAAAGGGGTAATCCTTGAGGAGATAAATATGTATGAAGACTCCCCAGATGATCAGATACATGATCTTTTTATGACTGCACTTTGGGAAGGAGATCCTCTTAGCGCAAATATTTTAGGTACTTCTGATACGGTAAAGGGGATGACTCGAGAGACATTGCTCCAACATATTCATAGATATTACGTACCAGAGAATATAGTTATAGCTGCTGCTGGAAACGTAGACCATGAGGAATTAGTGAAACTATGTGAACGTTTTTTAGAGAAAAAGGTCCGTAAGAGAAACGAGAATACGCGGCGCATAGCAACTCCTTGCCCGCAGATTATTGTCAAATCTAAACCCACTGAGCAGATTCATATTTTACTAGGGGTTCCTGGGTTATCAAGGAATGATCCCGCTAAATATTGTCTAGGGGTTTTAGATAATATTACTGGTGGAGGAATGAGCTCAAGGCTCTTCCAGAGGCTCAGGGAGGATCGGGGCTTAGTATATAATGCTTATTCATATATATCAATGTTTCATGATACAGGCTATTTTGCTATATACGTGGGTACGAGTTTTGACAAAGCTAAAGAAGTCATAGAGATAATCAAGGAAGAGTTAAAGTCACTACATGTGAATGGAGTGACTAATTTAGAATTTAAGCGTGCAAAAGAGCAGTTAAAAGGCACTTTGATCTTGAACCTTGAAAGCACCACCAATAGGATGAGTAGGTTAGGCCTTATAGAGACATTTCAAGAAGAGCTACATACTCCTGATGATATAATCCATAAGATAGACTCTATTACAAAAGACGAAGTCTTACACCTTTCAAAACAGCTCTTAAAGGAAAATTCTCTTGCAGCAGCTGTAATTGGTTCAAATGAAAAAGGAGATGAGGTTAAGAGATGGATAGAGTGAAGATCTTTCTAAAGAGAGAAGAGAGCGCAGAGGATTTGCCTGTACCTACCTATATGACTCCAGGGGCTTCTGGCATGGATCTATATGCAAATGTAGAATCTGAGCTTGAAATAGCTCCTAGTGCGATAAAATCTATTAGTACAGGCATAGCTTTGGAGATCCCTTCGGGTTTTGAGGGACAAATCAGACCCAGAAGTGGTTTGGCTGCTAGAAATGGCGTGACTGTATTGAACTCTCCTGGCACCATTGATTCTGATTACCGTGGCGTAATAAGGGTTATCCTAATTAATCTTGGGGAGCTCCCTTTTAAGGTATGTCGAGGAGATAGGATAGCTCAACTCATCATAGTTCCAATAGCTTATGGGGAGTTAGTTATAGCGGATGAGCTTAATGATACCCTCCGAGGTCAGGGAGGATTTGGGCATACAGGAATTTAGTTATAAGGAGTATGTTTCATATATGAAGCGAGAAGATAAGGAACTAGAACTATTAAAAGAGATCGTAAAAGATTTTAAAAAATATTTATATGAAGTAAGCTTATCCGATAAAAAGCAACTGAATTCCTCTGAGGTATTTGAGTTTGCCGGGAAATTGGACAGGCTAATTGCAGAGTTCCTAAAGGTAAAAGAGAAGGTGAACTATCTCTGACCTTAAAGGATCAGGTAAGCTTTTTCATACCATCTAAATTAATGTTCTTAAAAGTAATACAATTTATAAAGTATAGACATTCAATTGAAATTCTTTGAATAATATAGTATTATCTTATGAAGAGGTTTAATTGATATTTATAAAAGTATCGTTAGGAGAGAGGTTTATGAAGCTTTCACAACTTGTAGGAAAAGAGATCATTAATCTCTCGGATGGGGCAAGGCTAGGTGTAACAAATGAGTCACAATTTATCATAGATACTGAATCTGGAAAGATTCATTCAATAACTATTTCTGTTAAGAAATCTGTTGGAATGTTTTCCAAAACTGTTGATTCCCTGGTAATCCCTTGGAGTTCTGTAAAACGAGTAGGAGAAGATTTACTTATAGTGGAAATACCTGAGTATTCCATGAAAGGTAAGAAGGGAATCTAATTTACGTAGCTGCTAAGGCACGTGGTGAATATTTTACCTCTTTCGCGGAGAAAATACACGAAGTAGCGGTCTATATTAAAACGCTAGGAGGAGGTAAAAACATGTCAACAGTTATTGGTGTTTTTGACGCAAAAGAAAAGGCTGAAAATGCTGTAAATCAAATGAGAAATCAGGGTTTTACTGACGAAGAGATATCCATTTTAGCTAAGGGAGACGATAAAGGAGCTGGTTATGAGCAAGGTGGTGGGGGACAAGAAGACGATGATATGGGCTTTGGCACCCTAGCTAGTGGTACGACAACAGGCGGAGTTTTAGGCGGTTTGACTGGGCTCTTAGCGGGAATAGGTGCCTTTGCTATTCCAGGAGTAGGGCCTATAGTGGCCGCTGGTCCATTAGCAGCCATGCTTTCTGGTGTAGTTGCTGGTGGCGTTGCAGGAGGGCTCGTTGATTTAGGGATCCCACAAGAGAGAGGCGAATATTACGAGAGCAAGGTAAAGGAAGGTAAGATTCTAGCGGTAATCTCTACAGATGATAATAGAGTTCAGGAAGCTGCTGATATCTTGCGAGATCATGGTGCAACAGATGTGGAATCCCATTGAGTTTAGAGAAATAAGGAAACAACTCCGTTCTTCGGAAGGGGATAAAACCCCTTCCTCATCTAAATAATAGAATCTGCAATAATTCTCTGCCTTTCCCCTCTTTGATCGTATTCTACTCTATTATTTATTAAAGTTTCCCGAGAAAATAGGAGGAATCAGGCTCTTTTCGTCGAATATGATTGTATGCTTTTGAAAGGGGTTCAAGGATGTCCAGAGTACGAGTTTTAATATGCGGTATTTGTGGTAAAATGGGTCAAGAAGTGGCTAAGGCTGTTGCTAAAGAAGATGATATGGAAGTCGTGGCCGGAGTTGACCTAGAAAATGTTGGGATTGATATAGGAGAAGCAGTTGGTATTGGCCATCTTGGGGTGAATATTATGAGCGACTTAAGTGCTGCCATTTATGAATCTAAACCTGACGTTATGGTTGATTTTACTAACCCAAAGGTAGTTCTCTCTAATTTGAGGGTTGCTATTTCTAAGAAAGTTCATTGTATTGTGGGCACTACAGGGTTTAGCGAAGCGGATATCAATGAGGTCAGGAGATTGTCTGAGGCTAATGGAGTAAACGTTCTCATAGCTCCGAATTTTGCTATAGGTGCTATATTAATGATGAAATTTGCAGCAATAGCTGCTAGGTTCCTTCCGAATGTAGAAATAATTGAATTACATCATAATCAGAAGATGGATGCCCCTTCTGGGACAGCTATAAAGACTGCAGAGTCGATAATTAAAGAGAGGAAGGAAGCTGCTTCTACACCTATGAACGAGCTAGAGAAGATAAAAGGGGCACGCGGAGGTGAATTCGAGGGGATAAGGATTCATAGCGTACGTTTACCAGGTTTAGTTGCTCATCAAGAAGTTATATTTGGAGATCAAGGACAGACGTTGACTGTACGTCATGATTCTATTAATAGAGAATCTTTTATGCCAGGAGTGATCCTCTCTATTAGACGAATTAAAGAAATAGAAGGGGTCTTATATGGACTTGAAGGTTTATTAGATTTATAGATCAACTAAAAAGCGAAAAAGATAGATTCTAGAAAAGCATAATTTAGGGAAGCACTCCTCTTTAACCCATGGCATATGATGTTATTAACTCAATTTAGAAGAGGTGATAGCCATGGGATTAAAGGGTAAAAGAATAGGCTTTGCGCTAACGGGTTCTCATTGTACAATACCAGATATCTGGGATGAGATGGAGAAGTTAGTTAAAGAGGGTGCAGAACTCTGGCCCATCGTCTCGCCTTCAGTGGAATCATCAGATACTCGTTTTGGAGGAGCTGAGGAGCTTAAAGAACGGCTCTTTAAGATAACAGGTAAAAAGCCAATCACTTCCATAATTGAGGCTGAGCCTATAGGGCCACAAAGGCTTCTAGACCTTTTAGTAATAGCGCCGTGTACTGGGAATACCATTGCGAAATTAGCCAATGGAATTACTGATACTGTTGTTCTTATGGCGGCTAAGGGACATCTTCGCAATGAGAGACCTGTGGTAATAGGGATATCAACTAATGATGGGCTAAGTGCTAATCTTATGAATGTAGGTCTTCTGATGCCAAGGAAGAATATCTATTTTGTACCTTTCGGTCAAGATAACCCAGTCTCTAAACCGAATTCTCTCGTTGCTCATATGGATTTATTACAGGAAACCATACTTGAAGCACTGGTTTATCGTCAGATTCAGCCTATCCTTGTTTCTCATAAGAAAGGCTAATTACAATAAGTTGTGTTAATGTGGGGGGAAATTCATGAAAGAGTTTTCTGTGGCAATTGTAGGAGTTACTGGAGCTGTAGGAGAGGAGATACTCAACTGTTTAGAAGAGCGAAATTTTCCAGTAGGAAAGATTAAGTTGTTAGCCTCTTCTAGGTCGGCAGGAAAGAAGATCGCCTTTAAGGGCGAGGTGTATGAAATAGAGGAAGCTAAACCTGAATCTTTTGAAGGGATAGATATAGCATTTTTTAGTGCCGGAGCATCCATTAGTAAAGAGTTAGCTCCGGAAGCAGTGAAAAGAGGTACATTAGTGGTAGATAATAGTAGCGCTTTTCGTATGGACGAAGGAGTGCCTCTTGTTGTTCCAGAAGTAAATCCTGAAGCTATTACTGAACATAAAGGAATAATCGCAAATCCTAATTGTTCAACTATAATCATGGTAGTTCCTTTAAAACCAATTCATGATAGGGCGCGGATAAAGCGTGTGGTTGTCTCTACCTATCAGGCTGTTTCAGGGGCTGGCCATGCAGCCATAGTGGAATTAGAAGAACAGAGTAAGGCTTATATAGAAGGTAAAGAAGTTGTCCCTAAGATTATTCCAGTGGCAAAAGGGGAAAAACATTACCAGATCGCTTTTAACTTAGTTCCTCAGATAGATGTCTTCTTTGAAGATGGTTATTCCAAAGAAGAAATGAAAATGATAGATGAGACTAGAAAGATACTGAATGAACCAGAACTTAGCATAACTGCTACTACTATAAGGGTTCCGGTCTTCCGAAGCCATTCAGAATCTATAAATATAGAGACTGAAACTAGGCTAACTCGGGAAGAAACCATGGAGATCTTTTCTAATGCTCCGGGTATCGAACTCATGGATGATATAGATCGACAGATTTATCCCATGCCATTGAACTCTTCAGGGAAAGACCCTGTCTATGTGGGAAGGATCAGGGAAGACAATTCAATTGAGAATGGTCTGAATATTTGGGTAGTAGGAGATCAGATAAGAAAGGGCGCTGCTTTGAATGCTGTTCAGATTGCAGAGTGCGTTATATCACAGAAGTTGTTATAATATGCGTTTGGTTTATTCACGATTGAAAGTATGGAGAGGATATTAAGAAGATTATTGTGCCTGGAGGTGAGGGTCTTGTGGAGAGTTTTGGGAGAGTATTAACAGCTATGGTGACGCCTTTCGATAAAAATTCGAATGTGGATTATGATAAAGCAGCTGCGTTAGCCTTGAGATTAATAAAATCCGGTTCAGATGGGGTCGTTGTATGTGGAACTACTGGGGAGTCACCGACATTGAGCAAAGAGGAAAAATTAACGCTCTTCGAGGTAGTGGTAAATGCAGTGGGCGGGAAAGCCAGTGTAATAGCTGGTACAGGTTCATATTCCACGCAGGCTTCTATTGAGTTGACTAAGGAAGCGGAGAAGAAGGGCGTGGACGGTGTTATGTTGGTATCACCTTATTACAACAAACCACCTCAGGAGGGTCTTTACCAGCATTTTAAGACCATTGCAGAGAATACTATGCTTCCTACAATACTTTATAATGTACCAGGTCGTACGTGCGTTAATATACTTCCTGATACAGTCAGAAGATTGGCTGAGGTGCGTAATATCGTTGCAATTAAGGAAGCTAGTGGAGATTTAAACCAGGTAAGTGAGATAAGAATGTCGACCCCTGGAGAATTCCTTATTTATAGTGGAGATGATAGTATGACCTTACCAATTCTTTCTATAGGAGGAGCTGGAGTCATTAGCGTTGCTTCTCATGTAGCTGGAAATAGTATTAAAGAGATGATTGATTCGTATTTCTCTGGTAATGTAAGGCATGCTGCAGAGTTGCATTCGAAGTTATTCCCACTTTTTAGAGGTTTATTCCTTATGACCAATCCTATTCCTGTAAAGTCTGCTCTACGATTAGCTGGATTTGATGCAGGTTCTCTTCGTCTTCCTCTTACTGAGATGAACGGAAGTGAACTTAATAGACTTAGAGCGATCATGGAGCGTGTAGGGGTCATATAAAGGCTTTTAAGCGTATGGATATCCCACGCATCCATAGAAAAAGATTGGATGTGTGGGATGTTTTTTTAAGGTATAGATTAAAGGATTAATTTATAATTGTAGAAAACTGGTTGTTTTATAAAGGAAAATAGAGTATAATAAAATAGTGTCTCTTCTTTATCCCGCTGGAGAGGTCTTTTAAGCCAGGGGGATTGTCATTATTTAAGACGTATTTATTATAGAATTATAAATCGTTGAAAGACGTAGTATATATATTTCTTTACAGGAGGTGATTTCGTATATAATGACGAAAACAAAAGAAAAAGTGCGAATTATTCCACTGGGTGGAGCAGGTGAGATCGGGAAGAACATGATGATGATAGAGTATAAAGATGAACTTCTAGTCATTGATTGTGGGTTGAAATTTCCCGAAGAGGATATGTTCGGAATAGATCTAGTGATACCGGATATAACCTACTTAGTGGAGAATAAGCACAGGGTCAAGGCGATAGTTTTGACTCACGGTCATGAGGACCATATAGGAGCTTTGCCATATGTTCTGCGTCAGGTAAATATACCTATCTATGGGACTAAGCTTACCCTTGGACTAGTAGAAGGAAAGCTATGTGAACATGGACTTGTAGATCAAGCTGATCTTAAAGAGGTTAAGATAGGCGAACGCTTAACCATAGGAGCTTTTGATATTGACTTTGTTAGAGTCAATCATAGTATCCCAGATGTTGTTGCTTTGGGTATTCATACATCCTTAGGCGTTATAGTCTATGCAAGTGACTTTAAATTCGATCAAACGCCTATAGGTGGAAAGACCACTGACTTTGGCAAGCTCACAGACTTTGGCGATGAGGGAGTCCTAGTTCTTCTCTCTGATAGTACTAATGCAGAGAGACCTGGATATACCCTTTCAGAGAAGGTAGTAGGTCAAACCTTCGATGATACATTTCGTATGGCTAACGGCAGAATCATAGTAGCATCATTTGCTTCGAATATACATCGGACTCAGCAGGTAATAGATGCTGCTTTAAAATACGGACGGAAAGTCACTGTCGTAGGTCGGAGTATGGTGAATACAGTCAATGTATCTACAAAACTAGGGTTCATGCATATACCTGATGGGACACTTGTAGAACTCAATGATATTGATAAGATACCCCCTAATGAGTTAGTTATAGTTACTACCGGGAGTCAGGGAGAGCCTATGTCTGCCCTTACCCGGATGGCTATGGCTAATCATAAGAAGCTCTCTATTATGCCTGGTGATACAGTGATATTATCATCATCGCCAATACCAGGCAACGAAAAGCTCATTGCAAAGACTATTAACCATCTCTTTAAGCAAGGAGCAGAGGTAATATATGAGGATTTCTTAGGGGTGCATGTTTCTGGGCACGCTAGCCAAGAAGAGTTAAAGCTTATGTTAAACCTTACTAAGCCTAAATTCTTCGTGCCCATACATGGAGAGTATCGACATCTCGTTAAACATTCTCAGCTTGCTCTGGAGGTGGGTATAGCACCTGAAAATATCGCTATAATTGAAAATGGCGATGTTCTGAGCTTGACAAACGAAAGCATGGATATTGTAGACAAGATACCTGTTGGCATGGTCTTAGTCGATGGGCTTGGCGTAGGCGATGTAGGTAATGCAGTCTTAAGGGATAGGAAGTTACTTTCCCAAGATGGTATCCTCATTGTGGTTATAGTTATAAATGCTCAGACAGGTGAAATCGTGGCTGGACCAGATATAGTATCACGAGGGTTTGTGTATGTCAAGGAATCAGAGAAGTTAATAGAAGGTGCGCGAGAAGAGGTTCGCGCTCTCCTTAAGAAGTGGACAGATAATAACGTATTTGAATGGGGGAGCATAAAGTCTGAAATACGGGATGTACTCAATGCGCATCTATATGCAAAGATGAAGCGAAGGCCTATGATACTTCCAATTATTATGGAAGTATAAGCGTTCTTCCTTCAAGATGCATTATATATTCTCACTTCAAGCATACTATCTTTTAGAAGGCGGGAGATCACTTAAGTGATTCCTCGCAATTATATCTGCCTTGAGCAGTTCGCCTCTTAAAAGGTGAGCTGCTTAGGGCATCCTATAAAGGAGCGTTGCGATAGTTATGAATATAGAAGTGAGAAATGAAGACAATTCTTTAAAGTCACAGGAGCCAGCTGGTACACCACCAGAACCTCCTAAAAAAGCTCCTGTTCCGCCAGGACGACAAGGAGTGAATCTTCAAACCCTTAAACAGATGGGTCAGATGAGGATTGCAGGCCAGATTGAAAGTGATATTCATTGTATAACGATAATTGGCCAAATAGAAGGGCATATGATATTGCCTCCACAGAATAAGACCACCAAATACGAGCATATATTACCTCAACTTGTGGCAGTTGAACAGAACCCTAAGATTAAGGGGCTTTTAATAATTTTAAATACCGTTGGTGGCGATGTGGAAGCTGGATTAGCAATAGCTGAGATGATAAGTGGCATATCAAAGCCTACGGTTTCTTTGGTCTTAGGTGGTGGTCATTCTATAGGTGTGCCTATAGCTGTAAGTGCTAATAAATCTTTTATTGCAGATACTGCTACTATGACTATCCATCCTCTACGTTTGACTGGTATGGTCATAGGTGTACCGCAGACCTACGAGTATCTGGATAAGATGCAAGATAGGATCATCAAATTCGTTGTAGAGCACTCTAAGATTACTCTGGAAAAGTTTAGAGAGCTAATGTTCAGAACTGGTGAGTTGGTTAGAGATGTGGGTACAGTCCTTATAGGTAGAGATGCCGTTGAAATAGGACTAGTAGAAGAGTTAGGCAGCTTGGGCGATGCCCTTAAGGCTTTAAGAGAACTTATTGATGAAAGAGAATCTGCCAAGAAGGATAGGGAGCGAGAGACATCTGCTGAGGATGAGAAGGACGGAGGGAATTGACATATGTTAATCTATACCATAGCCCCTATTGAGGAAGTCTTAAAAGGCTTAGAAGATACCGAACGAGAATTAATTGAGGTAGAGATAAACGGGGTTCCCATTCAAATAGAAAGGACATCTCCAACATCGGGTCAAATCGTCCGAGTCTTTAGTACTGATCCTCAAGATTTCTTAGATCCTAACCTTCAACCAGGTATTACTATTCCTCTAGGTCCTGAGGGAAGATAATATCCATTTAACTGTGGTGATAAAAGGGGAGGATAAAGTATGGAGCTTTGGAAAGGCATTGTGCTTGGCATGCTACAGGGGCTAACGGAGTTTCTTCCCATTAGCAGTTCAGGCCATCTGGTGATCTTTAGATACTTTTTAGGGATTGAGGAAGCGGGTGTAACCTTTGGGGTATTTCTTCATTTAGCTACCCTTATTGCTGTCTTTATAGCCTTCTGGGAGGATATATTAGGGCTCATAAAGGCAGCCTTCCGCCTCTTTGCTAGTATATTTAAATTTAGAAGTAATGCATTAAAAACCCTTCTTCATAATGATCCTTATGTTAGATTATTAATCTTACTCCTTATTGCTTCTTTACCAGCAGGAGTCATTGGCCTCGCGTTTAACGATCTCTTCGAAGAACTTTTCAATGCGCCTTTGTTTGCAGGAGTGATGCTAGTTATGACAGGTTTCATACTTTGGTTTGTCTCTAAATTGAAGGAGGGGGATAAATCACCTGAACATATAAGCGTTTGGGATGCTATTTTAATTGGAGCGGCTCAGGCTATAGCTATACTCCCAGGGATATCTCGTTCTGGTTCGACTATAGCTGGTGGTTTGCTTAGAGGGCTCAATCGAGAGGATGCCGCTCGTTTTTCATTCCTACTTTCTATTCCAGTCATCCTTGGCGCATCTCTCTTTGAAGCTAGAAATATGATATATTCAGTTGAATTGAGCGGAGGAGTAGCACTTATAGGTGGATTCCTTTCAGCTATTATATTTGGATATATAGCTATAAAACTTTTGCTTGCGGTTATAAAGAAGGGTAGGCTAGAGCTCTTCGCTTATTATTGCTGGCTTGCAGGTGTAGTTACAGTCTTATTAATCAAGTAGAGGTAAGCAACTTTTTTGCCTTTTTTGAAGGGGTTTTCTCTGAAATGTCGAATCTTTTGGAGAGGGGTATGACTTTATATATACTTACCACCTAAATTTAAATGAACAAAGGGGGAGAAGGCGCATTGCTTGCGCCCTGAATTGATGAGCTTTTATGACGGGACTGAAGAGGGAAAAGGCCCTGTACTTAAAGATGAAATTATAGGGATTCTACTGATAACTGCAGGCGTTCTTTGCCTTGCAGCATTATTATTCACCGATTCCATGGGTATTATCGGAGAATTCATAAATCGTAAGCTTATGATGGCCATTGGTGGTGGAGCTTTTCTCCCACCTATATTTGTATTGGCCTGTGGGATCAACCTCATGCTCAATAGAGGGTTTAATAATGTAATGCTCAGGATTACTGGGCTTCTCTTCTTCTTTCTTGTCTTTGTTACAGCCATACATTTGCCTCTTCCTGAAAATACAGATATAAGTATTGGTCTTGCTGGAAAAGGCGGTGGTGCGTTAGGCGCGCTTTTAACGATCTTTCTTTTAGATGCATTCGGAGAAGTAGGAACGTATGTATTGTTAGTTTCAGTCACTTTAATATCGTTAATACTTATGCTAGATGTTCCTTTAGTTCTTGCTATAAGCGTTTTTTTAAAACGTATAGGTTCTGGTATTATGTCGTTTTTTTACGCTATATGGAGAGGAGTAAAAGGCATAGGTTCTGGATTCCTTCGTTTAGCTGAGAAAGGACTTTCGTTCTTCCCAGATGATGAGGTTATAAATCAAAGAGAGGTTTCAAGAGAAGAATCCTATTCTCAACTGCAAGACCAACCTAAGAAAAGTAAGTCTAAAGGTAGAAGAAGCCGAAGAGAGACGAAAGAAGATACAGTTACTGTAGGTATAGATACCAGTGAGACACGGACGAAAAAGGAAGAAAGTACGAATGTGTCATCATCTGCTGTCACGTTGGAACAGCTTAAGCTCATAGAGCCAAAGAGCGATTACTCTGTGCCCCCCCTTACTTTTCTCAATGCTTCTCCTACTATCCGGAGCAAAGAGAGTGAAGTTGACCAGAGTGAGCTACTTGTAGAGACATTTAAAAATTTTGCCATTAACATAAATGTAGTTGAGGTAACAAGGGGACCTGTGGTAACGCGATATGAGGTCCAACCTGCTCCAGGGGTTAAGGTCTCGCGGATAGTAAGTTTAGCAGATGATCTTGCTCTGTCTTTAGCTGCTCCTGATATACGCATTGAAGCACCTATCCCTGGGAAATCAGTTATAGGGATTGAGGTGCCCAATAAGAGGAGTACTACAGTATATGCCAGGGAGATCTTAGAATCTTCTAAGTTCCGTAATTCTAAGAATCCCTTGCTTATGGCACTTGGAAGAGATATAGCAGGTGAAACAGTGGTAGCGGATCTTAAGGAAATGGTTCATCTTCTGGTTGCAGGAGCTACTGGTTCTGGTAAGAGCGTTTGTATGAATATGATAATATCTAGTCTTCTCTTTAAGTCCTCACCAGATATAGTGAAATTCATCATGATAGACCCTAAGGTAGTGGAACTTTCAATTTACAATGGCATTCCTCACCTTTTGACACCTGTTGTGACGGATCCGAAGAAGGCTGCGCTTACGTTGAGCTGGGTCGTAAAGGAGATGGATCGCAGGTATAAGATGTTTGCTAAATCAAAGTCAAGGAATATTGAATCCCATAATCGCTGGGCACTTTCAATGATGATGGCTGAAGAGACAGAGAGCCTCAAAGAGGAAGTTGATGAAGGGGCGACGGAACCTACTATAGAAGAGGAGAAACCTGAATTTTTCCCATATATCGTGGTGATTATAGATGAGTTAGCTGATCTTATGATGGTTGCTCCAGGAGATGTAGAGGATGCTATATGTAGGCTGGCTCAGAAAGCGCGAGCAGCTGGTATTCATTTGGTTCTTGCGACTCAACGTCCTTCCACTGACGTTATAACTGGTCTTATAAAGGCGAATATACCGTCACGCATAGCCTTTGCTGTATCAAGTGCAGTAGACTCTAGAATCATTCTTGATTCTGGTGGGGCAGAACGACTTCTGGGAAAAGGGGATATGCTTTTCCATCCTATGGGCGCTTCTAAGATAACTAGGGTTCAAGGCGCACTTATAACTGATAAAGAGATTGAACGGTTAGTGGAATTCTTAAAGGGGCAGAGCCAACCGCAGGCTGAAACGAGTATAAGTTTAGAGGAGGTAGCAGCTTCAACAGAGGAGTTCCACGATGAACTCTTTGATGATGCGATAGAATTGGTACTACAGAGCGGACAGGCATCTGCTTCAATGCTTCAACGTCGCTTGCGAATTGGATATACACGCGCAGCTCGTCTCATTGATATGATGGAAGATAGAGGAATAGTTGGCCCACATGAGGGAAGTAAACCTAGAGTGGTACTTATTTCTGAAGAAGAATGGAGAGAGCGAAAGGAAGAGGAGAGCCAGTGAGCTTTGTGCATTTGCATACTCATAGCGAATATAGCCTCTTAGATGGAGCTTGTAGAATAGAGTCCTTAATACATGCTGCTCTTGAAGAAGGTATGCCTGCTCTTGCTATTACTGATCATGGTACAATGTATGGGGTTGTACAATTTTATAAAGCTGCAAAGGAAACTGGACTCAAGGGCATAATTGGTTGTGAGGTATACGTTGCTCCGAGACATAGGACCGACAGAGAACCTAAACGCGATGATGATATGTATCATCTGACTCTCTTGGTTAAGGATGCTTCTGGCTACCGTAATCTTATGAGGCTGGTAACAGAAGCCTCTTTGAGCGGTTTTTATTATAAGCCTAGAGTGGACATGGATCTACTATGCGAATGCTCCGAGGGATTGATAGCACTTAGTGGATGTTTAGCTGGACAGATACCTAGAGCTCTTTTGGATAATAGATATGACGAAGCCCAAGCCTTGGCCTTTGAGTATCAAGATATCTTTGGTAAGGACGGATTCTATCTAGAAGTACAGGATCACGGCCTTATTGAACAGGGAAGAATAAATGAGGGGCTTATCCGTATAGCTAAAGAATCTTCTATTCCTCTAGTAGCTACTAATGATGTACATTACATGACAGGAGAGGATGCTAAGATTCATGATATACTCCTTGCAATTCAAACAGGGAAGACAATCAATGATGAAAGACGTTTAAGGTTCCCTACAGATCAATTCTACTTTAAGAGTTCTCAAGAGATGAGACGACTTTTCTCTTATATACCTGAGGCCTTGGAAAATACGTTGAGAATAGCAGAAGAATGTGATTACCAGTTATCCTTAGGTGAGCTACATTTCCCCGATTACCAGGTCCCTGATGGTTATAATGTCCATGAGTATCTGGTGCATTCCTGTTATGAAGGGCTTAATAGACGATATGCTTTTCCTTCAGATGAAGCAAAAGCACGTCTCGAGTATGAACTTTCAGTAATAGGAAATATGGGCTATTCTGGCTATTTTCTTATAGTGCAGGATTTTGTAAATGCTGCCCACAATAGGGGTATCTCTGTTGGCCCTGGAAGGGGTTCTGCTGTTGGTAGCTTAGTGGCATATGTCCTAGGGATTACAAATATAGATCCTTTGAAATATAATCTTCTCTTTGAGAGATTTTTAAATCCAGAACGGGTGAGCATGCCAGATATAGATATTGATTTTGCCCCTGAGGGACGAGATGAGATCATAAAATATGTTATGGAGAAGTATGGTCAAGATCGCGTGGCGCAGATAATTACTTTTGGTACAATGGCAGCACGAGGAGCTATACGTGATGTTGGTAGAGCCATGAACATTCCTATCTCCCAGGTGGATAAGATCGCCAAGTTAATACCCCAAGGTGCTAGTTTATCTGGAGATGAGAGCGTACTCAGAGACTTAGAAGAAGTTCTTTCTGACGATGAAGAGTTAAGAGAGCTAATAAAGGTAGCTGTTGCTATTGAAGGGTTACCACGTCATTCTTCTACGCATGCGTCAGGAGTAGTGATATCTCGTGAGCCTCTGGTTAATCTAGTTCCTCTTCAGAGACCTAATGATGGTAATGTGGCTATTACTCAATACCCTATGCGAGATATAGAAGATATAGGGCTTTTAAAGATGGATTTCCTTGGCGTAGAAGAGTTATCTGTAATAGATCGTACGGTTATGATCATAAGAAAGACAAAAGGTATTGAGCTAGACTTAGATGCTATTCCTCTAGATGATTCAGCAACATATGAGCTTTTAGCAAAAGGGGATACTAGTGGGGTCTTTCAACTCTCTTCAGAACTAGGTAAACGTACCCTCAGAGATGTTAAACCCAGTATCTTTGAGGACTTAATTGCTACTGTTGCTCTGGTGAGACCAGGGCCTGCCGCCATGGCACCTGAATATGTTCAACGTAAGAACTTTGATGCTAAAGTAGAATATCCTCATCCCAGTCTTATCCCTATACTAAAAGAAACCTATGGGATCATGCTCTATCAGGAGCAAGTTATGCAGGTAGCAAGTGCTCTTGCAGGGTTTAGTCTAGGAGAGGCTGATCAATTGAGGAGAGGTATGGCTAAGAAAGAGCCTGAGGCCCTTGCCGCTATGAAAGAACGCTTTCTAAAGGGGTGTAGGGTAAAAGGCATAGATCTTGGTGTGGCTGAGAGTATCTTTGAGCTTATGGAATACTTTTCAGGATACGGATTTAATAAGTCTCATGCTGCTGCTTATGCTAGGATCGCTTATGAAACAGCATATTTACGTTCTCACTATCCAACTGAATTTATGGCAGCTGTATTAACTCGGGAGAAGAATAACTATCCTAAGATAGCTTCATATATAGAAGAATGCAGACGAGACGGATTTAAGATATTTGGTCCTGATGTTAATGAGAGCTTAGGCGACTTTACGGTGGTAAAAGATAAAGAGATCAGGTTTGGTCTAAGTGCAGTGAAGAATGTTGGAGAGGGTGCTGTTAACGCGATAATTACTGCTAGGCGAGAAAAAGGCAAGTTTACTAGTATATTTGATCTTTGTGAGAAGGTTGATACAGGTCAGGTCAATAAGAAAGCTCTTGAAAGTTTAATTAAAGTAGGAGCACTTGACTCTCTTCAGGGTCATAGGGCACAGCTCCTTGCTGTATATGAACTTGCTATTGAAAGGGGAGCACGTTTGCAACGTGAGAGAGCGAGTAAACAAAGGTCCCTCTTTGATCTGGTGGGTAATGGAGGCATATCAATTCGTGATAGAGAACCTGAACTTCCTGTTCTTCCTGAACTCTCTAAAGAGGACCTCCTCCACATGGAGAGAGAACTATTAGGGATCTATGTGAGCGGTCACCCTTTAGAGGGAATGAGAGATCTACTTGAGGCTCTCACCAGTATGTCTATGGCTGAATTAAGTTCATGCGAAGATGGCTCAAACGTTACTGTAGGAGGATTATTACGTAACGTACGGGCTTTAGTGACAAAGTCTGGTAAAAACATGTGTTTCTTAACCCTTGAAGATTTAACTGAAAGCGTAGAAGTTGTAGTTTTTCCAAACGTATATGAGAACTATTCTTCGTATATACATTTGGAAGAGGCCTTTTTAATTACAGGAAGATTAGAGGTTAGAGAGGAATCTTTGAAGATCATGGCTCAATCAATTGCTCCTTTGAAGTCGGGAGCAGTAACTATAAATATGAGTGGAATTGATAAAAAGAATCCCGAAATCTTTCGTAGTTTAAAGAGGATACTTTTAGATTATAGAGGGGAAATTCCTGTCTTCTTAAAGATAGAAACTGCAGGAAAGTTCTCTCTTATCCTTACCCCACCGGAGTTATGGATATCGTTAGATGGACAAGTGAAGGAAGAAGTAAAAGAAATACTAGGTACAGATTCATGGATGTACACTTTTAACTAAAAGGTTAAGGAGAGTGTTGATTATGTCATTAAAGAAAGATGCTTTGGAACTTCATTTAAAGAACAGAGGTAAATTAGAAGTAAAGAGTAAAGTTGAATTAAAGAGTGCCTATGATTTGAGCCTTGCTTATTCTCCAGGAGTAGCTGAGCCTTGTAAAGTCATTCATGCTGATGAAGATCGAATATATGATCTTACATCAAAGTGGAATATGGTAGGTGTGGTTTCAGATGGAACAGCAGTTCTAGGATTAGGGGATATAGGTCCAAAAGCTGCATTGCCTGTAATGGAAGGCAAATCTATTCTCTTTAAGGGTTTTGCTGGCGTTGATGCTTTTCCAATTTGCCTTGATACAAAAGATGTAGATGAGATAGTAGAGACTGTAAGGCGCATCTCTCCTTCTTTTGGGGGAATAAACTTAGAAGATATTTCCGCGCCACGATGCTTCGAGATAGAGAGCAGGTTAAAAGAGATACTAGATATTCCTGTGTTCCACGATGATCAACATGGAACAGCTGTAGTATCATATGCTGGACTAATAAACTCTTTAAAAGTTGTAGGGAAAGACTTGAAGGATTGTAAGGTTGTACTTAACGGAGCAGGTGCTGCAGGAGTAGCTATTGCGAAATTGTTGATAGGTGTTGGTGTTGGTGATTTAATAATCTGCGATAGGCGTGGTTCTATATATGAAGGTCGTAAAGAAGGCATGAGCCAAGTAAAGGAAGAGCTATCAAAGTTGACTAATCAAGAGAAATTAAAGGGAACCTTAGAGCAAGCTGTAGCAGGCGCTGATATCTTTATAGGGGTTTCGGTAGCAGGTGTGCTAAATGCTGAAATGGTTAAGTCTATGGCAAACTCTCCTATTATCTTTGCTCTTGCTAATCCAGATCCAGAGATTGATCCTGTGGAAGCTAAAAGGGCAGGAGCCGCTATTATAGCTACTGGACGTTCTGACTATCCCAATCAGGTTAATAACGTTTTGGGATTCCCGGGAATATTCCGTGGTGCCTTAGATGTTCGGGCTAGAGATATAAATGAGGAGATGAATATAGCCGCAGCTCATGCCATAGCAAGCATTATTTCAGCCGATGAATTGGATCCAGAATACGTTATACCGAATCCATTTGATAATAGGGTGGTAGAATACGTCTCTTCTACTGTTGCAAAGGCAGCTAGAGAAAGTGGAGTGGCTAGACTTTAAAAGGATAGGGGATTATAGTATGTATGCAGTAAAATTTGAAGATGCTGAGATAAACCCCAGGAGTGGGAATCGCATGATCGTTCCTAGAGCTCTTACTGAAACCCTTGAGGCTGCCCTTGTAGTCCGTAAAAAGGATGAGGGAACCCCTCTTGCATCCCATTCAGATGAAGAAGAGATATATATTATATTAAAGGGGAAAGGACGCGTCCGGGTAGGCGATGAATGGAGAGAGGTCGGCCCTAATATGGCTCTTTATATCCCCAGGAATGCTCTTCATGAAATTCAATGTATATCAGAGGAACCCTTAGAATATATATACATTGCAAATTGGCCAGATACCAAAGGGGTATATAGGAGTTAATTTTTCATGATTTCTTGAAGGAGTTTTTGAGTAAAGGTAGAATCCCTATAATGGAGTACTTTTACAACTTACAGGTATAGGACCCCAAAAGCAACAAGGGGAATTAGATAAAATTCAAGGAGGTTAAGTGTTAGATGGAAGTAAAAGTTTATAGCACTAAGAAAGAGACAAGTGAAGCTGCTGCTAAAAAGGCCCTTTCAATACTTAAAAAAGCTATAAAAGAAAAAGGTAAGGCCACATTTGTAGTTGCAACTGGTGCATCACAATTTGATTTTCTTCAGGCTCTTTTAGCTGATTCTACAATGGACTGGAGTAAGACTAAAATGTTTCACTTAGATGAGTATGTGGGTTTACCAGAAACGCATCCAGCTAGTTTCAGGAAGTATTTAAAGGAGAGGTTCGTTTCAAAGGCAGGTAATATAGGTGAAGTTAATTTAGTTCAGGGAGATGCTGGTGATCCCCAAGCAGAATGCCAACGCTTAAATGCTCTCTTAAAGAACGAGACTGTGGATGTAGCATTTGTAGGTATAGGCGAAAATGGGCACTTAGCATTTAATGATCCACCAGCTGACTTTGAAGTTGAGGATCCCTTTATAATTGTAGATTTGGATGAAGCCTGTCGTAAACAGCAGATAGGAGAGGGCTGGTTTAAGTCTGTGGATGAGGTCCCAGCACAAGCTATTTCTATGTCCATAAAGCAGATAATGAAGGCTGAGAATATTATTTGTACAGCTCCAGAGGAGAGGAAGGCCCAGGCAGCAAAGGATTGTTTCGAAGGTTCTGAAATTAGTCCTATGCATCCTGCTTCTATATTGAAGAAGCATCCTAATACCTTTATATTCTTAGATAACGGCTCAGCTAGTTTACTTGAGAAAAAATAACTATATATAATTATTGCAAAGAGGTGGTGCTAGGTAAACCCTGGCATCACCTCTTTTTATTTTCCTCTAATGTATTTATAATGTAACGAAATGAGAAGTTTTTACTGTATCAGAATTATCGAATAAAATCGCAAAAGATGAAGAAAATAAAGTTGCGTGAGATATTAATCTCTTTAGGAGGTGAACTCTTTGATTGTAAAAGATAAAAGATGGTTCTTTTTAATATTATGGATCTTCTTTGTGGTTGCAGTAGCAATGACAATAATAAGCATAGAAGGAAATCAAGTTAGTGCTGAGAGGAAAGCGACGCTCTATTGGGGAAGCCGTGGTTCAGATGTAGTGACCTTGCAAGCTAGATTACGTGCATGGGGATATTACAAAGGTTCTGTAGATGGAGTCTTTGGCGCTGAAACATCTAACGCGGTGCGTGCATTTCAGAGAAGGAATGGAATAAGAGTAGATGGAGTAGTAGGTTCCGGAACCTGGGCAGCATTAGGGTTTGCAGGTGGTAAAGCTACTACAACTTATGCAGCAACACGCGGTGTAAGTCGCGGGGATAGCGAGTCATTATTAGCTAGGTTAGTAACTGCTGAAGCTGGTGCAGAACCTTATACAGGTAAGGTTGCTGTAGCTGCAGTGGTATTAAATAGGGTTCGGCACCCATCCTTCCCAAATAGTTTAGCTGGTGTCGTCTATCAGCCAATGGCATTTGAATCTGTCTCTAATGGTTGGATAAATAAAGCGCCCAGTAGGGAAGCGCTGAAGGCAGCAAGACAAGCGCTGAACGGCTGGGATCCGACATATGGAGCAGTATATTTTTGGAATCCTTCAAAGCCTGTAAATGCATGGATATGGACGCGAAATATAGTCACACGTATAGGAAAACATGTATTTGCAAAGTGAGATCATGTTTTATATAGAAAAATGGGAGGTTGAGGCAGGTGAATAGAAAGCGGTTTATTCCTTTCCTAGTATTTGCCCTTTTAGTAATTGGTATTGGTTATTGGGGAATAACTCAATATAACGCTAAGCGGCAACTTCAGGTGCATTTAGGAAATCAGTACCAGAGGTCTTTTTATGAGCTGGTATCACATGTAGAATCAATTGAGGTACTTTTGGCAAAGGCTCTTATCACTAATTCTCTAAGCCAAAATGTTTTGACGCTGGCAAACATATCCCGTGAAGCTAATCTAGCTCTGGAAAGTTTAAGCCAGCTTCCAATAGCACAACTACCTATGAGCCAGACATCAAAATTCCTGAGCCAGACTGGAGATTTAGCATATTCATCGGCAAAACGTGCAGCTAAGGGTATGCCAATTGTGGATAAAGACTGGGATAACTTACAGGTTTTACATGCTCAGGCAGGCAGGATAAGTCAGGAACTCCATCAAATGCAAGGTGATGCTGCTGATGGTGCGTTTAATTGGGCTGAGTTACGAGATCTTAAGAGTATTGGAAGAGGGCGTGCAACTGCTACTTCGATAAATGATGGTTTTAGACGTCTTGAGCAGCAAATGGAGGAAGAGGGCCCTACTCTTATTTACGATGGCCCATTTTCCGACCATATGGAGCGGCTTAAACCTCTAGGATTGACAGGTGAAGAAGTCACTTCAGATGAGGCTTCTAAGATAGCTAAAAATTTTGTTGAGATCAAGAGTGACGTAGAATTTATCGTTGATACCATGGGCGATACAGGTGGAAATATTCCTTCATATCAGTTCCAAATGCGACCAAAATCTCGAATCACTAAAGGTGGAATAAATGAGATAATAGATATAGATGTTAGCAAAAAAGGCGGCCACGTGGTATGGATGATTAATACCAGAGATATTGATAGAAAGATGGTATCAGTCTCCGAAGCCCTTGGAAAAGGAGCTGAGTTCTTAAAGAAACGGGGTTATGACTCTATGGTTCCTACCTATGCGGCACAGCAAGGCGAGGTTATTGTGGCTAATTATGTCTATAAATGGAATGACATAATTGTATACCCTGATCTTGTAACACTGGAAATTGCTCAAGATAACGGTGATATAGTGGGTTTTGATGCTCAAGGGTATCTAGGGTCCCACAGGGATAGAAGTCTACGCGAACCTGAGTTGACTGAGGAAGACGCGTTAAAGGTTGTAAGTCATAGGCTTAAGGTAGAGGATGTAAGGTTAACGCTTATTCCTTTAGAGACTCTAGAAGAGATACTCACATATGAGATTAAAGGTGAATATGGAGGAGATAAGTTCCTTGTATATATCAATGCCTATACTGGTGATGAGGAAAGGATACTTCATATAGTTGATACACCAGATGGAGCAATGGTTATGTAAGAGTTTTTATATAGCCATACATCTGGATGCCCTTTCAAATTATTGATGAAAGGGCATCTTTGTGATCATTATATTGTGTATCTTTAAAGAATAGGTAAATATTTATGCTGATTAAGAAGGGATATGATGGAACTTATCGAATATTTAACAAATATGGTCTTCATTGAAGAAAGGGGGCAGTTCGTCGTCTCCTCTTCTAAGAAAAATTGGAGCTTCGACGACGTGATTTTATGGATTTCAAGGAAGTTCTGAAGCATTTATCAGAGGCTGGTGGAGTCTCTGGACAGGAGGGGCCTGTACGTTATATAGCCAGTGACGCTTTGGGGAAATACGCAGATGATGTTAGAGTGGACACATTTGGGAATATAGTAGCATTAAAGCGTGCTACAATTCAGAGAACAAATGAATCTCCAAGGGTGATGTTGGCTGCTCATTACGATGAAATAGGATTGATTGTGACTAAAATCGAAGAACGGGGATTCTTACGTTTTAGTACAGTTGGGGGCGTGGACCCTAGAACACTTCCAGGTCAAGAAGTAGTAGTTCAGGGTAGAGAGCCTTTTGTCGGAATAATAGGAGCTAAACCTCCTCACGTGCAGTCTCCTGGTGAAAGTAAGAATGTTATTAAGCTTGAGGAGCTTTTTATTGATATTGGCCTCTCAGAAGATGAGGCTAAGAAGTTTATTAAGGTAGGAGATCTCGTTAACTTTAAAAGAGATTTTGTTGAACTAAGTGATAACATGGTGGCAGGTAAGTCAATGGATGATAGGGCTGGTCTTGTAGTTATCTTAAAGGCTTTAAAGGAACTTAGTATGCTAAATCATCAAGTAGATGTATATGCTGTGGCTACTGTCCAAGAGGAAGTAGGGGTAAGGGGGGCTACAGTGAGTACCTACGGGATTACTCCTGATATAGGTATTGCTATAGATGTGACCCATGGTCATATGGAAGGCGTATCTAAACGAGATACAGTTCAGATGGGTGGTGGCTCTGCAATTAGCATTGGTCCTCACGTCCATCCGAAACTCTTTCAAAGTTTTGTAGATATATCACGTGAGGTTAATATCCCTTACCAAATAGAAGCTTCTCCTACACCTGCTGGGACTGATGCCTTTGCAATACAGATAACAAGAGAGGGAGTTGCTTCCGCTTTAATTTCTATACCCTTAAGGTATATGCATACATCAGTAGAGGTAGCTTCTATGGATGATATTAAGGAAGCAGGTAGGTTAATAGCAGCTTTTATTGCTAGAATAGATCAGCAGTATGTGGAGGAATTGAAATGCTTTTAAAGAGACTTTCTGAGGCATTTGCCGTGTCGAGCAGAGAGGATGAAGTAAGGGAGATCCTTCGCCAAGAGTTGAAGGAAGTAACGAATGAAATTAGGACAGATGTTCTTGGTAATTTAATTGCTAACAACAAGTTTAATGAAGGTATGCCTAAGGTTATGCTATGTGCTCATATGGATGAGATTGGGCTTATGGTTACGTATATAGAGGATAATGGTGTTCTAAGATTTGAATCAGTTGGTAGTATAGATCAAAGGGTTCTCGTTTCTAAGGCTGTGCGTATTGGAAAGAATAAGGTTCCAGGTGTAATAGGGGCAAAGGCTATTCACCTACAAGAACCTGATGAACGAAAGAAGATCTTAAAGATACGTGACCTTTATATAGATGTAGGTGCAAAGGATAAGAAAAGTGCTGAAAAGATCGTGAATATAGGCGACTATGTCACATTTGATACGCATTTTCAGGAGTTGCCAGGCGATCACGTTAAGGGAAAAGCCTTTGATGACCGTATTGGATGTTTGATTTTGGTAGAGGCAATGAAGAGGTTGCGAGATTCTGATTTGAATATATATGCTGTCTTTAGTACTCAGGAAGAGGTAGGTACTAGGGGAGCTGGAGTTGCAGCTTATGCTATTGATCCTGATCTTGCTTTAGTTATAGAGGCTACTACTGCCTCTGATGTTCCTAGTGTGGATAAAGCACTTTATTCTACAGCAGTAGGTAAAGGTCCAGCTATTACCGTTATGGATAGATCGTTTATAGCTCATCAAGGTATTCGAGAGAGGCTGGAGAGTGTTGCTACAGAGCACGGAATCCCGTATCAGCTTCGCCAATTGCTTGGCGGGGGTACAGATGCTGGTAAGATCCATCTTACAAGAGAGGGTATTCCTTCTGGTGGTATCTCTGTACCTTGTAGGTATATTCATTCGCCTGTTTCAATAGCATCTATGGATGATGTAAATAATGCTGTAGAGCTTGTTGTGAGGTTTGTAGAAAGTATTGAGCAAAAAGGTCTACCAAGAATTTAAAGAAAAATGTAAGGAGGTGCAATGGCAGGATTTATCTTTACCTGCCTCATGTGAGAATGAAAGAAGTTTTACGCAAGTTATCTGAGACTTATGGGCCTTCTGGCCATGAGTATAGAATAAGGGAGATTATTAAAGAGGAGATCTCCGGATTTGTTGATGAGATTCGAGAAGATACCATGGGTAATCTTATAGCAGTTAAGCGGGCTAGTAGAGGTAAGGCTGAGGCTAAGGTCATGGTAGCAGCTCATATGGATGAGATCGGGTTAATAGTAACCCATATTGATGATAATGGGTTTATTCGATTTTCAAATATAGGTGGTGTATCCCCTTTTATTTCAATAGGACAAAGGGTTATCTTTTCAAATGGTGCCATAGGAACCGTGTACCATGAGCCTATAGAGGATATCTCCAAACTTAAACTGGAGAATATGTATATAGATATAGGTGCTCAAGATAAGGAGAGTGCTATGAAGATCGTTAAGATTGGAGATGCAGCTGGTTTTCATAGACCTCTTGAATGGGTGGGTGAACGTGGTATTGGTAAGTCAATGGATAATAGGGCTGGTTGTGCTGTTGCCGTAGAGACAATAAAGAAAGTGGGTCGTACACCTAATGATGTATATTTTGTCTTTACGTCACAGGAGGAGGTTGGATTGCGTGGCGCTCGGACTGCTGCTTATGGAATAGCTCCAGATGTAGGTATAGCAGTTGATGTAACGTCTACTGGCGATACTCCTGAGGCAAAGACTATGGCAGTTAAATTAGGAGGAGGTACTGCTATTAAAGTTAGGGATGCCTCTGTTATATGTAACCCATTAGTACGGGAGAGGTTAATAGAGATAGCTGAGGCTAATGGAATACCATATCAGTTAGAGATTCTTGAACGCGGGGGAACTGATGCAGGTAGTATTCATCTTACACGAGAAGGTATTCCTTCTGGAGTTATATCAGTTCCGTGTAGGTACATACATAGTCCCTCTGAGATGATAGACTATTATGATATGGTTAATTCCATTGAACTGCTCACAAAAGCATTACAAAGTCCCTTTAAAATGTTTGCTGGATCTTGAAGTTACTTTATGCTATAATATATACAGCATAAGGTTTAGTCTCCATTTAAGTGTAGGTACGAAATAGAAGACGGATACGCCGAGGAGTGATCATATGGCAATCTGCAGAAACTGTGGACATAGGAGCAGTGAAGGTGATAGTAGGTGCTTAAAGTGTGGAGTAAAATTAAATGTCATATCCTTTCAAGAAAAGCGCGCTGAACTTCTGCAGAGGAATGCAGAAAAGCTAGCAAAGAAGGGATTTTCTAATAGTGAAGATCTTGAAGACAAGATATCTGGTAATTTGTTGCTCTCAATGAAGAAGGCTAGTTTTCTTTCTAGGTTAATAGCCACTGTTGTTGATGGTATATTGATACTCTTGCCTAGTGTTGTCGCGCATTTTTTGATTCCTCTCTTTGGAGGGATATTTGTTTGTGCTGCTTATTATATAACCTTTACAGCGTTTAAAGGTCAAACTATTGGTAAGATGGTTATGGGCATAAAAGTAGTCTCGACTGACGGATTGCCAATGACTTTTGAGAAATCTTCCATTAGATACCTAGGCTATGTCCTCTCTTGCCTCACTCTTGGTCTTGGTTTTCTCATAGCTATCTGGGATAAAAACAATCAGTGTTTTCATGATAAGTTTGCAGGAACCTATGTGATTGAGATAGATATGTTAACGACTTCAGTTTTAAAGAAGCGAGAGAGGAAAGGGAAGTAATTTTTAATGCGCGTAAGATTTATGGGAACTGGTACTTCACATGGAGTTCCGGAAGTTGGTTGCAATTGTAGGGTTTGCACATCTTCTGATCCGCGGGATAGGAGGACTCGTTCTTCCTTGTTGGTGGAAACGGTGAACGGGAATATACTTATAGATACTGCTACAGAATTTAGACTTCAGGCTATTAGAGAAGGATTGACTCGGGTGGATTCGGTTCTCTATACACATTGCCATGCTGATCATGTCTTTGGTTTTGATGACCTACGGCGGTTCAATGAGCTCCAAGACTCTTCTATACCTTGTTATGCTAAGAAGGATGTAATAGAAGATTTTAGACGTATCTTTGATTATGTATTTTTAGAGACTCAATTAGGTGGCGGAAAACCACGAGTAGAATTGAATATTATCAATGGTCCTTTTTCTATATGCGGTCAAGATATAATACCAGTTGAGATATTTCATGGATGTATAGAGATATTAGGTTATAGGATAGGGCAGATGGCTTATATAACTGATTGCAGTAGTATTCCAGAGGGGTCTCTCCAGCTCTTGAAGGACCTTGATTTATTGATATTAGGTGCGCTTCGTTATCGACCACATCCAACTCATTTTAGTTTAAGTGAAGCATTAGAGGTCGTGAAACTTTTATCTCCTAAGCGGACGTTCTTTACTCATATTTGTCATGACCTTCACCATGAAGATGTGAGTAAAGTTCTTCCTCCAAGGACAGCTTTAGCATATGATGGATTGGTTTTAGAGGTTTAGTATATGGGTTCTACTGATAAGGGAGGGTATTAGAGTTGTCCGATTTACTTCAGATGCTGGTGGGGATGGTTTTTTCTCCGTCGTATGTCTTTCGGCAGTTAAAATTGAGGTGGTTGATTCTCAGAGGGGTAGTAATAACAGTTTTAGCTCAGGTTCCCTGGATTTTCTTATATATTGCTCTTATCCCTAAAGAGACTGCGAGTGAGATGGGAACTAATGGACTACTTATATTCATATTGACGAATTTAGGAGCACGCTTAGTCCTTCTTGTTCTGGTATATGCCCTTGTTCTTTGGGGAATCGGTAAGTTGCTTGGGGGAGATAGTAGTTTCGTCGATATGTTACATGTGACTTTGTTCTCAAATGTTCCTGCTTTTTTAATAATTCCAGTTCTCTTTATTAGTATAGGTTTGGGGGATAAGGGCTTGACCCTTCTTAATGTTACTAGATATGTAATGGAACTTTGGTATTTCCTTCTTGTGGTTATAGGGGTTAGAGAAATGCAGGGTTTCACCATATTAAAAACTATAGTAGCTACTATAGTTTTGCCAATTGTCGTTATTATGCTTTTACAAACCGTAGCTATGTATCCCATCCTATCTAAATATTTACCAATGGGGTCTGGCCCTAATAACTAGTTCTTTTTTAAAGATAGAGTCTCTCGTCATATTGAGAGAGGCTTTTTCTTATATGAGTAATTTCGGAAACTAGCTT
>DIRN01000078.1 GCA_002426645.1 Firmicutes bacterium UBA5435 | reverse complement strand
ATCTCAAATATTTTATGCACCCATAGTACTTTCATACTCTTTTCATATATATGCTTTTATGGTATTATGTAAGTTGAAAGCGTTGTATGGAGGTGTATTCCTAGTTAGGAGTCATTCTTATGAAGAGGATACGGAAGTATTTTATAACAGGTATACTTGTTTTGATGCCGCTCATGATCACGCTTTATCTTTTATGGTTAGCTTATAGCTTCGCAAATGCCGTACTTGGTAAAGCCATAGGTAATTTGATATCATATCTTTTTGGGATAAGTATCCCAGGCTTAGGCCTGCTGAGCACCATAGTTTTTATATTCCTCGTAGGTATATTTGCTACCAATGTACTAGGACGGAGTATAATAGATTTTGGGGATAAGACTATTTCTAGGATCCCTTTAGTCCGAAGTATCTATTCATCTGTAAAGCAGATGTCAGAAGCTATCTTCACCCAAAAGAGGGGCTCCTTTAAGCGAGTTGTAATGATTGAATACCCTAGGAAGGGAATATATACTTTGGGCTTTGTTACAGGAGATGGCCTAGGTGAGGTTCAGGATAAGACAGAAGAGAAGGTCATAAATATCTTTGTTCCAACAACTCCTAATCCTACCTCTGGTTTTTTTCTAATGGTACCTGAAGAGCATGTCATCTCTTTAGAAATGAGTGTAGAAGATGGACTAAAGATGATTATATCAGGAGGAATGATATCACCTGAGAAAAAGAGGATTCCTGAGGTTGATGAAGAATAATTCTGATATATGTAGCTCAATGAAGGGGGGAGGGCGCACGTGCGCCAGTTGAATGAAGATAGTTATAGCACCAGATTCATTTAAAGGTAGTTTAAGCGCAGCCCAAGTCGCTGATGCTATAGAGAAAGGTATAAAGAGGGTATTTAAAGATTGTCATTTTACGAAGGTCCCAATGGCTGATGGCGGAGAAGGAACTGTACAGTCCCTAGTTGATGCCACTGGTGGGAAGATAATATATAAAGAGGTTACAGGTCCATTAGGTAATAAAGTCAAGGCCTTCTTTGGGGTTCTTGGAGACGGAAAGACTGCTGTCATAGAGATGGCAGCTGCCTCTGGGTTGCCATTAGTCCCTGAAGAAAAGAAAAATCCTTTAATAACTACAACATATGGTACAGGAGAGCTAATTAAATATGCAGTAGAATCAGGATGCGAACATCTCATTATTGGCATAGGAGGTAGCGCAACGAATGATGGAGGAGCTGGCATGGCCCAAGCTCTAGGCTTCAAACTCTTAGATGAAGATGGAAAAGAGATAGGATTTGGAGGAGGCTCACTTCCTAGGTTATCTAGGATCGCACTAGGCCAGGGTAGAGAGATCATGGAGAAGATAGAGAGGATTCAAGTAGCCTGTGATGTTGATAATCCCCTTTGTGGACCGCGAGGTTCTTCTGCAGTCTATGGACCTCAGAAGGGAGCTACTCCTGAGATGGTAAAAGAACTAGATAAAGCCCTTAGCCATTATGCTGATATAATACGTCGTGACCTAGAAAAGGATGTAAAGGATTTACCGGGAGCCGGAGCTGCAGGAGGCTTAGGTGCTGGACTAGTAGCTTTTCTAGGAGCTGAGTTGATGCGAGGAGTAGATATAGTTATAGAAGCCACTGGCCTTAGGGAGAAGATGAAAGAAGCCTATTTAGTAATAACAGGTGAAGGCAAACTAGATAACCAGACCATTAATGGTAAGACTCCTATGGGTGTTGCTATGGTGGCAAAAGAAAAAGGTATACCAGTAATAGCAATTGGTGGGGCAGTAGAGGACTCTGCTTTACTTTATAAAAATGGATTTGATTGCCTTATTGCTATACCAAATAAACCAATGACTTTAAAGAATGCAATAGATCATGCAGATGAGCTTGTAACAGATACAGCAGAGAGGATAGGGAGATTAATTAAGATCGGTAAAGGAGGGAAATGATCCTGTGTTCAAAGAGGAGAAGCTAGTCCTGAGTCAAGTTATAGATAACAGGATGCTTCAACGACTCTTGAATTCCTTTACTATTGCTACTGGCTTAGGAGCTTCTATTGTAGATCCAGAAGGTAACCTGGTGGTTATTCCGGAGAAAAGTCCCGGGGTATGTAAATTCTGTAATCTCATTAGATCTACAGAAGAAGGGCTCAGAAGATGCAAAGAGTCCATGGCAAAGGGAGGGCGTTTCTCTGCTCAATTAGGAGAACCATATATATTCCTTTGCCATGCTGGATTAATAGAGTGGGCTGCACCTATCGTACTCTATGAGCAGTACCTAGGTTCTTTCATGTGTGGACAGGTACTTATGTGGAACCTAGATAAGGTAGCCCGAAATGAGCTGGTAAGCAAGAACCTAGATCTAGGCATATCCTCTAAAGACCTCATAGAAGCAGCTCAGGAGCTATCTGTAATTTCAGGTCCAAATGTTCAGGCAGCTGCAGAGATGCTCTTTGTGGTAGCTAATTATATTGCTAAGACTAGCATGATAACGTTAATGCAGCGTAGAGAGATCACCACGCAACAAGCAAAGTTAGCTGAAGAGATCCATGCACGAAAGCAGATGGAGGAAGCTTTGCGGGATGTTACGGCTAGGACTCCAGAACCTATATACCCCCTTGAAAAAGAGCGAGAACTCCTAGGTAGAGTTCGTATGGGAGATAGGACTGGAGCTAAGGAGATACTCAACGAACTTTTAGGCTCTATAATCTTTAATAGCGCAGCTGATACTGAAATAATGAAGGCTCGCATATTAGAACTTCTAGTAGTATTATCACGCGCAGCTGTAGAAGGAGGAGCTAATCTCCAACGCTTACTTGGTTTAAATTATGAATATGTTCAAGAATTAGCTAAGATAGAGGACTTAGAAGAAATTTGTATATGGATAGTAAAGGTTCTGGATACCTTCTTAGATATAGTCTATGAGACTAGGGATGATAAACGTTTTAAGGTTGTACAAGAGGCTATGGAGTATATAAAGAATCACTACAAAGAGAATTTAACCCTTGATGATCTAGCTGATGTTCTGTATATTAGCCCATATTACTTAAGCCATCTCTTTAGAGAGCAGCTAGGCTATACGTTTGTGGATTTCCTTACAAGAGTACGCGTAGAAAAAGCAAAAAAATTGCTAGCTGAATCTAATCTCAGTATAATAAGGATTGCAGAGGAAGTTGGATATAGCGATTCTAGCTACTTTAGTAAGGTATTTAAAAAATTAGAGAATATAACTCCTAGCAAATATAGGAATCAGATAAGTTCATAACATAAGCAAGATCCTACTAAAAATAGCAAGATAACCGCATGACAGAGGGTAGATACTTTGATACAATTTAAGTGAGAATATAAAATAGGGAAAAAAGATCTAAAATTGTTATGTAACTAAGGAGGAGAAGGTCTAATGGTTGAAATGAACGACATTTCCCAGGCCCTTATCAAGGGAAACGCACAGAAGGTTAAAGAATTGGTTCAGGCCAAATTGGATGAAGGAGAGAATCCAGGAAATATTATAAAAGAAGGGCTCATCGCTGGAATGTCTGTTATAGGAGAGAAGTTTAAGAATAATGAGGTTTATGTACCAGAGGTACTTATAGCTGCGCGAGCAATGCATGCAGGTATGGATATTCTAAAGCCTTTTCTTTCAGAAGGTGATATTCAGCCTATAGGAACCGTAATCATAGGTACAGTCAAAGGGGACTTACATGATATAGGTAAGAATCTTGTAGCTATGATGATGGAGGGGGCAGGATTTAAAGTAATTAATCTTGGAGTGGATATTTCACCAGAGAAATTCGTAGAAGCAGTGAAAGAACATAATCCTGATTTTGTAGCACTTTCAGCCCTACTTACAACTACTATGACAGCTATGAAGGCGACTATAGATGCTTTAGATGCTGAAGGTTTAAGAGATAAGGTAAAGATCTTAGTAGGTGGTGCCCCTGTCACTCAAAAGTATGCAGATGAGATTGGAGCTGACGGATATGCTCCGGATGCTGCTAGCGCAGTAGAAGTAGCCCAATCCTTATTATAATCGATGCTTTCTTTCTAGAGAATAGGTGGCATATATAGTACGCCCCTATTCTTTTTCATAATAAGAAGGAGGAAAGACCATTTTTATGGAGAATAAAAGAGGAGTCAAAAGTAAGGTCACCTTTAAAAGAGAGGGGAAAGATGTAATTATCCCCTACGGTAAAACTCTGCTTTATGCTGCATATGAAGGAGGACTCTCTTTAGATGCAACTTGTGGAGGAAAAGGTACCTGTGGCAAGTGCAAGGTCAAGGTAAGGGGAAGTGTCTCCGATCCCACCCAGGAAGAAAAGGCACATCTGAGCTCGGAAGAACTTCAGGATGGCCTAAGATTAGCATGCCAGGCAAGAGCCTTAGGAGATGTTATAGTAGACTCTATAAATGATAGAGCATCCCAAAAGATCCTAGTACATGGCGTGGAAGAACCTATTATTGTATCACCTTCTATACAGAAGATTTATTTAGAACTACCTTTACCTTCATTAGAAGATCAACGATCAGATTTCCAGCGTCTAAAAGATACTTTAAAGATCCGAAATTTAGTAGCAGACCTAGAAGTTATACAGGATTTGCCACAAGTCCTTCGAGGAAATGATTTTAAGGTAACAGCAGTCTTAAAAGGAGAGGAGCTCATAGGAGTAGAAGAAGGAGATACTACCTTAAAAAGCTATGGTTTAGCCTTTGATATTGGTACTACTACAGTAGTTGGGACCTTGATGAATATAGCCCATGGCAGTCAATTAGGGGTTAGCTCAGGTCTAAATGGTCAGGCTGACTTTGGCGCAGATGTTATATCTAGAATAAACTTTGCTAAGGAACACCCCTATGGTTTGAGAAGATTAAAAGAAAAGATCATAGAGGTCCTTAATGAGATAATAAATGATTTATTAGAAGAGTCCAAAGTAAATAGGGAGAATATCTATGAAGTAGTAGTAGTGGGAAATACGTGTATGCAACATCTCTTTTTAGAAATAGATCCTATAAACCTTGCTCTTATGCCTTATGTTTCTGTTACCAAGGAACCTATGACCCTTAAAGCGAAAGATTTAGGAATAAGTATTAATAAGGCTGGAGACGTATATATGTTACCCAGTATAGCAGGATTTGTTGGAGCTGATACTGTAGCAGTAGGTCTTGCCACCTATTTAGAGAAAAGTCCAGAGGTGAAGTTAGTTGTAGATATAGGTACAAATGGTGAGATACTTCTAGGTTCATCTAAGAAATTATTAGCATGCTCCACTGCTGCTGGACCTGCTTTTGAAGGTGCACAGATAAAGTATGGTATGAGAGGAACTACAGGTGCTATTGAGGCGTTCCAGATCCATGGTGATGATATAAGTTACAAGGTAATAGATAACGTTCCCCCTAAAGGTATATGTGGTTCAGGGTTAATTGATATTATGGCAGAGCTCTTAAAGGCGGGAATTATAGATGGAACTGGGCGAATACTTAGCCCTGGAGAGATCGGCCCTAACTTTAGAACGCGTATTGTAGAGGGAGAGAATGGATACGACTTTGTTGTAGCACCTGGGATACTATTGACGCAAGGTGATGTAAGGCAGTTACAACTTGCTAAGGGCGCTATATATGCTGGGATACAGATTTTAAAAGAAGTCCTTGGCACAGAAGATGATGAAATATCCCAGATCCTCTTAACAGGTGCTTTTGGTAATTACATTAGGAAAGAAAGCGCAAAGGCTATAGGGCTTCTACCTGATATACCTCTTGAGAGGATAAAATCAATAGGGAATGCAGCTGGAGTGGGTGCTAAGATGGCTCTCTTATCTATTAAAGAACGTGATAGAGCTGTGGAACTCTCTGAGTCTATAGAATATGTGGAGCTCTCTAATTCTTTGAAATTCCAAGAAGAGTTTATGAATGCAATGTATTTTTCGGTGTAGAAAAAAATGGTCGGGCTGGGCAGATTTGAACTGCCGACCTCTCGGTCCCGAACCGAGCGCTCTACCAAGCTGAGCCACAGCCCGACATACAGGTATAGTATAATCCAAAAATCTCGAAATGTCAAATGAAATTTGTCTCTGAGAAGGGATGTGTCTAATGAGAGAGTATAGTGCATTTGATATCTTGGGGCCCATAATGATAGGTCCCTCAAGTTCGCATACAGCAGGAGCAGCAAGACTTGGAAAGGTAGCAAGGAATATAGCTAACCATGGCTTTGAGTCTGTTATATTCCATTTACATGGTTCTTTTGCAAAGACATATAGGGGACATGGGACTGATAAAGCATTACTTGCAGGAGTACTTGGTATGGAGCCATGGGATGAGAGACTAAAGGTATCATTTGATATTGCAGCCCGAAAAGGTCTCAAGGTAGAGTTTATAGAGACTGATCTTGGTTATGAACATCCTAATACAGTTAAGATAGTATTTCATTATTTAGATGGCAGAGAAGTTCAGATCACAGGGTCATCAATAGGTGGAGGGAATATAGTTATAACTAAGATCAATGGACATAATGTGGAGATTACATCAGAGTATCCTACGTTATTTGTAACTCATAATGATAGGTATGGCACTGTTAGCAGAGTCACAGGTACCCTTTCCCGCGGCCATATAAATATAGCAACTATGAATGTCAGCAGAAAGAGCAGAGGAGAAGAGGCATGTATGGTGATTCAAACAGATAGTGAGGTCTCAGAAGAGATTATAGAGGAAATTTTAAATATACCAGAGGTAATTTCCGCAAGGGTTATAAACTAGTTAGGAGAAGGGGTGTGTTAATGTATAATAATGGGCATGAACTCTTACAGATAGCAAAAGAAAAGGAACTGAGTTTATCTGCTGTAGTCATTGAGGCTGAATGCAAACTCTCTAATAAGTCTAAAGAGGAAGTTATCGGAGAAATGCAGGACGTATTGAAAGTCATGCTAGAAGCAGCAGAATATGGCCTTAAAAACGACGTTAAATCTGTAGGTGGGCTCATTGGCGGAGACGCTAAAAAGGTTGCAAGGTCCACAAAGACTTTATGCGGAACTATGATTAATAAAGTCATGGCTAGGGCGTTATCATGTGCTGAGGTGAATGCATCTATGGGCAGAATAGTTGCAGCTCCTACAGCAGGGTCTTGCGGCATATTACCAGCTACTATCATTACAGCAGCAGAGATATTAGACGTAGATGAAGATGGGATGATAAATGCATTATTTACTGCAGCAGGAATTGGGCAGATAATTGCCAAGAAAGGGACTTTAGCAGGTGCAGAAGGCGGATGTCAAGTAGAGTGCGGAGCAGCATCTGCAATGGCTGCAGCAGCTATAGTTGAAATGGCAGGGGGGCCCCCTGAAACCTCACTAAATGCAGGGGCAATAGCAATTAAGAATATAATGGGTTTAGTATGTGATCCTATAGCTGGGTTAGTAGAATCTCCGTGTGCTAAGAGAAATGCTTCAGGTGCTGTTAATGCAATGATTTCAGCTGATTTGGCCCTTGCTAACGTAAAGAGTGTAGTACCTTTTGATGAGGTAATAGATGCGATGTTTAAAGTTGGAAGAGCTCTCCCTGTAGAACTTAGAGAGACTGCAATGGGAGGACTTGCAACAACCCCTACAGGTATAAAAATAAAGAATCAGATCTATAGAGAGGAAAATCAATGAGAAAGAAAAGTGATCTTCGTATTTGGCTAGGCCTTATCTCCCTTACCCTAATGCATGGCGCTAACCACGCTTTAATGATAGTACTCTTTCTAGCCCCATTCTTCCCGCAAATGAGGTTGGATTTAGGAATAGAAAACCCAGGTCATATGCAGCTTATGTCCACCTTGAACCTTATGGTATATGCTTTGTCTAGTCTACCTATTGGACTTATAGGCGATAGGTATCCAAAGACTAGGATACTCTCTATTACCATGGCCCTTAATGGACTGGCTATTATAGGGTTAGGGTTTACTGAAAAGTATTGGCTACTTATGCTCTTTGCCATTGCAGGTGGATTCATGGGTGGTGGGTTCCACCCTATATCTCAGGCTTTAGTTACAGAGTTGATGCCAGATAAGAAGGGTGTAGGCCTTGGCGTTATGGGGATAGGCTCAAGTCTAGGATATATAATAGCGCCTTTGCTAGCAAATGGTACTGCTGATATATTTAATAAATATCCATGGCAGAATGCATCTATTATCATAGGTGGAATAGGGATCATAGTTGCCTTTATCTTCACTATAATAACTTTAGATCTATCAAAAGGGATTAATAGTAAGAGTCGGGAAGACCATGTATCTGATTGGAGTGGGTTCCCTTGGAAGTTTGTCGGGACTATGATTTTAGTATTTGGGCTTCGCGATATAATAGGGTATGGTATATATCCTTTAACAAGCGGTTTCTATCAAGAGGGTCTATCAATTGACAGGAGTAATGTGGCATGGTTTTTATCCCTTTACTACCTTCCAGGTCTTATAGCACAGCCTTTCTTTGGTGCTACAAGCGATCGCTTGCAGCGAGATAAGATAGTTATGCCAGCGTTATGCCTTATGGCCATTGCTATGTTCACCACACCTTGGTTAGTTAAGATAAGCCCTGCATTACCCATACTTTTCCTAGGTGCAGCCATGAGTTCTACTGTTCCAACGATAGATGCTTTTGTAGCTGATGGAGTTCCCCTTAAGTATAGAGGGAGGGCCTTTGGCCTTTTATTTACATTTGGTATAGGGATTGGTTCCTTAGGTCCAATGATCCTGGGATATGCTGCTTATAGATTAGGTTTCCGAGAAGCTTATCTTCTTGGTGGTTTGATCCCCCTTATCGCTGGTATTATCATATGGATCCTTTCAAAGACACATGTTAAAGAAAGGCCGAAAGATTTATTTTAGGAAGGAAATCGGAACTTATCGGAGAAATATAGAATAAGATATCTTTAACTATGCGGGAAGGGGAATCTATATGCATGAAGAGAATACTAATACATGTGTCTCTCAGGAAACAGACAATAGTAGGCGGAAAAAGAGGAAGGTAGGTAAACTTGATATATTAGATACTTTAGATGTAGGGTTCGGGCTCTTTAGAAGTAGATATAAAGAGTTCTTTACCGTCGGGGCTTTACTATACCTACCCCTGAATTTAATTGGAGCGTTATTATCCTATAACTTGTTAATAAGCCCTGAGACTCCTTTGTTTATTGTCACTTTAGTCACAAGTATTATCGTTGCCTCTGCTTATCTGATTAATTATGGAGCTCAGATACATATAGCAGCTTATGAGTATCTAGGAGAGAGAGATAGGGCCACAGTAAAGGAATCATTTAAAGCTATTCTTCGAAGAATTTTCCCACTGTCTTTAGCTGGAGTCTTAAAAGGTCTTGGTTCTTTCATAGGACTTTTACTTCTAATAGTTCCGGGAATCTGGTTCGCAGTATCAACGATTCTCATAGAGCCTGTTCTCGTATTTGAAGGTAAGGGGCCTATAGCCTCGATTCGAAGGAGTATGAAGCTTTCAAAAGGTAATAAATTGCGATTAATGGGTCTTGGGCTTCTTCTTGGGATTATAGTATGGGTACTAAACACATTGCTTCAGTTTATAATGCAACTTTTCAAGGCATTATGGCTCAGTTGGAACGCTATTCCTATCTTACCTCGTGTAATGGTAGGCGAAGTAATAGGTGCACTACCCAGTATGCTTGTGAGTCCTTTAGCTGCTGTGGTCCTTGTTGTCGCTTACTTTAAATTAAGAGATATAGTTGAGGGCTTTGATTTGGAGAGAGCAGTAGATGCTTTAAACGACCATGCCACAGAATCTTCTGAAATAGTTGATACTTCCTTTAAGAGTGAGGGATAGATGTGTCTACACTTGAGTCTGGTATTATAAGAGAAAAGCTTTACGAGATATTATCTAGACCCGAGTTTCGGCCTTCTTTTATAGAGCGCGTTAACGATAAATTAAGTGCTTTCCTATCTTATATCCTAGAACGTTTATTAGATTCTATAGGCCCTGGGGGCTTCAGATGGTTCCTTATTTCGCTTGGAGTTATAGGAACCACACTTCTCTTCTATATTATTTACAAAGTAGTCAAGTCTTTAAAGTCAGGCAGTATTATAATAGATGAGTATAAGACCTCGCTTTCAAGCGTTAATATACATATGGATAAGCAGATTTCTATGGAAGACATCTCCTCGGCTGCAGGTAAAGGTGAATATAGGGAGGCAATAAGGCTCCTTTATGTACTTTGCCTTAATAAGCTAGAAGAATCTGGGACGATAAAAACGGATATAGCATATACAGACAGGGCATATGCAAGTCTTATATCTGAGAAAGCTCCAGATATGGCTGGGTTTTTTTCTAAGTTCACTGACTTTGTTGAAAGAAAATGGTATGGCATGGACCTGTGTGGTGAGGAGGATTTTCAAGAGGGTCTTAACTTCTTTAAGGCAATAACTGATGATAGAGGTGGGCATGCGTGAGGAGTAAAAGAAAGCTTATGGAAATCGTTATTACCCTTGCCCTTATCATTGGAGTCGTATATATAATTATTGGGTTAAGCGAAAGAGGTGCGCGTTTTTCTCCAAAAGGTACAGGACCTTATGGGACTAAAGCCTTCTACCTTCTCCTTTCAGAGATCGGCTATAATGTTAGAATAGAGAACGATTTACGTAGGGTATCTGGGCAAGGAGATCTTATGATCCTTAATGGAAGGGATGTAGGTACCTTTGATATTGAAGAATGGCTTAGAGCAGGAAACTATTTAATGGTGTTGACAGATGCTTTACAAGCAAGGGATGGCTCTACAAAAGCATTCCTCTCAGAATTAGATATCAAGATAAAGGAAGAGGATGCGTATGGAGATTCACGGGCTTTACCAGACCCTGAGAGTCCCTATGCTACAGGTGTCTCTTCAGTTATAGCGAAACGTGGTTCAGTGATTGAGTCGTCTCATAATGCTACAATCCACTTACAGGGAGATGGGGTAGTGTGTGTCTCTCAAGATATAGGTAGTGGTAAGGTTATTGTAATATCTGACCTTCATATAGCTACTAATAGCTTAATTGGAGAGGCAGATAATATTATTTTCTTAACTAACATAGTCCATCATTTAGCTCCAGAAGAGATCATCTTTGCTTTTCCCCGTTTCTCTACAAGTTTTACTCTTCAAAGACATGATACATTTAAACTTAGTCCTTTCTTTTTCTTACAGAACATTTTAGTTCTAGCCCTTATAATCTACTCTTTAGGTAAGAGGCTAGGGCCCCCACTACGTTTGTCAGGTGGGAAAGAACGAGTCGTAGACCAGATGGAATATGTACAAGCTATGGCTATGATCTTGAGAAAGGCTAAGGCCAGGAAGAAGGTGCTAGAGATCTTGAGCGGGGATTTCATGGAGAATGAGGAGCTCGCTGAGGAATATGGTAAGTTGATATCTTCCGAAAATACAAAAGATAATGCCATTATGGAGCTTTTAAGGAAGGCGGATGAGATATATGATGAGTAGTTCAGTAAGAGAAGTTAGAATGCAGATCTTAAAAGAGGTGTCTAAAGTAGTGGTAGGGCAGGAAGAGACTATAGACTTGATGCTAGCTGGTCTCTTTGCAGGCGGCCATGTATTATTAGAAGGGGTGCCTGGCACTGCTAAAACATTGATGGTTAAGGCATTGGCTTCTACTATGAGACTAAAATTTTCTAGGATTCAATTTACTCCTGATCTTATGCCTTCAGATGTTACAGGAACATCTGTCTTTGATCCAAAGACTGTGGAGTTCAGGGTTGAGAAGGGCCCTATCTTCACTCAGTTTCTGCTAGCTGATGAGATAAATCGTACTCCTCCTAAGACCCAGGCTGCACTATTAGAAGCCATGGAGGAGAGACAGGTGACTCTAGACGGAAAGACATACCCTCTTGATTTTCCTTTTATGACCTTTGCTACACAGAACCCTATTGAGTATGAAGGTACTTATCCTCTAGCTGAAGCTCAAGTAGATAGATTTGCACTAAAGATAAGTGTGGGATATCCTACATTTGACGAAGAGATGCGGATCATAGAAGAACACTCTAAAGCTAATATTACCTATGATCTTCAGGTAGTCACAGGACCTGAGGAAATAAGGGAGATTCAGAGAATAGTCGATGAGATCCTTGTTAAGGACGAATTAGCCCGTTACCTATGCGAGATAGTTCGTAAGACTCGGGAATACCAAGGTGTTAGACTTGGTGTAAGCCCTAGAGGCGCGTTGCAGTGTATGAGAGTTGCTAAGGCGTATGCATCTATGGAAGGGAGAGAGTATCTCATACCTGATGATATTCAAAGGGCGGCAGTTCCCGCGTTGGCTCATAGGATTTTACTTTTACCTGAAGCAGAGATTGAAGGTACTACAGGTGAGTATGTGGTGCGCGAGGTACTAAGAGGTACAGCGGTTCCAAGGTGGTGATTGAGTGTTTACATTTAAAGGTTATCTTTTGCTTATTTTCACCTTTCTCATCTCACTAGTTCCTTATCTAACAGATACGGGTCTTGGACTTTTAAGAGTAGTAGATTTGGTTCTCCTTTTTATCTTTGTATATGATTATAGGGCTGCACCTTATAAAGAGCAGATCTCTATCACCAGGGAAACACCTAGAGTCTTTGCTATAGGAGAGGCCAATGAGGTGATTATAAAGGTCCAAAATAGTTCTTTCCGCACGGCTATTTTATTTATAAGAGATGAGTATCCTTCTAGTATGGATATTCAGGTATCCCATGATTTTACCATTAAGATAGCTCCTAAAGGTACTGGTTCTTTCACATATCAGTTGATACCCGAAAATAGGGGGGATTATTCTTTTGGACCAATACACTATCGTTCACGTGGTCCCCTAGGGCTTATAAATAGGGATGGTAAAGTAGAAGCACCATGGGAGCTTCGAGTCTATCCTCATATTCCCAGGGCTCATGAGGCCCATCTCCTTATAACTAGGGGAATAGGACAAAGGACTTATCCTATAAGCATAAGAGGGGGAAGTAGAGAGTTTGAGAGTGTTAAAGATTATGTTATAGGGGATGAATATAAGGGGATAAATTGGAAAGCAACTGCCCGACGGGGCAGGTTTATGTCCAATCAATATCAGGATCAGCGGGATCAGGATGTTCTTATAGCATTGGATTGCGGCAGGTCAATGCAGACCTCTCTCGGGAAATTAAAGAGGATAGATCATGCTGTAAATTCTGCTTATCTTTTAGCAAATGGGATCTTACAGAAAGGTGATAATGTGGGGCTAGTCTCTTTTGGAGTAGAGACTGAGGGGTTAGTACCCCTTGGGAAGGGTAGGTCTTATCTCAAAAACATACTCATAGGGCTCTATAATATTCAAGCTCAGTATCTTCAGACAGACTATACTGAACTGCTGAAGATAGCATCGAGAAGGCTTAATAGAAGAACCTTGATTGTAGTTTTTTCAGAGGTAGATACCCCTGAATCAGCAGAATTGATAGTTCCAGTCTTTCAAGAGCTTGGGAAGAGGCATCTTGTGGTGCTAGTTGCTTTAAATGATCCTAAACTTAAAGAGGAAACTAAGAAAGAGATTAAAATTCCATTCGATATTTATTTGCGGGCTTCTGCACTAGATCTGATGCAGACTAGAGAGAAGGCTTTAAAGCTTTTAAAGAAGAGCGGTTGTATTGTTGTGGATTCTAGTCCGTATGATGCTCCAATAGACACCTTAACAGCTTACTTAGGGTTAAAGCGTAAAGGGCTCATTTAATGGGTTTCTCTCCTCGCGTTAGGTAAATTATTAAGATTATGAAGGTTATCAGAGAAAAGGCTAGTTTTATTGTATCTGGAAATGGTTTTGGTGAGAAGAAACCTTCGATTATACCAGCTATAATAAGTAGGAAGACGGTTCCTCCAATAAGACGAAAGATTTGGGGAGCAATTGAGCGTAAGGCATGGGTTCTAGTATAGTTTCCAGGAGCTACGATAGCCTTGCCTATTAGAAGTCCTGCGGCTCCTGCTATAAAGATGGCAGGAAGTTCTATGACTCCATGGGGTAAGACAGTAGCCCAAAAGTTTATGGATTTTTCAGCCATGGTGAAAATAGCTGCAATGCCTCCTAAGATAAGACCGTTTTGCCAGAGTACATAGATAGGACCTAACCCGAATATAAAGCCTGATGAGAGGGCTAAGAAGGACACCTTAATATTATTAGTCATGACTAAGCTTGATAAGAGAGAAGCTGGGGTAGTGTTTAATGGGCCATTAATATTTGCTGAATTTATTATTTTCACCAAAGAGTCGGGTATGAGTTTCTGTAGATAAGGGATATCGAAGGCTACGGTTAAAAATGCGATAATCGTTCCTACTAGGAATATACATGTTGAAATATATATATATACTGAGGTATCCTGTATAGTTTTAGGGAAGTCTTTCCATAGGAATTTAAATAAACTCCGTGGGTTTATGGATTTGTTAGAGAAGATGATGCTATGTGCTCTTGTTGCTAGGGAGTTTAAGTAAGAACCTAGGTCAGGATCGGAGAAGTGGGTCTCGGCATAGGCAATATCATTTAAGACCTTTCTATATAATTTGAGGAGTTCTGAGAGTTCGTCTTCATTGAGAATGCTTAAATCTCCTTTTGTAGCTTTTTTAATGAGTCTGTCAAGTTGGTCCCAAGCATCCCTATTATTATCTATGAAATCCCGTCTTTTCAAAAGAGGTCACCTCGCAAGCATTGTGATATAAATATATTATTCGTCATAGATATCAAGTATCCTTTTCTTTAGGGACTTAAAAAATGGAAAGGTGGAGTTAAGGCGATGACTCATGATTATAGAATTGTTACATCTGATAATGTGAAGGTGACATTTGAAGTAGCAGAGTTAGGTACTCGCTGTACTGCCTTTTTGATTGATTTTTTAATACAACATATTAGTGTAGGAGGGATAATATTCTTATTATGGGGTATAGAAAGACTCACCGAAATTCCAGTCCTCTCTTCTGACTGGAGCGTGGTAATCCTTATATTAGGATATTTTATAATGCTTTGGGGGTATTTTATCGTCTTTGAGAGGCTTTGGAATGGTCGAACTCCTGGTAAGAAGAGAATGGGTATAAGAGTGATGGCAGATAATGGCCATGCGGTATCCACTTCAGATGTTGTTATAAGGAATATAGTGAGGATAATAGATCAGTTTATACCAATAGGGATTATTGTAGCATTTATAAGTCCACAAAGGAAACGCCTAGGTGATTACCTGGCTGGTACTATAGTAATAAAAGAAAAAGAGTTTGAGTTAAAAGGGCCTGTAAAGGATATGAGCACTTACAACTCTTTTCCTGTTGATATTGAAGGGACTGTTCGGTCTCGTATTCAAAGGTTGACAGCCCAAGATTTGAAGATCACTAGAGAATATTTAACGAGAAGAGAAGCTCTAGAACCAAATGCAGCAAAAAGATTAGCTACGAAACTTGCTGATGGTCTCCTGAAAAAGCTATCTCTGGATTATACGTATGATGAGCCTGACAAGATCATAGAAGCGATATATGTTATAATGGAAGCGGAGCTATGAGCAGTAGTACCATTCTAAGATGGTCCTTGGTAACACAAAAGAACGTAACGCTATATTAAAGTATCTTCTTGAGGACTTTAAAGATTTGGACCCACGACCATCAAGGTTAATCGATAGCGAAGAAGTGGGGTGCTTTTTACGCCTGCTGAAGTTCCAGGGCTTCTAACAGGACCTGTTAAGCCAGAAGAAAATGATAGAATTTATGATCCGATTTGCGGCCCAGGCTTATTACTTATAAAAGCATTTAATGGAATACCTTTAGAGAAAGCTAGGTTTACGATTAAGAAAGAAATGGTCAAACCCATTCTCTTCGTAGAATGAATATGTTCTTACATTCTGAATTCCTGCACTTTTATAACAATGGATTGGCCTAAACCCTTGATAATACTGAATTTAAATTAAAAAGGGTATTATCAAATTTCCTATTTCTTGGTACAATTATAACAAGAAATAAGGGATGTCATAATGTGCATTGTCTATTTGAAAAACAAAAAAGCGAAGTGACTTACAGTATACCTCTAGAAGCTCTACGAATCTATAGGTCTAAAGATATCATTGAGAAAGCGTTCGGTAATCTAAAAGAACGGCTGAATTTACGGCGGACATAGGTTTCTTTTGAAGAAAACCTGGACGATAAACTCTTTGTTCAGTTTGTAGCCCTCATCTATCTAGCTCATATTGATAAAGTCATGCGGGAAAAGAATCTCTACAAAAACTATACTCTGCAAGGCCTACTGGATGAGTCAGATATCATTGAGCGTTATGATCCACATAGTAAAAGGCACCATGTTGGTGAAATGACGAAGAAACAATTAGCAACTTATTAGTCTTTCGGAAGAGTATATACCAGCGGAATATGGCGAGAGATTTGTAAAACAGCAGAAGCTGTAGAAAGTCTAAGTAAGGAGGTGTTATTAATGAATTTTGGATTTAAAATTCTTTTGATAATGACAGTTATTATTTGTGTTGTAGCACAGATATGGTTTGTTTTGGGGAATACTGCAAATTTTCAACGTTCTTTAGATTTAATTGCTACTTATCGATTTGTTTATCTATTGATTCCATCTATATTGGTGACAGCGTTTTCTATTCGTGCATTGGTAAAGGATCGGAATAAATCGGATTGTGCTTATTATATGTTACTATCTTGTGTAGTATTACTTGCATATTTTTCATTTTTCTTATTTAAAGGCGTTAATAAAGAAGGATGGTTAACTGAAAAAGTTCTAAGTGATTCATTAAGGATAACTGCTGACAAAAAATTTGAATACCGGCTTGATTTGATTAATCTGTTTCAAAAAAATAGTCATGCGAATCTCCACATAAGAAATTTGACTACAGGTGAAGAGAAAAATATTAAAGTTGATTTATGTACAAGTAAGATAGTAACGATTGGAAGTGGAGATGATACAGTTTGGGCGGTCATGGAGCCTTCTAATGTTCCTGAAAGGTATATACTATACACTACAAAAAAACTCCGTATACCATATGAGAAATTTGAAGTAGACACTTTAAAAGGAACCTTGGTTAGATTGGAATAATTGCGAACTGTGAAATAGGTCGAAAAAGGGCTGGACAACCAAAGAAGATTAGGGTAAAAAGCCCTCAAACCACCTTTGAATAGACAGTTTGGTGGAAAGAAATAGACACAAAGTTATTCTCTATAGATGGTGTATTAAAGAATGATATGGGTCAACTTAAGGCAAAGGGATTTACCCATGCTGTTACTGAGAATAGGTTTCAAGTCTTTACAGGTCAAAGCAGTCAATCACCTTTAAGAGTTTGTATGGAAGATGTATGGGTAGAACTTGAACCTATGAACACCCGGGGCGTTATAGGGAAGATAAAACTTAATAAATTAACTAGTCAGGGATTATGGTTAGATGCAGATATTGCCTATTCTATAAGAGAGGATGGTCTAAAAGAAGAGATAATCTTAAGAGACCGAGGTGCCTCCAATACTTATACCTTTAAACTTAACCTATTTGGATTAAAGGGGAAGAACTTAGAGGATGGGAGTATCGGACTATATAAAGAAACCACTGGTGAGCTAGCTTTTACAATTCCTAGGCCTTTTATGCTGGATAGTAACGAAGAACCTGTATATTCTCTAGATGTCTCCATGAACTTAAGAGAAGAACAGGATGGGTTATATATAGATATCCAAGCAGATAAAGAATGGATTTTCTCTCCAGAGAGAGTATACCCCGTTATAATAGATCCTAGTATTGTTATACCATCTTCTACAATAGACTCATATGTAGAGAGTAGTTTTCCCAATTCGAACTTTGGAACCCGTACTACAATATTATCAGGTGCATTAAGGCAACATGGTACTTGCAATTGTATCCTTAAATGGGATCTACCTACAATACCTCAAGATGCTCTAATAACTTCTGCAGAGATGCGACTTTACGTACAACCGCATGTTACTGGGAACGCCATTACTCATATAGCTAACCTTGTCACAGAAGAATGGAATGAAAGTACTGTCACATGGAATAATAAGCCTTCATATTCTGGACCCTTTGCGAGTAAATTAGTAAATTCTGACGGAGAGAATACTTGGGATGTAACTGAGATTGTACAGGAATGGATTAGTGGAACACATCCTAACTATGGAATCTATCTTTCTAATAATTCTATAGGGCAAAGGGACGAATATATAACGATCACTTCTAGAGAATCGAATCATTTAGAGAGAAAGCCTAAGCTTATTATCGAATATGTTGAATCCTTATTAGTATTGACGGTAGCTCCAGTAGATGGTATATGGGTTAATACTTCTACACCAGAGATCGAATGGTCGTTTTATAGCGGTTCAGGTCTTTTACAAGAGGGTTATCAAGTTCAAATATCATCTTCGCCAGATTTTTCTAATATACTACAAGATTCGGGCCTAGTATATTCTCAGGATACTAGCTTCATGACTGCTCCGCTTCCTGATGGCTCATATTACTGGCGGGTAAAAGTAGTAAATGGTACGCGTGAGTCAGACTGGTCTTTAGTTGCTTCTTTCGGGATGGATACTACACCACCATCTATCCCTTTATTAGAAGGAGAGCCTCCTCTAACCTCAGAGGATCATAATATTATAAAGTGGACCGGTGTTGTTGATAATGTTTCTGGAATAAAGCGCTATGAAGCTGTAGCAAGTTCAAGTCCTGAGTTTGATTCTGATGTAAGGATTAAGGAGACTACCTCTACATCATGTACCTTCTATAATCTTCTCGATGAAATAATCTACTATTATCGAGTAAGGGCTATAGATAACGCAGGGAATATAAGTGGGTGGTCAAATGTAGTCTGGTCTACTCAAGGACCTGCTGATCCTAGTCCATGGTGGAATAGCTCTTGGCGTTATAGGCAGAAAGTACTTGTGAGCAATAACAATCCATGGTCTAAAAAGAATGAACCCGTACAGATTAGTATCTCGTCTGAAGGCCTTTGGAAACCCGGAGGTCATGATATTAGAGTTGTAAGTGGAAGTCAGGTTCCGTATAGGATAGTATCTGTATCAGAAAAACCCGGTTTCTTTGAAGCTGACATTGTCTTTGAGGTAAATGTTGGAGCAGAGGGAACAGCTGGTTATTATATCTACTATGGTAATCCTAGTGCTACCTCTGCATCAGTTATTAAACCGGAGACAAATTATACCCGAATGGGAGGGGATATGTATTATACATGGTATAAGAATCC
>DIRN01000084.1 GCA_002426645.1 Firmicutes bacterium UBA5435 | reverse complement strand
GTTCTTCTCTTTGGGTTGGCAGGTGCGTTATTATAGAAAGGAGCGATAAAGGTTTTTAAACATTAGATAATAGTATGTTTTTTTATAAATTCTGGTATACAAAGAATACTTTTATCCAGATTTTAAAGATACGAAAGGAGGATACTTTTATATAGGTATTCTCCTTTATGTGTATTTTGGGTGATGATAGAAGAAATATACCAATACCAGAAGGAGTTTCTATGCTCCCAGTCGAATATTAATATATATCAAAACGAGAGTTTCTAGGTAAGGGCAGGATTTCGTATACCGTCTATATCTGTATTTTTATGGGGAGGTTTTTGGAATACTATAGTAAGATAACATAGGGTTCTCGCTAGAAGCGAGGATTATTTCCTTTGTAAGAGGTGGTGGGATAGTGGGTATCCTAGAGCGGCTGGAAGCCTTCTTTGAAAGACTAGTTGAGGGTATATTTAAAAAAGGATTTCGAGGAGGAATGCAGCCTATTGAGATCGGTAAGGTCTTGAGTAGGGAGATGGAGGCAAAGCGCACCATAAGTATCTCAAGGATCTATGTCCCAAATTATTATATAGTGCGCCTACCACAAGGGGAACTGGAGAAGATAACACCTATTAGGATGACATTAATTAAGGAACTGTCAGAACACTTGACGCGAGAAGCGAGGAAGTATGGATATTCCTTCACTGGTGAGCTAAGCATAAGCTTTGAAGAGATCAAGGATAAGGCACGAGCAGGAGAACTCATGGTAGAGAGCAAATTCGTAGAGAATGCCTCATATGACTTTGACGTTGAAGAAGACGTTGAGGGGGAGCCTGTCCCTTATGAAAGCTCATCACATAATATGGAGGATACAGAAGGAATAAGAAATGCTGAAGAGATTCCTGAAAGCACTATAGTAGCTCAGCGCATAAAGGAAGGAGAACCTTTTCTTACGGTTATCCATGGAAATGATGAAGGTGCATCATTCCATATAAAGATGGACGCTGAGACTACTCATATAGGCAGAAAGGAGACTAATGAGATATGCCTCCATGACCTAAATGTTTCAAGAGTTCACGCTGTTATCCAAAAGGTGGCTGGAGAATTTATTATCAGAGATCTAGAGAGCAAGAACGGCACTTTTTTGAATGACGAGAGGATAAGCGAGGACCTCCTCAAAGATGGTGATGTTATAAGGATGGGAACTACTGCCTTAAGGTTTAAATTGACTTCAAAGAAGGAATGATGTAGTCAGTGGAAGGTCTTTCTCTTATCTTAAAGCATGTGTTTATTATAGGGATGTACATATTCCTGGGTAATGTTTTGCGCGCCCTGTACACTGATATCAATAAAGACCCTCTAGGTGCTATAGATGAATCTATAGGACAATTGATGGTGGTCAGTGGTGACGAACGTATAAAAGAGGGGCAAGCCATACAGCTTTCTAAGTCATCTCTAATTATGGGACGAGATGATGGATGTGATCTTATTTTAGGGGATGATTACGTCTCGAAACATCACGCGCAAGTCCTTATAGATAAGGGAAGACCCATGTTAGAAGACTTAGGAAGCACCAATGGAACTTATCTAAATGGGAAGAAGATAAGTCGTCGTATGGTATTGAAAGACGGAGATATCATTAAAATAGGTGGTATTACTCTACGGTTTAGGGAGTGAAGGTATATGCTTGTTGGAGCGAGAACTGATATCGGTCTTGTTAGGGAGAGAAACGAAGATAGATACCATATAGGAGATAGGGTTTGGATAGTAGCTGATGGCATGGGAGGCCATCGCGCTGGACAGGTAGCGAGTAGCCTAGCAGTAGAGACTCTTTCTCAATCTGGTCTTGAACATATACAAAATCAGGATTATGCTGTTTCATTATGTAATGCTATAAATGATGCTAATAGGAAGATCTATAAGGAAGCTGAGTCAAATTCAGAACTTGCAGGAATGGGAACAACTATAACTGTTGCCCTGTACGATGGGGCAAAGCATTTATATATTGGTCATGTAGGTGATAGCAGAGCATATTTAATACGCGATGAAACTATATTCCAGTTAACTGAGGATCACTCAGTAGTGGCAGAACTACTTAAAGATGGTACTTTGAGTATTGAGGAAGCTAAGGTTCACCCGCATAGGAATTATCTAACACGTGCCCTTGGAATAGAGAAAGAAGTAGATGTAGATCTCATCCAGAAAGAAGTAAGATCTGGAGAACTCATACTCCTTTCAACTGATGGACTCACTAACATGGTGGGAGAAGATGAGATTCTCGATGTAACACTGAGGACAAAAGACCCTCAGATTATTTGCGATAATCTAACAGAGATGGCACGTAGCAGAGGCGGAACAGATAATATAACTGTTGTTGTTGTGAAGCTATAAGGGAGGAACTATGGAAGAAAGAATTATTAATCCAAAGAGGAGGATAGAAAGAGCTCTGATTATAAGAGGGTGGACTGTTATTGCTCTATGCGGACTCTTATTACAATCATCCCTAGGATGGGAAGAGCCATATACAGCGGCTTTTATCGGGATAGGGTTACCCCTTTCTTTTCTTATATTAAGCGGTATACTCTATATTTGGCGCTTGGATTGTGATGAATTCATCCTGCCTATAGTCTCCTTCCTCGTGGGATTAGGAATTTTAGAGCTTTATAGATTGCGCCCTGCTGTAGCTATTAAACAGCTTCAATGGGTGGTGCTAGGCTTTTTAGTAATGCTTTTCTTAGTACGCATAATAGACCTAAGAATTGTAGAATTCGAGAAATACAAATATATATGTGGGATAGGATCTGTGATTCTTCTTTTAATCACAGTCATCTTTGGAAAAGAGGCGGGAGGGGCAAGGGCTTGGCTTGCAATAGGTCCCTTCTCCTTTGAACCATCTGAGATCGTTAAGATACTTCTGGTTATATTTATGGCAGGCTTTTTAAAAGAGAACAGTGCCCTCTTGGCAAAACCTAATTTAAGGTACTTTGGCCCTATATTTTTGCTGTGGGGAGCAGCCCTGATTATACTGATATTTCAAAGGGATTTAGGAGGTGCAGTTCTCTTTTATGGAACATTTTTAGGGATGACATATGTGGCTACATCGAGTCTTATTCCAGTGATAACAGGTCTTCTCTTACTTATCGGAGGGGGAGGCCTATCTTATCTTTTATTTGATCATGTAAAGGTTCGAATGGCTATATGGCTTAATCCATGGGCTACAGCCACAGGTACAGGCTATCAAATCGTCCAATCCCTCTTTGCTATGGGGTCAGGTGGACTCTTTGGGAGTGGAATGGGACAAGGCTCACCTTGGCTTATACCTGCAGTTCACACTGACTTTCTCTTTATAGCTCTCCATGAAGAGATAGGCATGTTAGGGGCTATTGGCATTATTATTGCATATATCATCTTAATTGAGCGGGGTTTTAAGATAGCTATACACGTAAAAGATAGATTTTGGCAGCTGGTAGCAGCAGGGCTCACTAGCGCTCTGGCGCTTCAGGTATTAACTATAATTGGCGGAGTAACAAAGCTTTTACCCCTGACCGGGGTGACTCTACCATTCTTAAGTTATGGTGGTACCTCTATAATTAGTAACTTTATAATCTTAGGATTCCTTCTGGGGATTTCCTCAAGAGAGGGGTTGTGATCTTTATCGAAAAGTCAATAAAGTCCCTCTTTATATTCTTTTGTGTAGCATTAGTAATTATTATATCTTATTTAGTATATATTCAAGTCTATCTGGGGGAGTCTTTAGCAAATGATTCTAGAAACAGAAGAGTAGCGCAGAAAGAATCAAATTTCATTCGAGGCAGGATCTTAGATAGAAATGGAGAAATCTTAGCAGAGACGAATGATGAAAAAGAACGTATTTATCCAAGAGGTGACCTCTTTGCTCATGTAATAGGATACGTGGATTCTATATATGGAAAGAGCGGCCTTGAAGCTCATTTCGATGGAGAGCTTTTGGGGCTCAAAGGGACAAAGTTCCATACCAGATTGTTAGATAGGTTCTTTAAAAGACCTACTATAGGGAATGATCTGGTTCTAACCTTAGATGCCCGCCTTCAGCAAGTGGCTTATGATGCTCTTGGGGATAATAAAGGGGCAGTAGTGGCCATTAATCCTAAAAGCGGAGAGATCCTTGCATGTGTGAGCAAGCCCGGCTTTGATCCAAATATCTTACAAGACGAGTGGTCTAGACTCTTAAAATCTGATGATGCCCCTTTCTTAAACAGAGCGACTCAGGGGCTTTACCCCCCAGGCTCTTCTATAAAACCTGTAGTAGCAGCTGCTGCATTAGAGAATAAGGTTATCACAGATAGCGATAGATTCTTATGTGATGGTAGAGAAATAATTAATGGCTATGAGATCACTTGCGTGGAAAAGGAGAAACATGGAGAAATCAATTTGATCCAAGCCATGGCACTTTCCTGTAATATAACCTTTGCTAGCATAGGCGCTAGTATTGGAGAGACACGATTCTATGAATATATTAAGGGATTTATGCTCTTAGATACTTTTGAGCTTCCCATTCCTGTAAAAGCTGGTAGATTACCGCCAGGAGGGGCAGAGCGCGCTGATTTAATAGAGAATTCTATAGGCCAGGGTAAGGTTTTAGCCACTCCCCTTCATATGGCCCTGATAGCTTCTACATTTGCCAATAACGGAGTCATGATGAAACCACGTCTGGTATCATCGGTGCGAAGCAGAGAGGGACGCAGGATAACCTCTTATCCCTCAGAAGTACTGAACGCTCCAGTAGCACCAGATGTGGCTAGAAAGATCAGTGAAATGATGATAGAGGTAGTCAGATATGGGACTGGAAAAAGGGCTCAAATAGATGGTATAATAGTGGCAGGCAAGACAGGTACTGCAGAAAATCCAGGCGGAGGAGACCACGCATGGTTTATCGGGTTTGCTCCAGCAGGTAATCCCGAGATCGCTGTGGCGGTAGTTGTAGAAAATGGAGGATACGGAGGAGTCCTTGCAGCTCCTATAGGGCGCAAGGTTATAATAAAGGCCCTTAGTCTTTGAATTTGAGGTGAGTTCACATGCAGATCCTTGAGATCGGCAGCTATCTTGGTAAGAGATATGAGGTAGTGGAAAAGATAGGGGAAGGCGGAATGGCTGAAGTCTATAGATGCCGGGATACCTTCCTAAATCGTGCAGTAGCAGTGAAAGTTTTAAGGCCTCAGTACGCTAGTGATGAAGAATTCGTGGAAAGGTTTAGGAGAGAGGCACAGGCTGCTGCTAGTTTGTCACACCCTAATGTGGTCAGTATATTTGATGTTGGCGAGGAAAAGGGTATACACTATATAATAATGGAATACGTTAAGGGAAAGAATCTAAAGGAGATAATACGCGAACGCGCTCCACTAACTTCTAAAGAAGCGGCAGAGATAGGTCTCCAGATATGTGATGCTCTATCCCATGCTCATCAAAACGGAATAATCCACAGAGATGTAAAACCCCACAACATCCTGATAACCCTGGAGGGTAGAGTTAAGGTTACAGATTTCGGTATAGCGCGTGCTGCTAATAGCGCTTCCCTTACAGAGACCGGGATAATAATTGGTTCTGTACACTACTTTTCTCCAGAGCAGGCCAAGGGCGCTGCTGTTGGAGTAGAGTCTGACCTTTATTCCCTAGGAGTTATACTCTATGAACTTCTTACTGGTAAAGTACCGTTTAGTGCTGATAGTCCAATAGCCACAGCACTGCAACATATAAGCGGTACTGCACTTGAATTACGTGAATTAAATCCTCAGGTTCCGGAGTCTTTAGAAGAAATAGTGATGCGTGCATTACAGAAGGAACCTGAGAAACGATATGAGGCGGCCTCTGGATTCGGGATAGCATTAAAAAATTTTTTGAGTTCTAAAGAAGGTTTACATGAGGAGCAGGTAAATCATGTGAGCGACGATACTATTGTAATAAAGCCAGGTAAGACCCTTGTAAAGAGAAAAGGTGATGTGACACTTATTGAGAGTATGGAGGAAGATGACCTTATGGCAGAGAAGAGAAAGAAGAGACAGAGTAAGAAACGTAAGAATACTACTAAAAAGAAGGGCGGAATATTAAAGGGTGTCATCGGTTTCCTTTTTATTATTGCACTTTTTACTTTTATAGCAATATGGGGGCTCCAAAAGCTTCCTGCTCTTCTCTATGTACCTGAGGTTGCTGTTCCTAATCTTCAAGGTAAAACATTACAAGAGGCGGAACGCCTTCTCAAAGAGAGAAAGCTAGTACCAAAGCTCTGGAGAGAGGTATATGATTCGGAGGTGGCAAATGGTCTTGTCATGGGTCAAACCCCTGAACCCGAAGAAATAGTTAAGGTTAACCGTACTGTCCTTTTAACTGTGAGTAAGGGACCTGAAATGATAGAGGTACCTACACTCTTAGGTAAGGAATTACGAGAAGCTGAGATAGCTTTGAGCGAGGCTGGCCTATTAATTGGTTCTAAGGATTATGATAATTCCTCTGATATTGAAGATGGGCGAATAGCTTCTCAGATTCCATTGCCACGCACTTTAGTTAAGAAAGGGACGTATGTAGATATAATTATCAGCAAAGGGAAGTTACAGACTAATAAAGTACCTGATATAAGAGGGTTGTCGCGAGATGCTGCAGAGAAGGTCCTCAAAGATCTAGGATTTGATGTAGGTTCTATAATTGAGGATTATAGTAATGAGTTCGCAATAGGGATCGTTATGGCACAGGATCCACCCCCAGAGAGTCAGCTTCAACCTGGAAGTAAAGTGGATTTCATGATATCAAGGGGTTTAGGAGAACCTTTGAACAATGGAAGCATAAAGCCAGGTGAAGATGATACTTCAGGTTCTGGGTGGATGAAAGAGTACGAGGTGGCTATAGTTGTTCCGCCTGGTCCTAGCAGACAACGAGTACGCATAGTTGCCACAGATATCTTTGGAGAACGAGAAGCATATAATGAATTACATCGTCCAGGCGAACGAATCTCTAAGTATATACAAGGAACAGGCACTTTAAATATTAAGGTATATATAGACGGGAATCTCTATGAAGAGTTTCCTAAGAGGTAAGGAACCTTAAAGGAAGGGAGAAATGGAAACCAGGCACATTTATGTGCTGGTGTTTCGTTAATCTATGACAGGAAGGGTCATAAAAGCACATGGTGGATACTATTTTGTAAAATCTAATAGCAGAATAGTCCGATGTTATGCCAGAGGTAAGCTGCGTCAACAGGTCCAAAGATTAGTCGCAGGTGATCTTGTAAACTTCACTATAGTCGATGAAGAGGAGAATGAAGGGGTAGTTGAAGAGGTTCTCCCAAGGAAGAATCAATTAATTCGACCTCCTGTGGCTAATATTGATCAAGTCCTTATTGTCTTTGCCTTTGCTCAACCTAAACCCATTCCAATGCTCATAGATAGGATGTTGGTGGTTATTGGAGCTGCGGGACTTAAAAGAGCACTCTGTTTCAATAAATCCGATCTTGCTACAAAGGAAGAAGTAGAGAGATTAACTTCCATATATAAAAATACAGGGTATCCTATTATGATTACTAGCGCAAAGACAGGAAAAGGACACGAGGATATAATGAACTTTTTAGAGGGCAAAGTCTCTATCTTTTCTGGTCCTTCAGGAGTGGGAAAATCTGCCCTCTTGAACTTCATTAACCCTGAATTCGACCTTGAGATTGGCGAGTTGAGTAGTAAGATCAGCAGAGGCAAGCATACTACTAGGCTGGTACAATTTCTTCCTGTGGGTAATGAAGGGCTAGTAGCAGATACACCCGGATTTACTTCTCTGAGCCTTCAGGGGATCTCTCTTGGAGAACTGGGCCATCTTTTTCCTGAAATAGCGCGTTTATCAGGGGAATGTAGGTTTGCTGATTGCTCTCATAGGAGTGAACCAGGATGCGCTGTACATGAGGCCTTTATAACTAACGAAATTCAGGAATCACGTTATGAAAGTTATTTGAAATTCTATGAGGAAATTCAAATGGCTGATGAGGATTATAAAAGATAGCTTATGGGAGGCAATATTAAATGATAAAGATAGCGCCGTCAATCCTTGCGGCGGATTTTAGTACCCTGTCATCTGAAGTGGAAAGGATTAAGGGTGCTGATATGATACACGTAGATGTAATGGACGGGCACTTTGTACCCAATATAAGTATAGGTCCCCCTGTAGTACGGGATCTCCGTAAGAGGACGAAGTTTCCTCTAGATGTCCACCTTATGATAGAAGAGCCAGATAAATATATACAAGCTTTCTTTGAAGCAGGAGCAGATATCATTACTGTACACGTAGAGGCTTGTAAACATCTTCATAGAACACTTCAGATGATAAAAGGACTTAATATAAAGGTTGGGGTGGCATTAAATCCTGCTACGCCTCTACAGAGTATAGAGTATATACTCAGAGATGTGGATATGGTTCTTTTGATGACTGTTAACCCGGGTTTTGGTGGGCAAGCCTTTATATCCTCTATGCTCCCTAAAATACGCTCTTTAAAGAAGATGGTTATAGAGAGAGATTATAACATAGATATTCAGGTAGATGGAGGAATAGATGATAGAACAGCTCCTCTTGTTCTAGAGGCAGGTGCCAATGTCTTAGTGGCAGGGACAGCTGTTTTTAAATCAAACGATCCTGCTCAGGCCATCCTTAACCTAAGAGAATGCTTTAAACGTTAAGAACTATTAAGGTACACTTTCTTTTCTTAATGAATATACTGGTGTCAAAGGAGGTATGTGCCTATGACACCAGAAGATAAAGAAAAGTTAAACGAAGAAGGATATATATGGGATATAGAGAATGAGAGTACATCTTCAGAATGCGCTAGAAGGTGTGGGTATCGTTATACGGTAGTAGCTGATGATACTATATATATGATAGGAGAGAGGTTTAAGATATCTTGGCGAGAGCTCGCTGAGATCAATGGGATTCAGTCGCCTTATACCATCTATCCTGGACAGGTCATCACCATACCAATAGTGATTCATCACGTAAGGCGTGGAGAATCACTTTGGAGCATTGCCCATGCTTATAATATTCCATGGCAGTCGCTGGCAGATGCGAATCGTATAAGATATCCTTATAGTGTTTCCCCAGGTCAGTGCATAGCTATTCCAGGAAAGCGCTGTGAGCCCGTTCCACCTATACCAACTCATCCCCCTGTACCGCCTGTACCACCCCCCAGACCAAGACGTATTCCATGTGGACTTCTTTATATAGTACGTGCAGGAGATACAGTTTCATCATTAGCATCTTTCTTTAATGTAAGGAATGAGGATATAATACAAGCTAATGGGTTGTTACCGCCATTTGTCATCTTTGTTGACCAAGAGCTCTTAATACCCGTTACTCCAAGGCTTTATAGGGTTGTAGTTGGAGATACTCTTGCTGCTCTAGCACGTAGATTCGGTACCACGGTTGAAGTTATCGCTAGGGTAAATGCACTGCGTCCTCCATATGCTATATATGAGGGACTGTACTTATTAATAATCTCTCCATGCCGTATGTGGCAAGAAAGAGACGCTTACCATGATTATATGGAAAATGAATTTACCTACTAACAACCTAAGTTTTTAGCTTAAGAACCACTGCGCCCTCTACCAGTCCATGGTATTGGGCGTTTTTTATAATAATGTATACATAATGATTAAGAGGAAGCCACGGTTCCTTCTTGAATACATACAAAAGGGATTTCCTTCATATGATTACATACATTTCAAGGTATATACACTCGAAAAAAGCTTTCTAGTATGGTATAATTACGTTATGTCAACCATAGCGATGATACTTCAGTTTTATAGGGGAGTGGAAATCTAAATATGAAGGTGATGGGGCTAAAGATATCTGTAGTAGTGGTAATATTTGTTCTGACCCTTTCAGTTCTTGTCTTTGGGCAAAGATTAGTCTACAGGTATTCAACGCAAGGACCTCTTCAAGCGGGTTTTGATAGAATTGATGCTATTGAGGACTTTGAAATTGTGCATAAAGGTAGGGAAATCTATGTCCAAGTAATGTTAAAAGAGACAGATAATTTACTAGATGTATACAAGCAGATCTATTGGCTCTCAAATGAACACATTGGTAAAGATTTTGCAGGAATCATTATAAAAGATAAGAGAGACGAAGCTTTAAAGGAAATATACTATGCTATACACTTTGATATTCAAGAGGCTATAGCTACAGGCCGTTTCTCCCATATGGCGCAGGAGATCGAGAAGAAATCCTCTGATTTAGAAGTAGATAAAAGCGCCATTTATATTGAAAACGACAAGATCTTCTTACAATTACATAAAGGGGAGAATTATCTTTATGAAGTGATCCATAGAGATTCGTCCTCTAAAGAAGAGCCTTCAAGTATGAACGGGGGTAGGAATATATGGTAAAAGAAATCACGGCTGGTATAGTAATAGCGGTTACAGTCTATCTAATGAGAATCGGATACGATATTACTCCGCTTCTTGCTGTAGGTCTTTTATGTGGAGTACTCTATTATACCCTCAACATACGTGGTATAGGTAAAAGATTTGAAGTACTCGGTGGCGGTGAGAACGCTACAGTGAATTCTTGTATCACTTTCTCAGATATTGGTGGACAAGAGGTAGCTAAGCGCGAGGTTTTAGAGGCAATTGAGTTTGTAAAGGATATCGATTCAGTAAAGGAATTAGGGATCAGACCTTTGAAGGGTATACTTTTAACTGGACCTCCAGGTACCGGAAAGACTCTGCTGGCAAAGGCTGCAGCAAATTATATAGGATCAGTCTTCGTTGCCACCTCGGGTTCGGAGTTTGTCGAGATGTATGCAGGTGTAGGTGCTCAACGTGTTCGGCAACTCTTTGCTAAGGCTCGTAGTGTGGCTGAGAAAAAAGGTGCAAAGAGCTCAATAGTCTTCATAGATGAAATCGATGTCATTGGAGGTAAAAGAGGGACCAATAGAAGTCACTTAGAGTATGATCAAACTCTTAATCAGCTCCTTGTAGCTATGGATGGGATTACTAGTGATGATGGAATAAGAACTTTGGTGATAGGAGCTACAAACCGCCTAGATTTACTGGATCCTGCTCTACTGCGTCCAGGTCGTTTTGATCGTATAATAAATGTAGATCTGCCTGATAAAGAAGGGCGACTCAATATACTAAAGATCCATACCAAGAATAAACCACTTGCTGATGATGTAGTTCTCGAGGCGATAGCAAAGGAGACCTTTGGCTTTTCTGGTGCTCACCTTGAAACATTGGCAAATGAGGCAGCAATAATAGCTATGAGGCGAAAGAAGAGCAGGCTCTCTGCAACGGATTTTAGAGAAGCCCTTGAGAAGGTACTTATGGGTGAGAAATTAGATAGGCGACCTAATAAAGAAGAGCTAATGAGAATAGCTGTTCATGAGACAGGCCATGCTGTAATTAGCGAGGAAATACGTCCTAAATCTGTCTCTTCTATCACCGTTACCTCTAGAGGTAAAGCTTTAGGGTATATGCGTCAGATACCAGAAGATGATCTTTACCTTTATACAAAAGATTATTTAGAAGGTCAAATATGCGTATTAGTTGCTGGTGCCATAGCAGAAGAGATGTACTACGGCAATAGAAGCACAGGGGCTGCCAATGATTTTCAGAAGGCTGCTCAGATAGGTAGAAAGATTGTCACCTCTGGTCTCTCTGAACTTGGAGTAATCAGCGAAGAGGACGTTCCACGCTCATTAGTACATACAACTATTAACAAGATAATAAGGGAGCAAGAGAAGAGGGTAACAGCATTATTAGAAAATAAAAAAGAAAGATTTCAATATATTATATCTGAGCTTCTTGAGAATGAACATATAAGTGGTAATGAGTTCAGGCGTCTTATAGTTGGATAGTTAATGGTTTACTTTCCTAAGATGGAAGGAAAATAGGTGATTACGTCGAATTCTCTAAATAAGTCTATTATGGTTTCCGATTCCTTCAAGTGTATAGAAGGGGTTGAAAACTGTTCTTTGAGGGGAGGGAATGCGCCTTTGATCTGAGTATAGAAAGGTGTGGATTCTTAGGCGCTTATTTATGAACGCAGAACTTATAATGGTAGGGACAGAGCTATTGCTTGGAGATATAATTGATACCAATAGTGCATATCTAGGGAAGAAGCTTGCCCCTCTTGGAATAAACCTCTATTACAAGAGCACAGTTGGAGATAATTACGAAAGGCTTAAAGAAACGATTGATATAGCACTTAAAAGAACGGATTTAATAATAACTTCTGGTGGGATTGGACCAACACTGGATGATCTTACAAAAGAAGCTATTGCAGCTGTTTTTGGAGTAGATATGATCATAGATGAAGGAGCTAAGGCGCAAGTTGAGGATTACTTTAGGAGGTTAGGTAGGCCTATGTCTCAGAATAATTTGAGGCAGGCTATGGTACCGCGTGGTGCCCAATTTATATATAATCCTGTAGGCAGCGCACCTGGCATAATATTTGAACAGGATGAGAAGGTAGTCATATCATTACCTGGTGTCCCTAGAGAGATGGAGGTTATGACTGAGGAAACAGTCGTACCTTACCTGACAGCAAAGGTTGGAAAAGGCAGGATAATTAAATCAAGGGTCTTAAAGTTTAAAGGGATAGGGGAATCAATGTTAGAGACCGAGCTCATGGATTTAATAAAAGGGCAGACTAATCCTACAATAGCGCCGTTAGCTAGCGTAGGTGAAGTAAGACTACGTATAACCGCCTCTGGTAGTCCAGATGAGGTCCATGTACTTATCGATGAGATGGAAGATAAGATCAGAGAAAGAGTAGGCTCTTTTATATATGGCATTGATGAAGATAACTTCTTGGATTTGGTCGCAACGCGCCTTAAAGAAGAAGAGCTTACTATAGGAGTGGCTGAATCGTGTACTGGAGGTCTTATATCCCATATGCTCACGAATATTCCGGGAAGTTCCAAGTATTATAAGCGCGGGGTTGTAGTATACAGCAATGAGGCAAAGATGGAGTTACTCAAGGTACCTTCTAAGCTCTTAGAGGAACACGGAGCGGTTAGTCGCGAGGTAGCTATAGCTATGGCCACTGGAATAAGGGAATCTTCAAGTACGGATCTTGGGTTAGCTGTAACTGGAATCGCAGGGCCTGATGGAGGAAGCCCTGAGAAACCCGTAGGTTTAGTATTTATCGCTCTAGCTACAAAGGAGAGGGTGGAGTGCAAGAGATTTACTTTTCCAGGAGATAGGCTTACAAATAAGACTAGAACTGCCATGGCTGCTCTGGATATGATTTATGAATATCTAAAGGAGTAGATATGGGAGATATACCGATTGGTCCAAATAGAAGAGAGGTTAGAGATACTCGTTATAAATATAATGATATAATAGAGTTGAGACGTAGTATATTCCTTCCGATCCTTTTCGCCATTATTGGTGCTATCATAGCGATAAGTTTATTTGGTACCCTGGAGTATAATATAAAAGGGATGGAATTTAAGGCCAGTGCCTACGTGGGAGAGGGAGGGTATACTATCTTTAATATACCCCTAGTTGGGAGTGTTCGAGCAAAGACTCATTTAATCCCTATTGAGCTTTCTTTGGAATTGAGGAATATAGATCTTGAACCGTTAAAGGCTGTGAGTACATCAGAACAGACAACGCAGGAATTCCTTCATATGCTTGAGCCAGAAGCTAAGATGCTCTTACACCTTTTTATAAGAAAACTATTATTATTAGGAGTTGCTGGAGGCCTTATAGGGGTAGTATTAGTAGATAGAAAACACCTGAATTTTTTGATTGGCGGTGCTCTTTTAGGCATAACCCTTGTGGCTTCTCTAATTGCTGGTATCTATTGGACTTATGATATAGACTCTTTCGCTAGCCCAGAGTATAAAGGGTTAATACAAGCTGCCCCATGGGTAATGAGCGGTTTAGAAAAAGAAATTACAAGAGGAAATAACCTAGGCGCGAAGTTGCAGGTATTGGCCGATAACCTCTATAGGCTCTTTGAGAATATAGATAATTTACAGCCATTAGGCATGGCAGATGGTGATATAAAGCTCTTACATATCTCTGATATTCATAATAATATAGGGGCTTTTGAGTTTATAGAGAAAGTGGTTTCTACTTTTGGAGTTACTGCCATAATTGATACAGGGGATATGACGGATTTTGGGACAGGCTTTGAGATCGATTTAGCCATGAAGATCAGGAAATTAAATATACCATATATCTTTGTTCCTGGGAATCATGATTCTCCAGTAAGCCTAGGCAAGCTAAGAAGCTTCTCAAATGTAAGAGTCCTCTCAGATGAATTTTACTATATTGAAGGACTAGAAATATTAGGGATAGCTGATCCTGCTTCGGAGAGGATAGATAAGATAAATTTAAGTGAAGAAGATATAAAGGAGGTTGTAGGTAAAACCAGAGAACTTTTGAATGGCAGGGATAAAACTCCAGATATTCTAGCCGTTCATAATGGGGAAATAGCCTCTTATTTTGTCAGTGAAATACCTGTAATCCTTCACGGTCATGATCATCAACTTAAGGTCACAGACGAGAATGGAAGCGTAATAGTGGATGCTGGGACATCAGGTGCTGCTGGCATTAGAGGGCTTCAGGTCCCACATGGGGTGCCCTATAGTGTAGCCCTGCTCCATTTTGCTTACGAAGATGAGGAAAACAAATTCTCTAAAGTAAATGAGGGCTATGAGAGGTGCTTACGGTTAATCGCCGTGGATACTATTAAAGTAAACTCTCTTAACTCAGGGTTTACTTTAGAACGAAGACTCATCAATTACCCTTAATTTTAAATGGATGAGGGGTTCTATTCAGAAATAATTTATAGTTATAACAAATTCCTTGAATTATGTACGAAATTCCTATATAATTTGAGTATGGTATTAGATTTATCATAGGTATAAAAGAATAATCTTTTGAAGTATATAAGATTTACTTATTAGTCGCCTAATAATATAGTCCTAGGAGGATCAGAATGAATAAAGAAAAGCTTGATGCATTGGAGAGCGCTATTTTAGGTATAGAGAAGGCCCATGGGAAAGGTTCTATTATGAGATTGGGTGAAGCTACAGCTAAGCTAAATGTAGAAGCAATACCAACTGGCGCGTTAACTCTAGATGTGGCTTTGGGAATTGGTGGAATACCGCGAGGCAGGGTAGTGGAGATTTATGGTCCTGAATCCTCAGGAAAGACTACTGTTGCCCTCCATATGATATCAGAGGCTCAAAAGCTTCAGGGGATAGCGGCATTTATCGATGCTGAGCACGCTTTAGATCCTAATTATGCTAGGAACCTTGGAGTAAATGTAGATGAGCTTTTAATCTCCCAACCTGATACAGGGGAGCAGGCTTTGGAGATAGCAGAGGCCTTGGTAAGGAGTGGGGCTGTAGATATAATAGTTGTAGATTCAGTAGCAGCTTTAACACCAAGAGCAGAGATAGAAGGTGATATGGGTGACTCCCATGTGGGCCTTCAAGCCAGGCTTATGTCACAGGCTATGCGTAAACTTACAGGTATCATTGGTAAATCCAGATGTACAGCTGTATTCATTAATCAGTTACGCGAAAAAGTAGGGATTATGTTTGGGAATCCTGAGACAACTACTGGTGGCCGTGCTCTTAAATTCTATTCCACTGTAAGATTAGATGTGCGCAGAATAGAAACATTAAAGCGTGGAGACGATGTGTTTGGCCATAGGGTACGGGTCAAAGTAGCAAAGAATAAGATCGCTCCACCTTTCAAGCAAGCTGAGTTCGATATAATTTACGGGCAAGGTATCTCCTATGAAAGTAGCGTCCTAGATCTAGCTGTAGAGAAGAACGTCATCGCTAAGAGCGGTGCATGGTACTCATATGGAGACGTAAGGCTTGGACAAGGAAGGGATAATGCTCGAGATTTTCTCAGAGACAACCCTGAGATATGTAAAGAAGTAGAGGCTAAGGTTCTTGAGCTTTATTCCATTAAGAGACTTGAAAAGACAGAAGAAGATAAGGAGAAAACGACAGTTAAGTAATGAAACGGGAGCAAGTTATAACAAATATTAAAGGAAAAAAAGGTCTTCCTAAGAGGGTGACTATCTTTCTTGAGAATGACTCCTCTTTCGATATCTCCGTTGACATCTTTTTGACGTCTAAGTTAAATGTGGGTCAGAAGCTTGAGGAGGATGAAGTACATGAACTCATACGGGAAGACCATTTTTTTCAGGCCAAGGGATACGCATTAGACGCGCTTTTTCGTAAGGCGCGGAGTAAAGCGGGATTACTCAAGATACTACAGAATAAGGGCATTAGCCAAGACATATCTGAGGAAGTTTTGGCCCAGCTGGAGCTCGATGGTTTAGTTGATGATAATAAATTTCTAAGAGACTGGATTGATCTACGAATGCGCACAAAACCTATGGGCAAGGTTAAATTAAGACAGGAACTTCTCGGAAAAGGTATAGACAAGACTTTAATAGACCACGAACTGCAGAATATATCTAGGGACGAGGAATTGGAAGTTGCCCTTGAATTGGCTGAGAAGAAGTTAAGGTCTGAGGTGGGATTTGAGGATGAGGGAGTAAAACGTCGCCTCTTTGGTTTTTTGCAGAGAAGGGGTTTCACCCAGGATATAATCATGAATGTCTTTCGAAGAATAGAGGAGGATTCTGAATACCAAACGTAAAGAATTTTATATATTTAAGAGGCTATATATAAGCTGTTGACATGGATAGGGAAAAGGGATAAAATATTTGCGAGGGGGTTATCGTATCTCCAAGGATTTTATTCCTGTATCTTTATCCTAAATTAGGGCTTACCCGTCTATTTATCGGGTTTATGTAAAAGACTTAAGATTTTGTAAATATAGGATCTTTTATTAGGTAGGGTGTTTATAAATCGTGGGGCTCTAAGGTTTCCGTATTTATTTGAAATCATAGGAAAAGGTCCGATCTGTGTTAAAGATATAACTATATATTTGTCATGGAGGAGGTGGAGGATTATTAATCAAGGTATAATTGATGTCTTAGTAGGTTTTGTTGGTCTAAGTTTAGGTTATCTTATTCGGAAATATATTGCCGAGGCTAGAATCCAAACAGCGGAGGAGGCTGCTCGGAAAATAATAGATGATGCCGAAAAGGAAGCGAATGCTAGATCACGGGAAGTATTACTTGAAGCGAAGGAAGAGTCGCATAAGCTTAGAAATGAGCTAGAGAAGGAATGCAGGGAGCGTAGAGCAGAAATACAGGCTATTGAAAGGAGATTGCTTCAGAGGGAGGAACTCTTTGATCGTAAGAATGAATTTCTTGATAAAAAGGAAATCAGCTTAAGTGAAAAAGAAGAAGAAGTTGAAAAACTAAGGGAATCTGTATCTCGATTAGAAACGAAGCGTCGCGAGGAACTAGAGAATTTAGCAGGTTTAAAGACTGAAGAGGCAAAAGAGCTCCTGCTTAAAGAGACTGAGCGTGAGGTAAGACACGAACTGGCAATATTGATAAAAGATTTAGAAACCCAGGCTAAGGAAGAATCAGAGAAACGCTCGCGAAATATAGTTTCTTTAGCTATCCAGCGTTATGCTGCTGATCATGTAGCCGAGACAACGGTCTCTGTTGTTTCTCTTCCTAATGATGAGATGAAAGGAAGAATAATTGGACGCGAGGGAAGGAATATAAGATCCTTTGAGACTCTCACCGGAGTAGATCTTATAATTGATGATACTCCAGAAGCAGTTATTATATCTGGGTTCGATGCTATAAGGCGTGAGATTGCTAGAATAGCCCTTGAAAAACTCATAGTTGATGGGCGAATTCATCCAGCACGCATAGAAGAAATGGTGAGTAAAGCCCAACGAGAAGTAGAGGCTGTCATAAGGGAAGAAGGGGAGCAGGCTATCTTTGAAGTAGGAATACATGGTTTGCATCCTGAACTTATAAAACTTTTGGGGAAATTACATTTTAGAACAAGTTATGGTCAGAATGTTTTGAAACACTCTCTAGAGGTAGCGCATCTGGCGGGTATAATGGCGGCAGAAATAGGGGCAGATTCAGCTTTAGCAAAGAGAGGAGGACTTCTCCACGATATAGGGAAGGCAGCAAACCATGATGTAGATGGAACCCATGTTCAAATTGGTTACGATTTAGTTCGAAAGTATAAAGAATCCTACGCAGTAGGACACATAGTACTTTCTCATCATGGCGATGTAGAGCCTGTATCTATAGAGGCAGTTCTCGTTCAGGCTGCAGATTCACTTTCTGCTGCTCGTCCTGGAGCTAGGAGAGAGACCCTTGAAGCATATGTAAAACGTTTGGAGAAATTAGAAAGCATAGCAGATTCCTTTGAAGGCGTTGATAAGGCATATGCAATTCAAGCAGGACGAGAGATACGTATAATGGTTAAGCCGGAGATTATTGATGACGTAGGAGCTGTTAAGATCGTTAGAGATATGGTTAAGAAGATTGAAAATGAGATGGAGTTTCCTGGACAGATTAAGGTGACTATCATCAGAGAGACACGAGCTGTGGATTATGCGAAGTAAAGTACGCAGTTCTGTTATTGATTCAATATCTTAACTATAAACTCTTAATAGCTGAGGTGCGCGTATGTGTTGGGAGGGTGGAGAAATGAGGAAAGCTAAATTTGGGGAAGATAGAGAAGTTGAGAAGAGTGTTACTCTTCTCGCTTCCATATTAGTTAGATATCCTGAGGTATCCACGGTAAACTTCGATTCTAAGTTTCATACTCTAAAGCTTAGCTTTGTTTTAAGGGGTAGGGTATCACCTGAGAGGATCAAGGTATTCGAGGAGAAGTTAAAGGACTGCTTGGATGCTTACAGCAGCCTTATAGACGTAAAGATTTCCCCTGTCTGTATAGATAAGGTGGAATATGATGATATCACTATTTTAGAGGTGGAAAGAGACGTAAATAGTCTCACACAGGAAGAACTATCCCTGATAGTAGCGCTTCTTCATGAAGAATTAGAGGAGCTTGTAGTAGCAGAATACGCTACGCACCTTTTAGAGGAAGACATGCTCCTTCAAGAAGAAATGATCGAGAACATACTAGAGGATATGCGTGATGCAACCCATGGACGTAGTTTCATGGGATATAGGGAAGATGGAAGAGTTTTGGTCTTTAATATGAATGTACATAGATTATAGACTAGAACGTTATAGATAATGCGAGGAGGTTCATGGGTGAATGTACTAGTAGTAGGAGATGCGATAGGGCGTCCAGGGAGGAATTGTGTTAGACAGCTTTTACCTGAGCTTAAGGAGAGGTTCTCTGTAGACCTTGTAATTCTAAACGGTGAAAATTCTGCTGGTGGTTTTGGAATAACGCCTGAAACAGCAATAGAACTCTTCAGTTATGGCGTGGATGTTATAACCACCGGTAACCACGTTTGGGATAAGAAGGAGATATATGATTATTTTAATGTTGAGAACCGTCTTCTAAGACCCTATAATTTCCCGGGGGAAGATACTCCTGGGAAAGGATGGGTTATCGTTGAAGCATCCAATGGTATGAAGGCAGCAGTAGTTAATCTCTCTGGACGGGTATTTCTTCCTCCGTTGGATTGTCCTTTTCGTAGTGCAGAATGTGTTCTAAGAGAGATCGGCGAAGAGACGCAGGTCATTATTATAGATTTTCATGCAGAAGCTACTGCCGAGAAGGTGGCTTTCGGTTGGTTTGTGGATGGTAGAGTCAGCGCTGTTGTGGGAACTCATACTCATGTACAAACCGCTGATGAACGTATTCTTCCAGGTGGAACAGGATATATTACAGATGTTGGAATGGTTGGCCCTGTAGACTCTGTTATAGGGGTTGAAAAGGAGATAATTATAGAGAAGTTCTTAACTCAGCTGCCTTCTAGGTTTAAGGTGGCCAGAGGGGCGGTATGTTTTGATGCGGTCCTAATTGATGTAGATGAGGTTACAGGTCGTGCAAAAGGAATTGAGAGGATCAGGGAGGTCATAGGGTAATGGGGAAGAAGATAATATCTACAGAAAAAGCGCCATCTGCAATTGGACCATACTCTCAGGGAGTTCGCGCTGGCCAATGGATATATGTATCTGGGCAAATACCTATTGATCCTGCCACAGGTGAGATGGTAAAAGGAGATATAGTGGAGGAGACTCACAGGGTCTTGAAGAACGCTAAAGCCATTATAGAGGCTTCTGGGGCCTCTATGTCAGATGTAGTTAAAGTCACTATCTATATGGCGGATTTAAATGATTTTTCAGTTATAAATAAGATTTACGGTCAATATTTTACATCAAATCCACCAGCCCGTTCATGTGTGGAAGTGTCAGGGCTACCAAAAGGTGCTGGTTTAGAGATGGAGATGGTAGCTTATCTTGAATAGAAGGGTCTACTTTGCCCTATATGGAGAATTCTCAGGGCGAAGGGATAAACCGCACATAGTTGCTTTGACCCGAATCTTATATATCATTATACTGATGGAGGGATTGCAATGGCGGTTATCCAGGGGACTGTAGAGCGGATAACCTTTCGCAACGAGGAAAACTTTTATACAATCGCAAAGATCCAAAGGGATGATAAAGAATATCTCACAACAGTTGTAGGGGTTTTTCCAGCTATTAATATAGGAGAGACTATCAGAGCTGAAGGTGATTGGGTGACACATGTTGAATATGGCACTCAATTTAATGTTAGTAGTTATGAGATGGTTATTCCAGCATCCCTTAACGGCATTGAAAAGTATCTGGGTTCTGGCCTTATAAAAGGGATAGGACCTGTTACTGCTAAGAAGATAGTTGGAAGATTTGGTATAGGGACCCTTGAAGTAATAGAGAAAACACCCGAACGTTTAGTCGAAATAGATGGTATAGGTGACAAGAAAGTTCAGATGATTAGCAAGGCCTTTGAAGAACAGAAGGAGATACGTAAGGTTATGGTTTACCTTCAGGGTCTTGGTATAAGTCCTGCCTATGCTGTTAAGATATATAAACACTACGGTGATGATGCAGTCAAAGTTGTTAAGGATAATCCTTATGCCCTTGCTGATGATGTCTTTGGTATCGGTTTTAAGACAGCAGACTCTATAGCCCAAAGCGTAGGAGTGCCTTTGAATTCGCCAGAGCGTGCCGCAACGGGTCTGAGGTATGTTCTTAACCAGTTTGCTAATGATGGTCATGTGTTTGCCAAGAAGGGCGAATTAATAGAAGAGGCTTCGCGTATCCTGGAGGTAGATAATGAGCTCATAGAGGATGCTTTAAGGGATCTCGAGGAGCGGAGGCTTGTTTTCATAGAGCGACGCATCAATCAAGACAAAGGGTCTTCTTCTGAAGATGAGCTTCCTGTATACCTTGCCCCTTTTTATTATTCAGAGACGGGACTTTGTATGAGATTGGGAGCTTTAGCTAGAGCAAATTTCCGTAAATTCGACGTAGATATTTCAAAAGAAATATCCAGACTTGAACGCCAAACACACTTAAGGTTTGCATCTGAACAGCGCCTGGCTATTAATAAAGCCATGGAATCAGGGGTCCTAGTTATAACAGGGGGGCCAGGTACAGGGAAGACTACCACTCTCAATGGTATAATAAAGCTCTTTCAGAAGTTCGATCAGAAGGTCTTACTGGCAGCTCCTACAGGTAGGGCAGCTAAGAGACTCTCTGAAGCTACGGGACGAGAGGCTAAGACTATACATAGGCTTCTGGAGTTCAGTTACAGTGAAGGCCAGGGCATGAGTTTTCAGAGGAATGAATGGCGGCAGTTAGAGGCTGACGTAATAATAATAGATGAGATGTCAATGGTTGATCTGGTCCTTATGTATAATCTTCTTAAAGCTATACCCTTTGGTGCTAGATTCATAATGGTTGGTGATGCGGATCAGCTTCCGTCAGTGGGACCAGGTAGCGTCTTAAAGGATATAATAGATTCTGGCGCCATTGAAGTAGTTCAATTGAAGAGAATATTCCGTCAGGCTCAGGAGAGCATGATCGTGATGAATGCTCATAGAATTAATAAAGGTGAGTTCCCTATATTAAATACTAATGGCACAGATTTTTTCTTTGTAGAAGAGAAGGATAGAGAGAAGCTTCCAGATGTGCTTGTAGAATTAGTGTCAGAACGTCTCCCAAATTACGTAGGGCGTAGCCCCATGGATATTCAGTTATTGACTCCAGTCCGTAAGACCGCTGCAGGTGTTGATAATTTAAATCCAAAATTACAAGAGGCTATAAACCCTCCTTCACCTGCGAAAAGGGAAACAAGATTTGGTGCTACCATATTCCGTGAAGGAGATAAGGTTATGCAGATAAAGAATAATTATCGTAAGCTTGTCTTCAACGGAGATATAGGTTTTATAGAATGTATAGATACAGAAGAACGCGAGGTACATGTCACTTTCATTGAGGATGACGGAGAGAGAGAAATTGTATATGAACAGTACGAACTGGAACAATTGGTCCTAGCTTATGCAGTTTCAATACATAAGAGCCAAGGGAGCGAATACCCTGCAATAGTTATCCCTATGATGTGGGTTATGCCTTCTTTGATGATGCGTAATCTCTTATACACAGGTATAACTAGAGGTAAGAAACTTGTGGTTCTAGTAGGGGATAAGAGGCCTATTTGGGGATACATAAAGAATAATAGGATAGAGGATAGAAATACTCTCTTAAAAGAAAGGCTGTGTCATATTATGGCAGGTCCCATATTAACTGAAGAACTTGAGAAGGGTATCTCAGAGCCTATACTAGAGAACTAGGAGTGAACTACATATGGAGATGTCGTTGGAAGAATTGATATTTGATATTCTTAAGAAAGCAGGTTGTCCCAAGACCATTGAAGAACTTTCCACTACTATTGAGGCACATTTAACAGAGGAAGATCGAGCCAAGATAACTAGGAGCACTATTGGTTCTACCCTTACATCCAGTGGATTATTTATAGATTATAATAATAGTTGGGGGCTCACAGCATGGGAGATAAAAGATGTAGTCTTTAGAATACATCCCGGTATCAAAGAGATGGATTCTGGTGCCATACGGGTAGATCATGAACTCACCTTTTTCTTTCCCAGAAGCCGTCAGAGCCATCTGCGACTATACATGAAAGATTCCCGCTATGGAGAATTTCCTTGCGCCATTCAAAGTTCTTCTAATAGGATAGAAGGGTTGAGTAATTGGTACCAAGAGACTGGATTTGTTGAAAACGATGATATAATAATCAAGGTAGTAGATGGCGTCGAATCCATTTATGAGATAAGAAGAGAGCCTCAAAATGAGAAGGATCTTTCTCAGATAGCCCTTGCCAACAGGCGTATGACTGATATTGCTTATGAGGTCTTCCCTGATGATAGCCCAACTCTATTATCTAGCGTTATGAGAAGTATTCTCTTGAAGATGCCCATGAAGGATCCTAACCCTCCTGATAGACTACTAAAGGTATTAATGAACGACTCTAGATTCCTTCAGGACAGCCATTATGGTCTTTTTATGCTTTCCGCGCCTAAGAGCTATTTACTTAACACCTTATCAGATACAAATCGTATAAGGAACATAATAGATAAAAATAGGGATCCTAATCGTGCCCTAAGAGCCCTTTTCGGCGGAGAACCAGAGTTTATTAATGATGAAGAGAAAAAAATGTTCATGGAACAATTCATGGCTCTCTGGAATATGTTGAAAGCAGGCCCTGGCATGCCAAGAAAGTAGCTCCACGCCTAAGTCCTACGCTCTTGATAGAAAGGAGGCAGGTGGCTTCCTCCTCACAGCTAAAGCAGGAGGTTTCCGCTGCCCGATCTTTTATGGATTCTTCTAAGTTTAGAATTTATATGGCTTTTAACTATAGTAAATATAGGGTTGGGATAGCACAAAATATTCTTCTTGAATTAAAGCTCCTGTCTCAGGATGGTTATACTCATATCCTGAGCCTCTCCTATCCCTTGCCAGCTGGCATAGGGTATTATATTCTAAATAAGATTTCCACTAGTGAGGAGCGAGTGGGCTCTTATTTTCATACTAAAATTAATATGACCTTTTTACAAAGGTTATGTAGACCTCAAGCGCAAAGATGGGCTGTTCAAAGGCGCCTTCTTCGAGGGGTGAAACGAGGTCTGATAGCTTTTAAATATCCTACAGAATTTTATGTTGAGGAGGCGTCCCTCTCAGATTGTCAGGGATTATCTCTTCCCAATGACTATGAGCTCCATGTAATATGGCGTCTCATGGCAGGAAAGATCTTATTTTCACATGAGATAAACCACAGACTTAGAAAAATAGGGGAGATAAAGTCCTCCTATGAGGATATCCTACAGGTACTAGTATATAATGGTGAATGTACTATGCATCCTGGGGTTCAGGCACTAGATTTTGGCCAGTTCCGCTGTAACCGTTGTGGGGAAACTAAAGGGTTTTACCACGGTGATTGCTTTTTATGTGGTAATTCTCATTGCTATAGTTGCATAGAATGTGATTCAATGGGCACCTCTCGCCTTTGTAGCATATTGTATTCTCTTGAACTAGGAAGAATAGAATCTAGTATAAAAGATAAGGTAGAGATGAAGCTTTCTTTTCCTATGACTCCAGCACAGAATAGAGCATCTGAATTAGTTCGTGCTTTTCTTCAAGAAGACACACCCAAAGAAGTGGGGTGCTTGGTATGGGCAGTCTGCGGGGCTGGAAAGACAGAAGTAGTCTTCAGTGCTGTTGAAGAAACTCTTAATAGAGGAGGACGTGTACTCTTTGCGATACCACGTAGGGATGTAGTACGTGAGTTAGAACCTAGGATAAAGAAGGCTTTTCCCACAGTAAGGGTTAGTGCCCTCTATGGTGGTTCAGTGGAACGAGATGAATCAGCTGAGCTAATATTAGCAACTACTCATCAGGCTATTAGATTCTTTCAAGCCTTTGATCTAGTTATATTAGATGAGGCAGATGCTTATCCTTATAAGGGGAGTAGGATGTTATATTTTGCTTTAGAAAGGGCTAGAAAGAAATCAGGTAGGATTGTATACATGACTGCTACCCCTAACAAAGATCTTAAGGAACAAGCTAAACGTAATGAGCTAAAAGTAGTAACCATTCCTGCCAGACACCATGGCCATCCTCTGCCAGTTCCTACTATTTTAAAAGAAAGATTGACTAGGTCATCATCAGATAGGCATAAAGTGTATAGGATCCCACCTAAGGTTCTTGCATTTATAGAAGGCTCTGCTATTAGCGGGGCTCAGGTTTTCATCTTTGTCCCAACTATAGAAAAGAGCGAACGTGCGGGGAAGGCCTTAAAGAAATACTTTAGTATTAGACCTAAGAGAGCAGGTTGGTCAGAGTGGGTAGAGTACAGCCACTCTCAAGATCCCTACCGCGCGCAAAAGTGTAAACACTTCTCTGAAGGACGTTTCCCTATCTTTGTTACCACTACAATACTTGAGCGAGGGATAACAGTAAGACGAGCGAATGTAGTTGTCCTATTTGCTGATAAAAACTTTATTTTTGATCAGGGAAGTTTAATCCAGATGGCAGGAAGATCAGGTAGAACTGTCGAATATCCTTATGGAGAAGTCTTGTTCGTGGGAGAGCAGATTACCAAGGATATGGAACTAGCCATAAAGAGCATAGAAGATATGAATGAGGAAGCTAGACGTCGTGGATATTTAAAGGAATCTAACCCATGTGTCGAGGCGTGAACTTAAAAGGGGGGCACGAATAATATGTGGAGTCTGCTACTAGCCGCGCTTATCATTGGTGGGTTGGTCGTTGTGTTGGCAGTGGATCATGCCTTGCCTCTTGTTGTCCAGGGATTTGCAGCTTGTTTAGTATTCCTATTGCTCTTGATGAGTTTCCGCCCTTCTAATGTAAAAGAGAATGAAAGAAAAGAGTTCGTGAATAACATACTCAAATGGCGCGATCAACAACGTGTTGTTGATAAATGTCGCGATTGCATTCATATTAAAGAATTTGATAATACTTGCCAGAAGTATATGTTTCCTTGGGAGGCTTGGCGGGCTTATAAAAAATGTCCGGATTATAAAAAGGTTTCTGTTGAAGAAAACGTCCGCACGTAAAACGAATACTTTTCCAGGGGAGGGTTGACAGTGAAAAAGCGAAAAAAGTGGTATGAAACCTACGATCAGAAGAGCCTTCTCATGGCTGGTCTTTTATTGCTTCTTCCTGTTGGTATAGGTCTCACCTTTCTTAACTATGCCGTTATACTTGGTATTCCCTTTTTAATCATGGGTACTGCTTCTACCTTGCTAGGGCTCTATCTCTTGCTTAAGAAGATACTAACTGCTGAGAAGAAACTTCGTTGTCCATTATGCCATAACGCTCAAAAGGTATTAAAAGGTACTAAAGCTTACTATTGCGACTCATGTAGAGAGCTCATTACAGTGAAGGAAGCTCATGAAGTACAAGAATATGAGGAAGATCTTACACATATAAGGGAGTGGGCTCCTTATGCTAAAGTCATGTTTAATTATCATGCTGCTAGAGAGTATGAGAAGGAAGGAAAGATAAATGAGGCAGTTGAGCTCTATTTAGAAAATATACGTGAGAATTTTTCACTAGGTATGGATCATTATGAAAGGGCTCTCACACTCTTAGAAGAGGTGGGAAGGTATGAGCTAGCGATAGAGATCTGTGAAAGGGCTATGAAGCCAGGTGCAATTAAGTTCGACGAGTCTTTGCGAGGAAGAGCTAGGGAATATGTGGAACTTGAGTTTGGGAGTAGGTTAAATAGGCTTAAGCGAAAGCTCCAAGGGTAAATATCCTACTCGCTATTACGTATTATCTTCAGTTATACAAAGAATTATTCTAATATTTGTGAACGACTATTGAAGCTTCAACCTATATATGATAATATTTTAATTATGTGTCTTTTGAATATAATTCGGGGTGATACGAAATGCCTAAAATCTATGATCTTTCTATTCTGATTGTCACCTATAAAACCCGTGAGCTCGTCTTGAAGTGCATCCAATCCTCGATAGAATCCTGTCAAAAGGCAGGCCTTACCAACTACCAAATTATAGTGGTAGATAATGCATCCAATGACGGTACAGTAGAGGAGATAACTCAAAGATATCCAATGGTAAAGTTAATAGCCAGCGCGGATAATTTGGGACCTGCCAGAGGTTATAATAAGGCGCTTAGGGTAGCTCTACCACAGTCTAAGTACGTTATGCTTTTAAATAGCGATATCGTCCTTTGGGAGGATACAGTCACCCACATGTATAGTTGTCTAGAGACACATGAGGATGTAAGCGGTGTTTGCGGTCAGCTTTTCTTTCCAAATGGACAACGCCAAAGAATTCGCACTAATATTCTAGATATAAAGCGAGCTGATTATAGTAAGCCCTTTAGGGTAACCTTTGTAGGTACAGGCTTTAACATGATACGTTGGCAAGCCTATGAACAAGTAGGTCTCTATGATGAGAACTATTACTTCTATAATGAAGATTTAGATTGGGCAGAACGTGCCCGTAGACTGAAACTGAAGTTCATTCTGGTTCCTGAAGCTAAGGTATATCATCACCTGAGCCAAGGCTCTAAACAAAACTATAGTGCTATTATAAAGGAGTTATATAAAAGCAATTTATATTTTTTCAAGAAGTTCTATAACCCAATAATTGTTAGCATCGCATATGGCGCTATCCGTCTAGAGAATTGGTTAGCAATTAGAAAGTTAATTAAAGAAGCAAAGGATTCCAACACTACAGAAGAACGAAAGATCGAAATTGCCAAATCCCTTGATGTCTTAAATGAAGCCAAGCAAGAGCTTATCAGGTATAGAAAGACAGGTGTCTTTTAAAGCTCAACTTTTAGTCCTACCATAATAGTAAATCAAAGCAGGGGATAGAATAAAAATACCAGCATATACTAGAGAACCAACTAGCAAGATAATATCTTTGCTTACAGTATTTCGATGAAGAATAAAGAGTCCCAGAAACAAGTCCTGCCTTTTTCTGATTTGCATAAAGCCTTTTGTCTTTGGGTTCTTATAATGACATTATTTAATGGTCACAACAGCACAAAAAATCAAGTCTTTATATTATTGGCTCTTTATCTCTTTTATCCTTAGGTACAAGCGATATCATTAGTATATACCTATAGAGGGAGAATAGGATTGGACAGAATACTCCTTGCACTAGAAGACTTTAGGTAGAAAATTTATTCTTTGATAATAAAGATTTATATCCCGACGAGTATAAGTTTGACCACCTCCCCTTGGCTAACGCGAGGATAAGAAGGTCGGAGTGGGATGTTTTTTAGAATTAGATAAATTTTCATAATTAAGAAGGAGTTCTCCATAAAACGTCGAATAATAAATATATACATAATCTTATTGTTCCGTAGAATTACCGTAATATCGAGCGGGGGTGTATGTACCGTACTGTAATATACTTAATTGATAGATATTTTTTTATCAATTGACTCACACCTGTGAGTAAGCTATAGTATGAAAGGTACAAAAATTATGAGACGAGTAACGATTAAGGATATTGCTGAAATAGTAGGTGTGGATCATTCTACGGTTTCACGTGCTTTAAAGGGTCGCGCTGGCGTAAGTGATGAAACCAGACAACGTATTCTTAAAGTTGCAGAAGCCCTTAACTACGTTCCGAATTTGAATGCTCGAACCCTTGTGAATATGGAGTCTCGCACCATTGGTTCGGTTATGACAGGGGGAGGCTCTAGCAATCTAGTCTTCGGTAAATTGGTCTTTCGTTTGGGCCACTATGCGGAGCAGATGGGATATGACTTTCTTCTTAAAGTAGGAGACACTACTAATGCTGTAAGAGCATTAGCAGCAGCTAGAGTAGATGGATTATTGCTATGGATCTCTGGTGGGGTTGTTGCTCCTGAAGAAGAAAAATTGATGACAGAAGCAAAAAGAATGAAACTACCAGTAGTAATGGTAGGCGGTACTATGGATTTTGGTTATGATTCAGTAGAGACAGATAGAAAAAAGGCTATGGATATGGCAGTTAAACATCTGGTAGGTCTTGGCCATAGAAATATCGGATACATAGGGTTACATCGTATTAAAGCAGGTCAGCGCCAACAAAAACTTGAAGGCTTCTTAGAATCAATGCACACGTATGGATTAGAGGTAGATAAAACGCTGCTCCTTCCTTTTGGTGGAAGATATGAAGACGCTTATAATGCTGCTTATACTATAGCCCAAAACCCTAATCCGTGTACTGCTGTAGTTTGTTGTTCGGACATAGCAGCTATAGGTCTGATGTTAGGGCTAAGAGACTGCGGACTCAAAATACCTGAAGATGTGTCGGTAATCGGATTTGATGATATTGAAGAGTCTAGATATAGCCTTGTACCATTAACCTCCGTGGCTCAACCAGTTGATGATATTGCTAAGTGTGCAGTAGAGTTATTAATTAAAAGGATTAAGGAAAAGAAACTTCCACCAGATTATCAGCCAGAACAATTGAAGTTACAGCCAGAGCTGATGGTTCGCGAATCTTGCTGTGAAAGATAACGAAAAAGTTCTTTTGTTTAAGTGTCTATTGGGTTATGTAGGGGACTTGTATTTAAAGTATACACACGTTTGGGTTATATAGGTATTGGTGCTTTTTAAAGCCTAATTTAGTAGGAGGGGGATTAAAAACTATCTAATAGAAACTCGTAACCAATTTGATTGTCTATCATATAAAACAGATTTTTTTGATAAAAATATTAGAGGAGGGTATGGATAATGACGATGCAAATCAAAAGTTATAAATTAAATTATATTGTCTTGAGCCTACTATTGCTTGTAATGGTTACTGGGACCGCCCAGGCTGATTTCACAGAAGGGCTAGTCCATCGTTGGACCTTTAATGCTCAGCAGAATCCTCTTATTGACGACATAGGAGGGGTAGAGCTAGTTAATAAAGGTGGAGTTATCTTCGCAAACGGTATGGCTATATTTGATGGCGATTCTAATTGTTTTTTATATAGCGAAGATCCACGCGTAAACTCAGAGCTTTTTGGTGGTACAAAAGAGTTTACCATTTGGGTGAAATTTGAGGTAGATTCGTATCCCACAGCAATAGTACGGTTGATTCGTCGAAGTCTAAGTGGACGTAGCGATGAGACAACGACTGGTATAAGTTTATTTTCGTCGGGGGAGGTTGTAGGAAATGTAAATGTTGAAGATGGCAGCCCAGAGTCTATCAGGTACCTACCGTATAGCGAACAAGAGTCTAATACAGCTGCTATAAGTTTTTCTCCTTCGTTGTTCAGGTGTTATGCTAACGGAACACAGGCCGTTTTAGATTTAGAAAATATATCTATCAGAGACATAGGCATATTTACAGTAGGTGGTCTTGTTGATTATAAGAGTGGTAATTTCCAATTCGATCAAGTTTTCATTGGGCGCATAGATGAACTACGTATCTATAATCGGCTTCTGACCCTTGAAGAACTTGACGCTATTGAGGCTATTGAGGCTATTGACATCACTGATGACTTCTTTATTAGTATCGTAATGTAATCGGGTACTTTTGGGAGATAACCGCGGGAGAAAATTGGCGAAGGGCTTAAAGAAGGCTTATGGGAGATGCGATTCTAACGTGCTGGTTTATAGAAACCAAAGGATTCTCCAAGATGTATGACATTTGGTGCGAGACTCAGTAATTTATTTGGTTTGTTTATCCTTTTAAGATAGGCTCCCCATAATTCTTCACTTTCGAGTATCTATAGGTTCTGTAAGGAAAAAAGTGACTTTTCTTACGGGAGTTTAGATTTATAATTGGAGTAGTATTAAGTGTATTATTTGAGGAGCCTCGTGGATTCCTCTTTATTAACTTCGGCTTATGACGGATAAGTGTGTTCTAAGCGTGTATTTCCTAAAAAGCTGACGGATTAAAATGGCATGGGTTTTATAGGAAGTAATAGAATAACGTTAGATCAGATCCATACTATTAAATCTTTTGAAGGGATTGGAGATACATTGGGAATTGATTCCAACCTATAAATAAGGTAATAGTTAGGATGACTTCATAATAATAGCTACCTGGGAAATAGCAGACAGAACTATAGAGCCCCCTAAGTATTTAGGAGTAGATGATATTGCCCGTAGCAAAGGTCATATCTATAATACTGTTATCTCTTGATATGAGAAGAACTTTTAAGGCAGTCGTATTAAAGTATCTCCCAGAGGCAGTTATTGTGATAGATAGTTTTCATATTTCTACTCAGCTTCTTCATAAGAGAGTTAACGGAGCTCGACGTCATATTCAAAATAAGCAGAAGAAGGAGAATAAAGAGCGAGTCTTCAATATGACCTGGATATCTTAATTTGGGTTTCAAAAGTGACTACAATGCAATCAGCATCAAGTAGAACCATATGTGTTGATGAAATAAATGCTAGTTTATATGATGATGATAGCAGGGCTGAAGGAAGATATTCAAGGAGCCTTACTTGTTATTATTGCAGATGGATCACTCCAAAGGGGCATGATAATCGATGTTAAGGCTTTATTAGAAGAAGTCTTCCATGGAAATAGGGTGAACCTAGCACGATGAAAGTCTCCAACATAGGATTAATAGGTACTAGGGTGTATGGCATAGCAGTAGTAGCATTAATGAAAAAGAGCTTCCCAGGTATAATAGGGGTAACAGCTATAGCTGTTACCAATCCGGTACGGTTTAAAGCTGCATCAGAAGATTTAAATGTGCCAAATGAACGATGCTTTATAGATTATAATGTTCTATTGGCGTTAGATGATGTAGATGCTGTTATCGTAGCTACACCAGACTTTGCGCATGTCCATCCTTCTGTGAGGGCTTTACAAGCAGGAAAGTATGTATACTGTGAAAAAGCCATGGCTACTACAATTGAAGATGCCAATAGTATGGTCCAGGCTGCTAAGAGCAGCGGTAAATTTCTTTACGCTGGTCATAATATGAGGTTCATGTCAGCTCTTGCAAAGGTGAATGAACTTATAAAAGTTGGTGAGATCGGTAACGTAAAGATGGTCTGGGATAGAAGGTTCTAAATATTTTCATAGGTGGCACAGGTACCAAGAGAAATCAGGAGGACTTTTGGTACATAAAGGCTCGCATCTTTTAGACCAGCTAAACTGGAACTCTTTTTCAAGACCAATAAGCGTTATAGCTTCTGGAGGGTTGGATGTTTATAAAGCGAGAGAAGATGCTCCACGGCGGTGTAAAGATTGTTCAGAGAGATACGAGTCTTCCCATGCTTGGGATAGCTCTATCCTAGGTATAGCAGTAATGCGTTCTGCTAGGGAAGGCAGAAAATTCAAGATAGATCCTATAGATCATAAGGTAGGATAAACATGGGGGGATAAACTATGTCATTTGATTCTAATTTAAAGGCTGGTGCAGCAATGGTGGATATCACTCCACCGTTAGATGTACCTCTAGCAGGTTCTTTTGGAACCAGATATGCAGATAAGATTTTGGAACCTTTAAGAGCTAGTGCAGTCTTTTTAAGTGATGGAGAGACTGAGCTAGGTTTAATCTCTTTAGAGCTCGGTGAAATTGGCGATGAGCCTATAAAAGCTATTAGGAAGCTAGTTCACGAGAGGGTGGGTATACCAGAGGAAAATATTTTAGTAGCAGCCACTCATGCACATGCAGGACCAGTGGTAACCCAATCTCTCCTCGGTGCTGGGGAGCCTGATCCTTTCTATAATAATATAATGATCAGAAAGATAGCTAGTGCCCTTATCATGGCTAAAAAGAACGCTGTTCCTGCGAAGGTAGGGGCAGGGGCAGGTCACGAAGATACAATAGCCTTTAACAGAAGGCTTAAGGTACCTGATGGCCGTGTTCTAATGAATTTTAGGGTTGAGAAGGAATTAGTACAAGATGCCGAACCACTTGGACCTATAGATCCTGAAGTCCTAGTGATGCGTGTTGATTCTCTTGATAACAGAAATATAGCGATTATAGTTAATTATGCCCTTCATAACTGTACATCTGGTGGAGGAATCCATCCTGACTTTTCAGGATATATGGCTAAGTACCTAAGGAGTATCCTAGGGGAGGATCTAGTTGTTCCATTCTTCGCAGGTCCTTGCGGTAATGTGAACCATATTAACTATAGGGATCTAAATCCGCCTAGAGGACATGAGATGACCCATAAGGTCGCTCGAATTTTAGCTGGTGAGGTACTCAGAGTACATAGTAAAATAAGTCCCTCTACAGAATGTAGTTTGGCTGTAGCGTCTAAGGTTCTTTCTCTTAGTGATAGAGAGTTTACTACTGCTGATAGCAAGCTAGACGAATGCATGGCCCCAAATAAAAAACATTACTTGAAGGAATGGGCTGTCATAAAGAAAGAAGGAATTCGGGAGAACTTTCCCGTAGAGATACAGGTGATAAGGGTAGGGGATGTGGCTATAGCTACAAACCCAGGAGAACTCTTTGTTGAGTTTGGGTTAGAGATAAAGGAAAAGTCTCCTTTTAAACATACTTTTGTGGTAGAGTTAGCAAATGGTTTTGCTGGGTATATACCTACTCAACAGGCTTTTGAGGAAGGCGGATATGAGCCACTACGCGCTGTACACTCTAGCCATCTGAGAGTAGATGCAGGGGATATAATAGTTAAAGAGACATTAAATCTTTTAAAGAGGATATAGAAGGAGGGGATTCTCGCTGATAGCGAGGTTTTACTATGAAGAAGTTAGGAGCAGCTGTTATAGGCCTTAAAATGGGGCGTGGACATTTAGAGGGTTATAGACGAAACCCTAATATAGAGATTAAAGCAGTCTGTGATTTAGATGAACGACTCCTCAAGATCTTAGGTGATAAATACGGAGTTGACCGTAGGATCACTGATTATCGTGAAATATTAAATATGGATGATGTAGATGTGGTATCAGTAGCGACCCCAGATCATCTTCACTGTGAGCAATCAATCGCTTTAATGAGAAGTGGCAAGCATATACTCTGTGAGAAACCCATGGCTTTAAAGGTAGACGAATGCAAAAAGATGTTGGATGTTTCAAAGGAAACAGGAGTAAAGTTCATGATAGGTCAGGTATGTAGATATGCTCCTGGATTTGTTCTTACAAAGAAACTTATAGATCAAGGGGTTATTGGAGATCTCTTTTACGTGGAATCAGAGTATGCTCATGATTACTTAGGAACTGATGGAGTAGGTGGATGGCGAAAGGACCCTGCTATTAAAAGAGAACCGTTTATTGGCGGAGGCTGTCACGCAGTTGACCTAGTTCGCTGGATAGCTGGGGAAGTACATGAGGTCTTTGCTTATTCAAACCATATGATGCTCAAAGACTGGCCAGTAGATGATTGTTTTATATCTAGCATGAGATTTAAGAGCGGAGTAATTGGCAAAGTCTTTGTCTCCATAGGCTGTAAGAGACCTTATACCATGAGGTCTGTCTTTTATGGAAGTGAAGGAACTATAATAAGTGATAATACCTCACCGTCAATTCAGGTATACTCTAACAAGCTTCAGGACAAACTCTCATTCTCTAGCATACCTGTTGCAATAGATAATCATAATGTAAGTGCAGAGGTAGCTGAGTTAGTCAATTGTATTCTCCAAGATAAACCTGTAAAGACAGATGCTGTAGAGGGTATGATGACAGTAGCAGTATGTACTGCTGCAGTTGATTCCTCAAAGAAAGGAACCCCTATAATAGTGGAGGATATACTCTCTTCAGTAGGTTATAGAAAATAGTTAACCTTTTCTTTCTCTTGATGTTAATAGAACAACAAGTTAAAGCCCTTGTCACTAGTCTTTAGTGGTAAGGGCTTTAGTGGTAAGGGCTTTAGAATAAGCTAAACTTTCCTATGTGGAGAAATTATTTATCTTGTAGAAGAATATGCAAAATAAGTGAGCAAATCCATACTAGATATTACGACCAATGCAACCTAGATTTTAAAGGGAAACAGCGTAACTCTATGAAATGTAGGTCTAAAGATAAATCAAAGGTGATTACCGAAGAGCTTTTCACATATATCTATAAGAATTTAGATCCCCATCTATAGCGAATTAACAAAACCCAAAAGGACTCCAAAGAAATGAAAAGGGCCCTTGTTTTGATATTCTAGCCTAGTTTAACATATGGGTATAAGCCGCTTAACCATCTACTCTTAGCTAACGCAATTATAAAAAGACTGGAGCGTGTTATTTTTAAAGCTAAATAAATTTTAATAATTAAGAAGGAGTTTTTCATAAAACGTCGAATATTAAATATAAATAAGCCTTTTGCGCTGTAGGATTGCTATAATATCGAGCGGGGGTGTATGTACCGTACTGTAATATAACTGTAGAGGAGACTTATATTTTTTTATCATTTAACTCACACCTGTGAGTAAGCTACAGTATGAAAGGTACAAAAATTATGAGACGAGTAACAATTAAGGATATTGCTGAAATAGTAGGTGTGGATCATTCTACGGTTTCACGTGCTTTAAAGGGCCGTGCTGGCGTAAGTGATGAAACCAGACAACGTATTCTTAAAGTTGCCGAAGCCCTTAACTACGTTCCGAATTTGAATGCTCAAACCCTTGTGAATATGGAGTCGCGCACCATTGGTTCGGTTATGACAGGGGGAGGTTCTAGCAATCTAGTCTTTGGTAGACTGGTCTTTCGTTTGGGTCAATATGCGGAGCAGATGGGATATGACTTTCTTCTTAAAGTAGGAGACACTACCAATGCTGTAAGGGCATTAGCAGCAGCTAGAGTAGATGGGTTATTGCTATGGATCTCTGGTGGGGTTGTTGCTCCTAAAGAAGAAAAATTGATGACAGAAGCAAAAAGAATGAAACTACCAGTAGTAATGGTAGGCGGCACCATGGATTTTGGTTATGATTCAGTAGAGACAGATAGAAAAAAAGCTATGGATATGGCAGTTAAATATCTGGTAGGTCTTGGCCATAGAAATATCGGATATATAGGGCTACATCGTATTAAAGCAGGTCAGCGCCAACAAAAACTTGAAGGCTTCTTAGAATCAATGCACACGTATGGATTAGAGGTAGATAAAACGCTGCTCCTTCCTTTTGGTGGAAGATATGAAGACGCTTATAATGCTGCTTATACTATAGCCCAAAACCCTAATCCGTGTACTGCTGTAGTTTGTTGTTCGGACATAGCAGCTATAGGTCTGATGTTAGGGTTAAGAGACTGCGGGATCAAAGTGCCCGAAGATATGTCAGTAATCGGGTTTGATGATATTGAAGAGGCTAAATATAGCCTTGTACCGTTAACTTCTGTGGCTCAACCAGTTGATGATATTGCTAAATCTGCAGTAGAGTTATTAATAAAAAGGATTAAGGAAAAGAAACTTCCACCAGACTATAGGCCAGAACAATTGAAGTTAACGCCAGAGCTGATAATACGCGAGTCTTGCGGTAAGATATGAAGAAAAGACTTTTATATTTAAACTACACACACGTTTGAGCTATGTAAGTGTTTATATAGAGCGCACTTCAGATGGAAGGAGGGGAGAAAGTTCAAACCTACCCAATAAGAATCTGTGATTTAGATATTTGTTTATCATCTAGTAAAAGAATATTCCTGATAAAAATATTAAAGGAGGGTATGGATAATGACGGTGCAAATCAAAAATTATAAAATAGACTATATTGTCTTGAGTCTACTACTTCTTATAATGGTTACAGGGACCGCTCAGGCTGATTTCACAGAAGGGCTAGTCCATCGTTGGACCTTTAATGATGTGAATAGCCCCCTCATAGATGATATAGGGAATGTTGAGTTGGTAAACGGTGGAGGAATAACCTTTGAAGATGGTATGGCTATATTTGATGGTGGAACAAAATCCTTTCTATACAGTGAAGATACACGCGTAAACTCAGACGTTCTTAGTGGCATAAAAGAATTTACCATTTGGGTAAAGTTCGAGGTAGATTCGTATCCCACAGAGCTCACAAGGCTAATTCGCCGAAATCAAAGTGCACGTACAGATGCGACAACACTTTCCTTAAGTTTAACCACAAATGGACAAATTATGGCAGCTGTAACAAAAGATGCGATCACTTACAGTGCACCAAGGGGAACTTTTAGTAATAATGATTCTAACAATATTGCTATAGGGTTTTCGCCATCATTAATAAAATGTTATGCAAAGGGGGTACAGTTAGTTACAGCTCTCGAGGATCAATCCATTAATGATGTAGGTGTATTTACAGTGGGTGGTCTTGTTGAATACAATAATCGTATGAAATTTTCGCAAGTATTCATTGGGCGCATCGATGAACTTCGTATATATAACCGTCTTTTAACCCTTGAAGAACTTGATGCTATTGAAGCTGTTAGTAGTGATAATACGTCTCCAGAATCATTTCAAGGTGCGATCTTTTTTCCAAACCCCTTCTCTGATGAAGTAAAAATGGCCTACCATATTACAGAACCGGGGGAAATTGAGATAAGTGTTTATGACGAATCAGGTAGTAAGGTATGGTATAAATATAGTGGGATTGCAGATACAGGATATAATGAGGTCGTATGGGATGGATGCAATAAGAATGGTTATCCAGCACAATCCAGAATTTACAACTGTATAGTTTATATGCGTAATAAAGGAGAGGTTATTCCTGTAGCATCTGGCACTATAGTAAAGAGTGGAGACGTACATTAGAAGATAGCTAAATATTATCGTGATAAGACTCATCTTAATTTGTTATGTATAAATAATGCTAACTATACTGTACAACTATAAATGAGGAGGTAGTTAGTTTTGCAAACAAAAAATATTTCTAAAGACGAAATAGATAAAAACACTTTAGATCCTAAGAATAAGGTTATGGGTTTGACTCCTAGGGCACTTGTTATAGGCATAATCTGTGTAGTATTAGTCGTTATAATTGAAGTTCGTGCATTGATGGGACTAGGTCCGGAGTCACCAGGAAGGACTCTAGCCCCTTCTGCTATAGGAATAATTATACTTCTATTACTACTAGCAGTAAGTAGACTCTTTAGATTAAATCTACAAAAAGCTGAAATGGTAGTAATTTACGCTATGGTTGCCTTAGTAGGACCATTTGTTGGCTCAGGCGGCTTAGAACATGTGTTAATAACTATTTTTTCGCCTAAGTTATTCTTTGAATCTAATCCTAGGAAGTTTGCTGTCGTTGGTACTCACGTGGCTCCTTTTACGTATCCACAAAGCGATGAAGCGTACTTTGGTTTTCTTATTGGGAATTCCCCTGTACCTTGGGGAGCATGGCTAATGCCTTTATTATACAACTTCGCTTTAATGTTCAGCATCCTCTTTGTATATCTATGTCTTTTAACTTTGATAATGAAGAGATGGACGACAGTGGAACGCCTACAGTATCCGTTGACTAAACCCGTTCTTGCAATGATCGATAGACCCCAGGACAAGGGCGCTCCTGACTTTTTCCGCAATAATATGGCTAAAGTCGGAATGGTTATCGCTGTGCTGATAATCGGATTAAAGGAATTACAATCCTATTTCCCAGCTATTCCTAGGTTTCCATTAATAATGTCATTCGTACCTATTCACGAAACCATGAGAGATATGTTCGAAGGAAATTATAGGCTTGCCTGGTGGCGCAGTTATTGGGAGGTTACCTTTAGGCCACTTCCTCTCGGGATTATGTATCTGGCTCCACTTGAAATTCTCTTTAGTTATTGGTTCTTTCAGGTTTTAGCCAGCGCATATTTATTTCTTCATGCCGGAATGGGAATATCCCCAGATACAGGTTCTGCTGGTTTGAGAGCAATGCAAGAAACAGGTATGGCTGCAACTGGAATTGCAACGCTTTGGTTAGCACGCGAGGATATACGAGCTCTCTTTAGAATTGCATTTAAGGGAGAAAGTTATGAGAGCGAAGAGACAGGCACGCCTTTATCTCCAAAGGTAGCCGCTATAGGACTCATACTAGGTCCAGTGCTGATAATTTTCTTGGCTTATATTGGTTTTAAGGTTCCAGTTTGGGCACTGCTATTTTGGGCAAGTATTTTCCTCTTAGGGAGTCTAGGATTTGCTAAGCTTCGAGCAGAAGCTGGATATCCGTCTATGTATTGGATAGAATGGCATGGTATAAGCTCGCAGTTGTGGAGGGTATTCCCCATGTCTGTAGGTGAGACTGGTGCAGCATTTAGCGCGTATATGACATATCCAGAGGCGTTTATACCGGTTAACGCAAACCATGCTGCAGATTCCTATAGGTTATCTGATGATGCTAAGTTAAAGAGATCTAGCATGACATGGGCATTGATCATCGCTGTAGTACTTAGCTACGTACTATTTACAGTATTGACCTTAAATAATGCATACACATTCGGGGCTCCAGCCTGTATAAAAAATTATGCAGATGGACGCAATTGGCAGTGGAATGTCCAAATACAGGCTGTACAGGGATTACAAGGCTCTAAAGGAAATGAGTCCATAGTACAAGCGACTTATATGATAGCCGGAGTACTTTTTGTAGCGTTCCTTATTTCTATGAGACTTAGATTTGTATGGTGGCCGTTTCATCCTGCAGGATTTTTAGGTCAAAGAGGTGTTGGACGTGCATACGGTGCTACTGCATTTGTAGCATGGCTCATAAAGCTTCTAGTAAATCGATGGGGAGGCCGAAGGCTTGTAGATGCGTTGCAGCCATTCTTTATGGGACTGATAATTGGAGACGCTGGAGTTACAGGCCTCTTTGCCATTATCCGTTTCATATTCCCTAGGCTAAATTGAAATAGTTATGTATGTAACTTAACAAAAACGGAGAGCGCCTCTATATACAGAGGTGTTCCCCGTTACGTTATGCGGATTTTATTAGACGAGGGATGGTGTTCAAATGCTCAATAAGCTAAGAATAGGTCTACTGGGGTTTTTTATACTTCTCCTAACAGTCTTAATGCAAGGATGTGTATCACGAGGTATAGTCCAGAATACAGGATTGAATTATGCTTCAGGATTTCAATACTTGGATAATATATTTTCCGAATCTACAAATATTCAGGTCCCTATAGATGAATGGCAAATGCAAGGATTTCAGCGACGTGATTCTCAATGGGCGTTGTCCCATGCTTATGGTAGTGGTACCATTCAAGTAAATGCTCCCAAAGGCAGCTTTCATCTAGGGTTTAGGATTTATGATGGTGAAGACAATAAGGTACAACAGGTAGTAGTTGAAGTGAATGGACGACGGGTTGGTACAGCATCAGTTCATTTACGCGATAATCGACCCTACCTTTATTTCACTGATAAGGCTTATGACTTTAATTCAGGGGATAAAGTCACCTTGCGAGTTAGCGGCCAAAATGGGCGTATTGAGGGGATAGTTTTCCTGGCTAATCCACCTGAAAGATATAGAATTGAAGGTGTGGCTAGTCAGTTCCAAGAAGGTGGATGGCCATGCCGCGATAACTCTAAAGATATTGTCAGGTTAGTTTGGACTACTAATTGGCCTGCAATAGGAGAAGTGAAGATAGAAGGTGAAGGTACTTCAGTGACCGTACCTTTTAATTTAAGGAGCCAGAACCATCGATTGGATTGGGATGGCTTTGAACCTGGTACTACCTACAAGTGGACAATTAAAACCACCATACCTAGCGGTCAGGTACTCACTAGTGGTCCCCATAAGTTCGTTGCAGCGTTACCTCGTGAGCCTTTAAGCATCTCAGGTATTGAAAAGGTGGCTCTTCCAGTTACTAATGATTCTGATAAAGACGTATTTAATTGGCCTGTTAAGGTGGGGGTCCCTTTCCCACAAGGGGAGTTAGGGAGCACTTCGGATTTTCAGATAATCAGTCCTAATGGAGAAAGTATAGCAAGTCAAGGGACTGTACTATCACGCTGGCCAGATAACTCTATTAAGTGGCTTTTAGCAGAGTTTATGGCAGATGTATCTGCTAAAGAGACCGAGGAATTCGTCCTTAGATATGGGCGGGATGTAACGAATAGGGATGAGAATATAGAACTTATAAAAGAGGCAGATGGGTTGATACAAGTGAATACCGGTCTTCTTAAGCTTGTATTGGATCCAAAAGACCTAAAGCTTCCTGGCCAGATATGGGTTAACC
>DIRN01000027.1 GCA_002426645.1 Firmicutes bacterium UBA5435 | reverse complement strand
CCTAATTAGTATAGCCGATCCATTACAACCAAAGGAGGCGGTCCAAAATGGACGATTTAAGTTTATCGCATACGAAGTGGAAATGCCAGTACCACATAGTATTCATCCCGAAATACAGAAGAAAAACGATGTATGGTAGAGTGAAGAAAGATATCCGAGAAATATTAAAAATACTATGCGGGTACAAAAAAGTCGAAATCATAGAGGGAGCCATGTGCGCTGACCATGTACACTTATGTGTAAGCATTCCTCCGAAAATAGGCGTTTCGGAATTCATGGGATATCTAAAAGGCAAGTCGGCGTTGATGATATTTGACAGGTATCCGGACATGGGCAGCAGGTTCAATAGGCACTTCTGGGCTAGAGGTTACTGTGTTGCTACAGTGGGCAACATCACCGAGGAGGTTATAAAAAAATATATAGCTGAACAAGAAGCAGCAGGCCGAAATGAAGATAGAGCGCGGAGTTAGCCTCTTCAGAGGCTGCCAGTATCGGTTTGCGTCACCGCCCTTAAGGGCGTGCATGTACCACGACCCTTATAGGGTCATTCTCAAACCACCACTTGAAGTGGTGGTCATGACTTTAGCTATTTTCTTTGATGTGCGTACTCCATTGAGCAAAATCCCTAAAACATATGAGAATATTGATACTGAATACCTCTTTGGGAAAGGCATCCTTCCAGAACACCTGAACGATGATGCCACGGGACATGCTCTAGATAAAATAGCTTTTCAGAAACTTCATTCTGATACTACAACTATATCCTTTTATGGAGACTATGATACCGATGAGCAAGAAGTGTCAGATTTTAATTTAACTGATGAAGAGATACTTGAAATCGTTAATAGTTACAACAAAGATAATAGGAGCGGATGCAACCAGGTTGTTGTTGGTAAGATAGTTAATGAGCATGGTATGCCTATTGCTAATTCTGTCATGGGTGGAAATACTTCAGATACAGAATGGAACACAAAGGCTTTAGAATTGGTATCTGATATTTTCGAGAACAAGATAGAAAACCTTGTCTATATCGTTGATTCTAAGCTTATGAACACAAATCTCTTTAGAACCATGATGGATCCTAAAAAACCAATAAAGTTTATATCTCGGTGCCCAGCTAATTTTAGTAATAAACTTGAGGAGCGGGTTATCAAGAAAGCCTAGGAGGCTCTAGGCCGAATAAGCGAGGGAAAACGCGCCAGTCATTACAAAGCGCAAGAAAGCTAAAGCACTAAAAAATTTGGAGCAGGCTATATCTGAAGTGGAGAAGAAGAAATTTGAGTGCGAGGCAGACGCAGTTAAGGAGCTCCAACGCTTTCAGAAGAGCCATAAGAATAGCATTTACATGTGTAATCCTACCATAATAACAGAAGTGAAAGAGGAAAGGTCGCGGGGGAATCCAGGAAAGAACCCAAAGCCCCTTAAAATCGAAACCAAATGGCGTTTAAAGCTAGAAATAACGGGAGAAAATGTGGAAAAAATGAAGGAACTTCAGCACAAGGAGGAATGCTTTGTGCTAACGACTAATACGGATAAATCAGAATACGGCGTACGGCAGGTTCTTGAGAATTATAAAAATCAAAGCGTAGTTGAGATTCAGTTCCGACTTCTAAAACAGCCATGCATTGCCTCTTTTATATATCTGAAAACCCCAGAGAGAATTAGAGTTTTAGTAATGCTTCGGGGAGTATCCCTACTTATTAGAGCGCTAGTGCAATACAAACTAAGAAAGGGATATTCAGAATGCACAAAGCCCTCACCCAAAGTAGGTTGGAATGGTAGGACCCTTAAAGGCAATATTACGTTTTTCTTTCTCAGTAGTGCATTGCAGAACCACGCATTTATACGTGAACGGGCGGGTAATTATAGTTATAATTTCGCAAATGAATTTAGCGAAAAACAAATCACTACACTCCTTGAACTAATGGGATTAACTGTAGAAGAACTGCTTGAATAAAGTAAGGCAATAAGACCTTGAGATGGATACTATGCCCTATCAAGTATTTATCAAGGTTGTAGTCGTAACCTTTGGTGACCTTAGGGTCGGTACGTAAGAAACACTTAAATTGAAACTACTTTTACCCTCTATTAATGAAGGGCTTAATTAACGATACCCAAATCTCAAGAGCATGATCCGATTTGGGTTATAGTTACTATTATTGTAGAAAACTATGTTTTAGAGGAAAGGATATATCATTAGAATGTTATTTAATCACTAAAACGTAAGCTTAGATATGTCTAGTTTAGAACTTCAATATGAATTCCTATGATTTTTCTACTAGGGTGCGGAATATGAGTTAGATTTATGTTAGAAGAATCTAGTGTCTTGCTCCTTCGGTTTCCCGATGTGACTCAATAAATGACAGTTAGTAATTTGCTAATATTCTTCAAAATATTTTTATAAATTGACATTACCTGTCACAATCATATGTTACTATATTGGTTAATAGATATCATTTATGATATAGACTTTTTGTATTATATGCATATCCTCTTAGACATCTAAGAATATCCGTTTAAAGCTTACTTGATCCCTCTTTAATAACCAGAACATGCTATATGGAAACAGAATATTCTGGTCCATTAGACACAGATTTCCAAAGTATCTATATTTTATATTAACATGAAGAGAATTTATAGTTAGTGTAGAATAATAAGACTGAGGACAAAGGCGCATGAACCTAATTAGGATACGCTTTTATTAATGAGCATTAAGAGTGAAAAGGATGTGAAGGGAAGAAAGGTTCTGGCTGCCATTCGAGGTAGAAGAATGAAGGATGCTGAAGATTATTTTGCTTCAATGCCAAAAAATGGAGAAAGAGTATAAGGTGGGTATCTATTGATATGAGCAGAACCTTTAAGGTACTCATATTAAAGTATCTCTTAGAGGCAGTTATTGTGATATATTTCTGCTCAGCTTCATAAGAGAGTTGACGAAGCTCAACGTCATATTCAAAATAAGCAGAAGAAGGAGAATAAAGAGCGAGTCTTCAATATTCGTTCTAATATGTACGCTCGTGACACATCTCTAGACTTATGCCATCAATTGAAAGAAGAATTCCGCTTTTTTTAGGGAGATCAAAACGCGAGAGGCTGTAGTAGCGTTCATAGATTATTAGATTGCCCAGGTTCAGGAGGCTGGGATACCCGAATTAATAGCCTTTGACAGAACTTTTATTTACTGAAGAGAAGAGATATTAAATTACTGGGATCATTCTATAAGCAACGGCTTTGGTGAAGCTTAAAACAATAAGATCCAGAACATAAAGAGAAGGACTTATGGGTATAGAATAGTGAAAACTATGAACGACGATTTCTGATAGAATGTGTTTAAAATTACTAAGGACCACTAGGACCTTGACATAAATACTCAGGCTCTAATCATATAAATCCGTAATATGTCGTAATTATTAATTATTATTTTTAAAAAAGCTTTTATAAATTGACATTACCTGTCACAAACATATGTAATTATAGATTTGCACTGAGAAACCTCGAAATTCATTATGAGGATGGAAGATAGTAAAGGTTGTTTGCAGAATGGTTGCGCCTATTATGAAATCATAATTAATTGAAAGGAGGTCAATTATGCAAAAGGCCGCTTACGTATATACTTTTTTCTTACGCCATCATTGGTGGTTTGACGCGGGCTTAGTAGGGTTATATTATATTGCTACGGCTATTAGAGATAGAACTCCCGTTTATGACTCTATTATGTGTTCTGCAGATGCTGAAGGTATAACTTTTCAAGCCCCAGGTAAAGAGTTATTAAAGGAGTTTTTAAATAGCTGTTATCTCGAATTAGCGAACAGATATTGGAATGTATCGTCAAAAAAGCAACGAGAAGAAAATGATCTTGTTATTTACTACAAACAGACAGATAGATTAGATCTGATACCACGTCGAAATTCAACCCCTATTCCTAGCCTGTTTACTAAAGGAAGTAGTTTCCGTGCAGATGGTGAAGAATATGAGATGTTATCATCAGACATGAAAAAAAGAGTTGACTTATTCTTAGAAGAAAATCGAAAAAATCTTTGGGGAAACAAAAGGCGTTTACTTTATGAGCCTCCAGTATGTCATCCAAAGATGGTGTTATTTCCTGATAGTCGCAAGAAAGCTATTTGCTGTATTTGTGGACAAGAGAATGTATGTAGCGATGTGTCGCAACCTTCATTTCTTTTATTTGCTAGCCCTACAGCAACTCTTTCTTTTAACTCTGAAGCACGAAAACCCGATAAAATTTGTTGGGAATGTCAGTTTCTAAGTAAGTTTGCAGTGGAATCGGCTCATTATAAATCTAGTGGTGATAATCTTTACGTACTTCAAGTCGCTTCTGCACATGCGAAAAAGTTAATTGATACCCATTGTATTTTAGGAAGTCAGTCAGCAATACGCGAATTTGATATGGACAATTATCTTTCTAATATTGGTACTCAAAAAGGAGATAACAGATTATTATATTATGCACGTCTCCCTTATGAACTCTTGTGGGCTTTTTTCCATGATACATATGATTTGCTACGGAAAGATGCAGAAACGCGAAGTAGATCAAAGGACGAGTTAACTATGTTTTGTATTAAGCCGTTCATTGAAACACCATTGCAACTCATTTTGCTTATTACTTCTTCAAAAGGAAAAACTTTTTTGCTTAAAGAAATCATTAATTACACAGAAAGTGCTTATGCGTTTCGGTTACTGCATTCGTTACAGGAAGAGTTTTCTTTAGATCATAGATTCTTATATAAATTCTTCCAGGATTTATATTTGCCCGAGGGGAAGAAAGCATTTGAATTAAACAATCATATCTTTCGTAATCGCATTTTACAGCGGGTGCTTCAAAAGAAACCGATTTTGCAAGACATAGAAGAGTTAGCGTTTCGTAAATCGTTGCAACAAGCCTTCCCCTATGTTAGTAACCTATTAGATTTTACCCGACATTATCAACCAATTATTCAGGAGGGATTGGGCATGACAAAGGAACAGATAGAAGTAGCAGTGAATTTAGGCAAACAAATTGTTATTTCAGCTAGAGAAGCTGCAAAAGATGTTTCATCGAGTAATTTTGACAGAGTGAAAGGGGACTTGTTTGCTTTACGTAAGACTCGAACAGTAACAGATTTTTTAGAACAATTGAATCGTATTCAATTTCGTTACAATATTGTAATATCAAACCAAATTCTAGGAGGGATTTTCCAGGACTCAACAGTCTCCTTTGTAGATTTCAAATCATATTGTTTACTCTCTGCGTTAAATACGTATAACAATTATAAGCGCGATAAAGGGACGAAAGGGTCAGTTAATTAGAATTAATCTAAAGTGAGTGAAAGGAGAAAAATATATGCAAGCCAAATGTTTAACTATTACTTACTTAACAAATGTATCGTATGCGTCATTAAATGGTTCAGACAAGGAAGCAGATAATATTTCTAGTATTAAGAAAATTCAAATGGCTAATGGGAGAGAATATCCTTATAAATCCTCTCAGGCTATTCGGCGTGATTTACGGGAGCAACTAGCCGTAATGGGTGAAAATTTGTCTGAGACTGAGATTGCAAAACAAGCAAAAGGCGCAGCCACTACACAAGGGAAACCTCAAGAATTTATTGACGATGATTTATTCGGTTTTATGCTCGCAGATAAAGAGACTATCAAACGTACCAGTCCGGTAAGAGTATCACCTCTTATTTCTCTAGAGCCGTATCGAGGAGAATTGGACTTTGCAACTAACTATATGGGTGTGCAGGCTGGTGGAACGCCAAATATTTTTGAAAGTGAAATCCATTCTGGCCTTTATCGAGGGACAATTCTTATTGAACTTGATCGGGTAGGCGTAGCCGATGCTTCAACATATGTATTAGATTTAGAGAACACTGAAAAAAAGCGGCGTGTATCAATGCTACTCGACGCCATTCAAAATCTGTGGGGTGTTGGACGTCAAAGTCGGTTTTTAGCGGATATTTCACCTAAGTTTGTATGTGCAGCCCTTATGGTTGTAAAGAATCCTATTTTCTTAGAATGTGTTAAAGTGGATGAGCAAGGGCTAGTGGAAATATCATTAATTGAATCTACCAAAAATGATTTCGCAGCTGTGATTAAGAATTACGTATTAGGGGAGCGTAAAGGATTTTTCCCACAGGATTCTTCTCAAGCGTTACCAATGGGTAAAGCATTTACAGAGATGAAGTCGTGGCTGGAGGATGTTTATAAATAGTTGGATAGGAGGTAAAGTAATGTACGGTTTTTCTGTAGTGCTTTTTGCAGAAACGGCTTCCTTTCGTGATCCCGGAGGGCAGCTTTACCATGCAACATTCCCGTTGCCACCGATTTCCACAATAATTGGGATTGCCGGAGCAGCATTAGGGATTTCGTTTCAACAATCATGGGAACTTTTTAAAATTAATAATATAAAAGTCGGAGTAAAAGATGTTACCCAAAGCTGGCGGGAAATATCGCCAGGAAGAGGATTAGATCTTTGGAAGTATCAAAAGATTGTCACTAATGGAGTTCGTAGTGACGTTTTAAAGCGGGAGTTTTTATTTCGTCCAGTTTATCAGCTGTACTATGGTTGCGAAGAGAAAAGGCTTTTAGAGCAACTGCGAAAGGCGTTTCTGTCTCCTGCATGGGCACTTTGTTTAGGTACAAGTGATGATATTGCTCGCATAGAAGAGATTTCACAGATACAGATCATGAAGGAAATAGATGGAGGTGCAGTAGAACTTAGTTACTGCTTAATCCCGGGTGATCAATCAGATAATTATTCTTTTGCATGGGAAGCTATTTATAATACTCCCGTCCGCATATCCTTAGAACTACCTATAGTTAAGCAGCTACCAGTGGAATTTCTTTTTTCTCCTAACGGAGAGCGCAAAGGCTGTGAATACAGGCCTTTTACCTTTCTGTCAGGTATACAGCGTTTGAAGGACCCTTGTCAAGCATATAAATTTGGACAGCAAGTTGTACCCCTTATTTCTGTCATACAAAGGCAACCATCATGAAAGAAGAATATGCTAAACCTTATGAAGGAGACAAGGGAACCTATACTTACCATATAGGTGAGTGTTACCGGCTTTGGAAGGAATTCTTTGAAAGCCGCGCGAGCGCACTTGCATTTTTTTGCAATTCCATTGGCATCTCAATGGATGAATTTCGGGAAAAGGCGGAAAAAGCTATTTTGTTTCACGACGCAGGGAAGTTTTTGCCGACATTTCAAAAACAAATGCAGCGATTAATAGAAAAACAACTACCAGATTCAACATTATACTTCCGGCATGAATTGGCATCAGCGTTACTTTTGTTTATTATGGAATGGAAAACACTAAAAGAAAACGAAAACTTAATTCCTTGTGAAATATTAGCAGTTCTGGGTCATCACAAACCGCTGCAGCCGGATTGGCAGAGTTTTGAACGAGAGAAATATAAGAACTGCCCCAAACTAGATGAGAAAGCAATTGAACGTATAATTCAGATAGCGGAGGTGCATGGCTTATCTTGTAAAATAGATAAATCTTTTGCTGTTACAAGTTTTACCTGTCCTAATTGGCCGATTGCGCTACTTAAAGGATTGGACGAAAGACTATGTGCGACGTCATTAAGTAATATTCCTGCTTCGGAACGCCAAAAGTTGAGACTTGTTTATGCTTTGATAAGAGGATTGCTAATCACTTGCGATTGGTTGGCATCAGCAGAAAATGAAAAGAAGCTACCTGTCAATCATAAAACAACAAGCGCTACTTTATTAATGAAACTTAAAGATAAAGTCAAGCTTGATGGTGGAGTATATGAAAAACGTCCTTTGCAGAAGGCATGTGAAGAAGCACAAGGAAATATATTGGTCATAGCACCTACTGGAGCTGGTAAAACTGAGGCTGCTTTATTATGGGCTACTAACGGAGAACCGTCAAAAATTATGTTTTTAATGCCTACAATGGTGACGTCTAACAGCTTATTTGAGCGCATGAGGAAATTTTATTTTAAGAGAAATGAATGTGGTCTTATCCATTCAGGTGCAGATACATACTTCGCACAGCAACATAACTTGGAATGGGATAATACTACAAAGGATTTCCGGTTTACCTTACTTAAATTCAAGGCCTTTATGGCGCCAGTAATGGTTGCGACAGTAGATCAAATGCTGACGAGCGGATTTAATATTGGTCCGTGGTGTCAAAAAGAATGGGCATTGGTGGGTAGTCGAGTAATTTTTGATGAGATTCATGCCTATCAAGCTTATACTTTAGGACTTATAACAGCAATGATTGAGAAAATCAAATTATTAGGGGGCTCGGTATGTGTGATGAGCGCTACAATGCCAGCCTTTTTAAGGAAGCATTTTCAAGATGTTTTAGGTGTACCAATGCCCATTAGAGCGGAAGACTTAATGAGCCGCAAAAAATGTTATTGGAAATATAGGGAAACTAGAATTGACGAGATGACTCAAGAGATACAGAACTATTTACAACAGGGGAAAAAAGTAGCGATTATATTCAATACTGTACGAGCGGCACAAAAAGCATACCTTGAGTGGAGCAAAATCTTAGGTAACGAACGAGTTCTCTGTTACCATAGCCAATTCATAATGAAAGATCGCCAAGACAAAGAAATAGATTTATTAAGGAAGGACAGGAAGGGACGACCTAAAAATTATGATTTGGTCATTGCTACGCAAGTGATTGAGGTTTCTCTAGATATTAGTTTTGATATTATATACAGCGAATGTGCGCCTTTAGACAGTTTGATTCAACGAGCGGGACGGTGTAATCGATATAACTTAGAAGGTGATTATTATTTTTTCGTATTTCCAGTTTCAGAGATCGCAGTAAAATACGTCTACAAGGATGCCAAAACAGTGCTTGAAAGAACCACGGAAATTATCCGATATAATCAAAAACGGCTGAGTGAGGATGAGCTAGCAGAGATGCTAGAATATGTTTATGATGGGTATAATTTAGCACTTAATAGTTCTGAATATCAAAAAGGTTATTGTTTGTATAATGAAATAGCAACGGTAATAGATTCTAAAGGTTTCATTTTTGACTTATTCGTAAGTGAAGAGACGGTAACACGCAAGTTTGGCGAATATCTAAAAGTGAATATAATTCCCCATATGTTTTATGGAGAAGTAAAACAACTATGGGAAGAAGGGGAATATTCTTTATTACACCTGTATGAAGTAGCCATTAGTGAATACCGTTGGCGAAAACTTAAACCAGTTAGTAATTCTATGCAACTTCCTATCTATGAGGTGCTCTATACACAAGAAGAAGGAATACTTGATTCAGAGAAAGATCTTCCGATGAGTATTATTTGATAAAAAGTACAAAATAACGAATAATAGGCTCTTCTGTATTTAACGATAAAGTGTAAAAATGCTTTTTGTCAACCATGATAGTAGCAGCCTTTCTTCAATGTATAAAAAAATTCATATTTGAAATTTATCGACCTTTGTGGAAGAGCCCTCATCGAAGGAGGTTTATCCAGCTCCAATTACCTGCTGTTTTTTAACGATAGTAAACAAAAACTATGCGTTATATAAAACCAATGCACAGATAGAACAAATATTTATTCTTTTTAATTACCCGTGGATTATCGGGAGGGTGCGGAATATGAGTAATTATAGCTTATCCCTTGAGATATCTTTCTTTCTATGGTAGACTATATTTAGGAACAAAATATAATTATGGAAGGTTGGGGTATATATTGATAAGTATAGAATCAAAGAAAGAAGGAACTATATACGATGACACCATTAAAGAACTCTTCCGAGGATATGAGAGAGAACTGATAAAGTACTTTAGTGGTCTAGATGTAGAAGAACTTCAGCCTTTAAATCTGGAATTTAAGCGTACTCAGTCAAGGACCTGTGACCTACTCCTTAAAGGTCATATTAAAGAGAAGGGCGATATAGTAATTCATACTGAATTTCAAAGCAAAAACGATAGGAACATGCTATATCGGATGTTACGGTATGCAGTGGAGATATATGAAGAACACGAACGTCCTATATATCAGCTAGTGCTCTATCTAGGCTCTAAGCCTATGAGGATGGATGATTCACTACATCTGTGTTTAGGCGAATGCAATTATTTACAATATGGGTATAAGATCATAGATATTGGTTCCTTAGGATACAAGGGGCTAAAAGAGACAAATGATCCTCTCCTTTATCCGCTCTTGCCTTTAACAGAAAGAGAGACTCGTAAAAAAAAGAAAGAAGGATTTCTTCAAGGATGTATAGAAGATATTATAAATAGCGATTTTAATATAGAGGAAAAACGCGAAGTTGCCTTTAAAGCACAAATCTTCGCTGGCTTAGCCTTTAAGAAAGATATTATCGATAAAATATTTACGGAGGTGGAGCAAATGTTGTTTATGGAAGAGTCCGCCGGATATCAAAGGATATTAGAGAAAGGTAAAAGTATTGGTATAGAAGAGGGTAAAAAGGAAGGTAGGAATATTGGTATAGAAGAAGGTAAAAAGGAAGGTAGGAATATTGGTATAAAAGAAGTTGCATTGCCAGTATTGAAAGAGAAGTTCATGTATTTGCCTGAGGAATATATAAAGAAACTAGAATTACTAGATGCTGATACTTTGAGTGCCATTATGAGAAATATACTTAGGGTGAACACTAAAGAAGACCTAGAGAAATTCCTACACTAAAATTATAAATAGGGATAACGCTGGGCTCTCCTATTCCCGCGTTATCCCTATTACTATAGTTTTGCAGTAAACCA
>DIRN01000114.1 GCA_002426645.1 Firmicutes bacterium UBA5435 | reverse complement strand
CTCAAATAGAGAGACCGCCAACAGCTGAACCTAAGAAGAAACCATTTAGAATAAGGGATACCATTACACCAAAGGCATTTGCACCCCATGTGAAAGCAATGAGGTTACTACGTTCCTCTGGCTTAGCTACATTTCCCACCCATGCACTAGCGTTTACCGTTATAGTTGATGCTTGGTATCCTAACATGGCACTTGCTAAGATAAAGGCTAACTTAGAATCAGAGAATAGTAGTAAAGTACCTCCCACCCCCCCTATAATAAAACTTATGACAAAGGATACTCTTCGTCCTATCTTATCTGAAAGTGTCCCACCAAACCTACTAAATATACCGCTTAATACATAGAAGGAACAAGTCAATGGACCTATCCATTCTGTACCCATTCTACTGCCTATAAGAGAACCAAAACTCCCATATACCAGTCCATATGAGAAAGAACGAACAAAGAGAAGAAACGCTACTGTTAGAATCTCTGGGTCTTTTAAGAACCCTCTAAAGGTCCTAACTTGAACAGGTTCAGAGCTCCCTTCCCTCTCAAGATCTAGCGTGGCCACTATTACTGTGGCTAGAGCCGCCGGGATGATTGAAAAAAAGAATATTGAATTCTGGGGGTAGTTAGTTATTAACCAACTCATAATGAGTACCCCTACTGCTGGTCCTATCCCAGAGCCTGCATAGAGAGAGCCTAGGGCTCTCCCATACCTCTCTTTAGTAGAAGTATTAAGCATAGTAACATTTGCTCCTGTCCAGAAGAGGGCTGACGTAAAACCCCATATTACCATAGTTAGAATGTAATGCCACCATGCAGAGGATAAAGGAAAGAAAAGGGCATATAGAAAGTATCCGGCTGTCCCTATAATAAGTGAGTAACGGGGACCTATCCACTTTTCTATATACCCTATAAAGAACCTTGTAGGTATCTGAACCGCATATATGACTGCTATGACTACAGTCCCAAAGAGAGCCGAATATCCTAGTGATTGTAAGTAAACTACTATATATAATTGGGTGGCTCCAGCACCAACAAAGAGCAAAGCCCCTATGAAAAAGAAGGCTAACTCAACACTCAAATTCAACACCTACCGTATTCTTAGCAGAAACAGAACTACAACCATTAATAGATTCGACTCAAAAGCAAAAAGTCCTACTTATTTTCGAAGAAATTTAACTCGTCAGATATTTCAAGAAGTCATCATAGCCCTCGTTAAAGGACTTAAGCGTTTTATCCACTGGTCCAAAAGAATCGAATTCCTCGGGTTTAAGACCATCTGGTTCATAAGCTTGCATAAAAAGTTTGCTCTTCTTTAGCTTGCGCAGTACATCTACTGGTATATCTTCATCTATTACCGGTTTTAAGCTTCGTGGTTCTTCATCGTACTGAAGTGCTTTATCAGGGAAGACAGTTATATAAAGAGGAACTGGTCCATCACCTAGAGATCTTTCAATGTGCCAGGGTCCCCTCAATGACGCTACTAAGAGAGAAGACCTAGAATAACCTTTCTCTGAATATAGCATAGAGTAAGCACGACGAGTTACAGCTACACCTGCCCAAGTACTTACTTCCTTAGCATCAGCAACTCCTAATGATTCTAATTCTTTAGCTACTGGATCGTCTAATCTCCCATTCATCTCTGTAAGGAAAGAAACCTTTGCCTTACCACTCTCAATCACATCAGCAAAGGCAAGCTGCTGAGCAAGGGCAAAATTAACTGTGATATTCACACCTATACCCTTTGATGTTAGTTCTTTTGCTACGGGAATACCTGCGGCTGTAGCTGGTACCTTAAAGATTACATTTGGAGTACAGTCCATGGTTTGTGAAAGAAGGTCATATATCTTTAACGCCTCAGTTATCATTCCTTCTGAGTCATATGAATTCTTTGGACTCACTTGTAAGCTTATATAACCGAATCGTCCTCCTGAAGCTTCATAAATAGGCCTCATTTCCCATGCGTTCTTTAAGATAACCTCAACGGTCATAGCTGCTCCAAGTTCTTCTGGATTAGAACCAGAGTGTTCTTTACAAAGGCGTTCCTTGATAGGATCCCATACCTCTGGTTCTTCTTTTCTAGCTGTATTCACAAGTTGCGGATTAGTAGTTGCTAATATCCCACCACGTCTCATAGCCCATCGTAGCTTACTAGCATAATCATTTCCCCAATAGGTATTTAAATCTCCATTAGCAGAAGACTTAGTCAAAGCCATTAGGTTGCTTCTACATATTGATTCGCTCTCTTTTTTAAGGCTATTAACCCTGTCTTGACCTGCCCAACACATGAGAAGCTGATAATTCCAGTTAATTTCATTCTCTAATTCATCTTGGCTTAAACTCTTAACATCCTCAGGTCTTTGAAGGTTCCACCGCACTAAGTAAGATCCTAGATCAAGGTTGATATCTTCTAGAGTCTGTACCATATCCTTTTTAGTATCTTCAGATACTACATTGTAATCTTTCATCCATTCACTTCGCAATTCTTCCATGAGGCGTGGAAAATCATTAGGAGCAACAGTAAAGATCATCTCATTGTGAACGCAACTAAACTCATTTGACATTTTGTAACCTCCTTATTTGTTCGGCATTGTCTACCGTTGTCATAAAATCCATACATTCTATACGAAACTTATGCTTCATGTGCCCTGCCTTTCGTTTAGAAGAGGTCTATATAGAATAAAATAAGACCCCTGCCTCTAAAGGAGGGGCCATTGTCATCCTTCAAGACCTCTCTCCACTATTTGATACTTTAGATTATCAGGGCTGTCTAACGCTGTCATTATTATATATATTCGCCATAAAATAAGATATTCCTCTAGGATATTAAAAATGATTTAATTAATGTAAAAGGTCGCCCTCATCTAAGCAGGACAAAATGAGTTCCTAGTTATTTCATCTAATAATTAATATTCGGATACTTCTAACCTTATAATATCCATAGTTTGTCATCCATTTATGAGATTCAGACTTTTAGGTAGGTTAATTGACCTGACAGCAAGAATCCCTTATAGTGAGTTTCGGTATATATACTATTTCTTTTTCGAATTCCTTTTTTCCTAGCATATTTAGGAGCATATTTGCAGCAACGCGTCCCATCTCATACTTTGGCACACTAAAAGTAGTAAGCCGCGGAGCAATATGAGCAGCTAGATCTATATCATCAAACCCTATAATAGATATATCTTCTGGCACAGAAAGAGAACGCTCTCTACAGGCTTCGATGGCACCTATGGCCAACATATCATCATAAGCAAATATTGCACTTAATGGCCTATTGGTATCTAAAAGTTCTAAAGTTCTATTGTAACCACCTTTTTTCCCAGGATGACCCTCAGCAATCAACTTATGATAAGGGAGGCCACGATCGACCATAGCCTGAATAAAACCGTTTTTCCTCTCCATATTGCTCTGTCCAAGAGTAGAGCCGCCTAGATACCCTATATTCTTATGCCCTAGGCTAACTAAATATTCTACTGCTGTATAAGCTGTTCCAAAGTTATCTAGCATCACCATGCCCACTTTGTTCCCTTTAACCCTACGATTTATGAAGACAAGTGGAATACCACTTGTTAAGGTGGGATTAAGTTGGTCACAGCTTGTCCTTGAACCTGAGAGAATTATCCCATCTACTTGTTTTTCTCTAAGGAGCTTTATATAAATCAGTTCCTTCTCTGGGTTCTCATCAGTATTGCAGAGAAAGACATTATATCCACTATCATTGGCTACATCTTCTACTCCGCGAATCAATTCAGGAAAATAAGGATTAGTAACATCAGCAATAATCAAACCTATTATCCTCGTTTCCTTTGTAACGAGACTGCGTGCAAGGGCATTAGGATGATAGTCCAACTCTTTCATGGCCTTTAATACCCTTTCTTTAGTGGACTCTCTTACCATAGGACTATCATTTATAACCCTGGAAACTGTCTTTATAGATACCCTTGCTCTATTTGCAACATCTCTAATAGTTGGCATATTCATCGCCCTCCAAGAAAAACTATAAGGAAAGAAACTCTCTTTACCTCCCTTTACATATTCAATAGAGGCATTGAAAAGTCCTGCTTGTGAAGGCCTATATTCTTTGAAATTTAGCCATTAGAACGGCAATCATCTCTGTACCTAGTATAAGATCGTTTATACGAATATTCTCATTAGGCCCATGCATAGCGCTTCCAGCGTGGCCTACACCTAACGCTACTGTGGGAAGGCCTAACTTTCCAGAAAGTTCATACATAGGACCTGTTCCTGGTGTCATAAGAAGAATACTTGGATTAGCATTATAGACTTGGTGAGAAGCCCATCTAGCAGCTTTAACTATTTGCGAATCAAGAGGAGCACGGTATGGATGTTGTCCATGAGCCCAAGTGACCTTTACATCAGAAAAGCCATTCTTCTGTAAATGTTTCTCTACCGTTTTGCTGATATCTTCTGGATCCTGATTAGGTACAAGACGAAAGTCAACCTTTGCCCTGGCTTTATTGGGAAGAACAGTCTTTGCACCCTCACCAGTATAACCTGAAATAAAACCGCATATAGTACAAGTTGGCGAAAGAAGATGTCGCTTCATTAGCTCTTTTCCAGAAAGCCCTATGAGAAAACCTTTGACACCAAGGGATTCCTGCAACCTTAAATCATCTACAGTTAGTTCATCAAAAGTAGCTAGTTCTCTTGGACCTAGTTCTTTAACATCATCATAAAATCCTTCTATAAGTATCTCTTCTTCTTCATTTTTAAGCGTACTAAGTGCCCATATAAGCCGCCAAATAGGATTAGCAACTATGGTGCCGTTAGATGAATGGAGATCATTCTGAGCAGTAGTAACCTCTAATTCAGCGTAAGATATCCCTTTGCAACCAAGAGATATCTCTATACGCTCATCTGCGCCTCTGCCGCCCCCCTCCCAGATGCATCCGTCTGCCTTTAGAAGGTCTCCCTTCTCCTTTACTAGCTGCGCCAGATGTGGGCTCCCTATCTCTTCTTCCCCTTCTATAAGGAACTTAACATTAACGGGTAAGGAACCATTTACCTCTAGAAAGGCTTTTATCGCATGAATGCGCGCTATAAGATCCCCTTTATTATCTGATGTCCCTCTTCCATAGATCTTTCCATCGCTGACACACGGTTCAAAAGGCGGAGATACCCATTCATCAATTGGATCAGGAGGCTGCACATCATAATGATTATAAAAGAGGAGGGTCTTATCAGAGTTACCCATAATCTCTCCATAAATGATTGGATAGCCATTACCAAAATCTATACGTTCTACTCTAGCGCCTATACCCTTTAAGGAATCTATTAACATATCTGCTGTCTCTTCTATTCCTATACCTTGAACAGATATGCTAGGTTGCCTACACAAACGAATTACATCAGCAACGATTTCGTCTTCTTTACTTTGTATTCTTTTACAAACCTCTTTTAATATATCTTCCATAGCTTATGACCTCTTTATGTTTTTCTTTATTTCCCCTCGTGCTAACTCGTCACAACGATTATTCAATTCATTACTTGAGTGTCCTTTAACTTTTACCCACTTAATATTATGTGTCTTTGAAAGGTCTATTAAGGCCTCCCACAGTTCTTTATTCTCTACTGGATTTTTAGTTGAAGTCATCCATCCATTCTTTAACCACTTTCTTATCCATCCTCGATTAAAGGCATTAATGAGGTATGCGCTATCAGAGTATAATATTACCTTGCATGGATACTTTAATGCCTTGAGTCCCTCAATAGCTGCAGTAAGTTCCATCCTTTGATTAGTAGTGTGAGGCGAAAAACCAGAGATCTCTTTTTTAATCTCACCATACAGCAATACCGCACCCCAGCCACCTGGACCGGGATTACGGGAACACGCCCCATCTGTATAAATATGGACTTCTTTCAAAGAAATTAACTCCTTTCAGCGGTTAGAGGTTCCGGCAATTTACATAGGCTTCAACTCTTAAAAAAACAGACCCTCATCATTACTAGGCCAAGGTAAGGGTCTGTCACAAAATGATATTTACTTTAATACTACTTTAGAAAGCTGTGCTCGTCTGTGACCTTCATTGGATAAGTTAAGCTTGTATCTGAAATCTATCCTCTTCTAACTCCAATGATGTGCCATCAATAGGTGTACCAGACAACGTCTCTTTGCTAGCTCCCATGGCTTCGAGAAAGAGCTCATAAGCAAGTCCCTGACCCCGATGTTCTGGATCGTGCGATCCCTCCTCAAGATATTGCCTTAAGTTTCCGTACTCTTTCATAGCATATTCATATGCTATTATTACCCCTTCGTTCTCAACCAAAGCGATCAATTCATCGTACGTCTTTCTTCGGGACTCTGCTTGAACTCGCCAAAATTCGGGGTCAGGAGTTAAGGAACTAGCGAGAATATCTTGCTTTGCCAACCTTTTAAATCTCCTCAACCCCTTTAATGCGTCGTCCCGGCTCACCTGGATCATGGGCATCCTCTCCTTTTCTTTAATTAGTCAATCAAAGATCCCCACCAATTACATATACTTATTCGTCATTTATCGTTCTTTTCCTCTATGAAAATGCAAAAAATTAAACTCATATTTAAATGTGGGGAAGAGAACATAATAAAAAAGGAGGTAACTCCCTTTTTTAGGTAAGTTCCTCCTTTGACATTAATATCGCTCTGCCCTTGAAAGGCAGAAGCCTCCCGAGGTATTCATGGAAATATAATCTTCTTTTTATAAATTGTTGATAGCCTCCAGCCCATGGTTTGCACCTCATGGTTCTTACGCTCCTCATAGGTACAGATTCATCCTCGAAAAGAGGAAAAATTTTATTCAAAGTTAATATTCCCTTTTGAATAAAAAGTATTCACTGGATATTCTTAAGAGCTCAAATTAACCCCGAATATCCCCCCTATGATACCAACGATGCCTCCCATACCTGCCCTTACTAGTAAAATGCTTACTCCTGACGGTATGGAGAAGAGCAAAGTCGCGCCTGCATATGCTATAATTATATATGCGAAACCAGATATGCCACCAAATAGCCAACCTTTTGTTCCAGCTTTACCACCTGCTACGATTGCGCCTATCCCTACACTAATATAATTCAGTACTATATAGAGGGAATCTGCTAACGTATGATTTATATCTACAAAGAAGATAACAAGACCTAGCAATATAGCTAGAAAGATGGCTGTTATAAGTCCTGCACAAATGCCATAGAGGACCGCGTTCATACTCCCACCTCCGGACTATAAAATAGATTCTTCTCCCTACTTTTAACCTATTCAATCAAGGTGAAAATATTCCTCTCTTCTCATTATTACAGGAGCCTGGGGCCTCATTACTCCACATGGCACAGGATTTATTACTGCAATACCCACAACCGCCCTTTCCCTTTATAATCCTTCTGACCTGTTTCCCAACGATGTAAAAACCAATTAGTCCCGAGATTATAAGGATAGCCTGATCCATAACCATCTCACCCCTTTACTATTAACCTACCTATATTAAAGACAAGAAACGCCATTGTCCAGCCAAGAATGAGGTTATACGCCATTGTAAATATGGTCCACCCCCACGAATTAGTCTCTCTTTTAATGGCTGCTATTGTAGCTACGCAAGGTGAGTAAATTAGTACCATTATCATGAAAGCATAAGCTGAAAGTGGGGTCCAATTATTAATTATAACAGATGTAAGGTCCGCCCCCCCTACACCATAAAGTATACTCAGCGTACTAACGATTACTTCTTTAGCAAAGACACCAAAGATGAGTGCTACTGCAGCCTGCCAACTCCCAAATCCTAATGGTTTCAGAACAGGAACTATAACTGCTCCTAACCTTCCTATAAGGCTATTCTCTCCAGCGTATTCCACACCCAATGGCAGGTTTGATAAGAACCACATTAAAATGGCTGCCCCAAATATAATAGTGCCTGCTCTCTGCAGAAAATCATTACCGCGGGCCCACATATGTATAAATGTACCCTTTAGTGTGGGAAGCCTATAAGGAGGAAGTTCCATTACAAGGGGTGATGTTTCTCCCTCAAAAAGAAATTTCCTGAATAATCTGCCCATTATCATAGCAAGGATTATCCCCATTAGATAAATAGAGAAGAGTACTAGTCCTTTATTAGCCGGGAAAAAAGCTCCTACAAAGAGCATATATACTGGCAATCGCGCAGAACACGGTATCAGTGGACTAATGAGGATGGTATTTAATTTTTCTTTTTTATCTTTTAATGTTCGGGTAGCCATAACACCCGGAACATTGCAGCCAAATCCAATAATCAGTGGTATAAAAGATTTTCCCTGAAGACCTATGAGGTTCATGGTTCTATCCATTATATAGGCTGCTCTAGCCATGTATCCACAGTCTTCTAAGAAAGATATAGCGAGAAATAATAAGAAGATAGGAGGTATAAAGACAAGAACTGATCCCACCCCTCCAATAACTCCATCCACTAGAAAAGAGATTAATAGCTCAGACGCGCCAACATCTCTTAGTCCTCGGCTTATGGTCCTTGTAAGGGATTCAAAGAAGAGCTCAATCCCTGAGCTAGCTGGTTCACCAAGAGCGAAAGTAAAAACAAAGATGCCCAACATGCATAGTAAAAATATAGGAATGCCAACGATACGACTGGTTACTACAGAATCTATTCTATCAGATAGGGTAACCCGTTCCTCTAAGGAGGAGGATTTCTTCACCACTCGCCTTGCCACGCCTTTGATAAAAGCATATCGGCGGTCAGCAATTATAGCTGCAGGCTCGTCTCCTAAAACCTCTTTTAAGTGACTAACACTCTTATGCACTTGTTCAAGAATGGCATTATCTTTAAAGGATGACGTACTAACCTCTTCTATTGCCTGATCATCCCCTTCTAAAAGTTTTATAGCAAGCCACTTATGGTTAAATTTTTTCTTTAAAATAGGATCATCTTTAATTATAGCTTTTATCTTCTTTATCTCATCGTCAACCTCTCTTCCATAAGTTATGCTTAAACCTTTTTCAACTGTATTTTCTCTGTAAAAGATACTTGTTGCCTCTTCTATTAGTTCCTTTATGCCCTCATCTCTTATTGCTATAGTAGGAACTACAGGTACACCTAGAAGTCTTGATAGTCTTTCTACATCTATCTCTATATTCTGTGCCCTAGCTTCGTCCATCATATTCAACGCTATAACCACAGGTACATCCATTTCAAGGAATTGAATTGTAAGGTAGAGGTTACGCTCAAGGTTCGAAGCGTTAACTACGTCTATGACTACATCAGGTCTTTCATTGAGTATAAAATCACGCGCTACCTTCTCATCTTCAGAGAACGCGCCTAAACTATATGTTCCAGGTAAGTCTATAACATGTATTAGCTTTCCCTCATGGATAAGTCGGCCTTCTTTCTTCTCAACTGTAACACCAGGCCAGTTCCCTACATGTTGCCGTGCACCTGTGAGAGCATTAAAGATACTTGTCTTTCCGCAATTAGGATTTCCAGCTAATGCTATTATCAATTTATCATTATATTTTTTATTAACTTGTATAGCACCCATACTTCATTTCCCCTCCTACTACAATATATATACTACTCTTACAAAAATTATTTCACTGAATTCTAACAAAGAAATGTTAGGTAAACCTAACATTTCTTTAAAAAAATCACCCTACCCCTTCAATGGGCTCGACGAGGATCTTATTCGCAACACCTCGTCCTAGGGCTAATCGTACCCCATCTATAGAGATTATAAGGGGGCCTCTATTGTTCTTAAGAACGCGAAGGTTAGTACCTTTAACGAAACCTAACTCCAAAAGCCTGCCACGAAGTCCATACCCTCCTACTATTTCCCGAACCCTGGCCTTACAACCCGGAGGAAGAAGGGCTAAGGTTAACAATTCTTTCCCCATGTAGGAACACCTCCAACCACAATCTTATCACATTCTAATACATATTTTATTGTAGTTCTTGATGATTTGACATCAAATAAAGTTAATCATTGGCCTAATAATCTTTTGTCTGTGCGAGACCTTTCGACTCTAAAAACTTACAGAGTTTTTCCATAGTTGTAGGGCTAATTGCATGTTCAATAAGGCATGCGTCCTTCTCTGCTATCCCTTGTCCAACTCCAAGAACATCTATAAGAAAACTCTTTATTACCCGATGCCTTCGCCGTACCTTACGAGCCTGTTCTTCCCCTTTAAGTGTTAGATTGATAGGCCCATACCTCTCCTGTTCTACCAATTCTAACTCTATGAGATTATCTATAGCCTGGCTTACACTGGCTTTAGCAATATTCAATTTTACTGCGATATCCGTGACTCTCACACGACCCTGCGTCTCAGTTAAATCTAATATAACTTCTAGATAATCCTGCATAGCAGGAGATGCTATAGTAGAATTATTCAACGAGATCCCTTCTTTCTCGTTAAATTGTTAGGTTGGCCTAACTCATTGGAAAAATATAAATACTTTCTCTATTATTATATCTTTTTAATCACAAATTGTCAATATGATTTACTTATTCGCCTCTGGTGCCTTATAAACTATTGTATTAAAGCGCCTAGCCAAGAATACAACTATCACTGCAGGCAATACTTCAGATATCCACGTCATAATTACCCTATACTTAAAAATATTTATAGACTCTTCAACTGAGATATCAAAGATAGCAATAGTGGGAATTATGAAGAGGTTTCCACCTATAAATAATACTGTAGTGGAAAGAACACAAGCCAATGCAGCTGTCCTTATGCTCAAACGCCCTATAGTGGCCAAAAGCACAAAGAGTATAAACGTAACTATAAAAGCATTAAGACCTATAGGTATTTCTACCATCCTCATAATGAGGGCTGAAATTCCTAATAGAGCACCACTCATCACTGCCACTTTGAGATCTAAATAAATACCAAGTAAGGTTGGACCCACATAGCTATAGGATAGTCCAGAGGGCAATGCTATTAAGAGAAAATTAAGTAAATTAAGTTTATAATCAGACATAATTAAGATTAACCTCCATTAAACGTCATATAAGGATCTCACAGGGTCCTGTAAAGAGGACCCCGTGTCTCCATTCTGCGATACAAACTTCCATTACTTTTGATACGCTTTAGGCATCTCAGGCTCATAATAGACATAAAGACATGCTGATGCCACGCCTGCGCTAGCAAGAACTGTTAAAGCAGCGGCGATTAGCCCGAGGATTACCTTCTTACTGGACTTTAACATTCATTATTCACCTCCCTTACATATGTTGTTATAACGCAACGCCTTCATAAAGAAGGCATCCAGCTTTCCTAAACTCCAATATCCTACTGGAGTCAGAGTAAATAGCTGCCATCCTATACTAAAGATACTTGCAGCAACATACTGAACAGGTATGCATATGATATTCCATTTCCATAATCCAAAGATAAATCCCCATCCCACGATTAAAAAAGTAGAAGCCATCTTGAAAAATCTTCTTTTCCCAGGTGTTGGTGGTGGCCGTTTGGGATTGCCTGCTGGAACCCATCGGATTACAATATATAGAGCTACTGCTATCAAAATAAAAAGTGCAATTAGTGATATATTACTAACATTTCTAGCTAAGAGAGCTATAGCTGATGTTAGAAGAGCGCCAAAGATTCCACAAATGTATGGAGAAGATGAATGTGCACCTCCTGATACTGATCTTAAAAGTGAGTTTGTCACTATTACTACAAGAGCCAATTGCCATACACCGAATAAATATGCGAGAAAAAAGGTCAGTGAGTACGAATAAACTAATGAGAATAAGATTTTGAGACCATATGCTAACATCTCTCGCTGTGGCTCGTCCAAATTTAATTCTCTACCAAGGGTATCTGCCCATCGTTCAGCTATTCTTTCCATAATTATTAATATTCGTCATTATTTATAGTTTTCCTTTATTTTTTATAGATAAAAACATATTTTTGCTCAATAATCTTTTTGTATGAATAACATACTTTTTCTTTCCAGATTAATATGTTAGAATATAATTAATCATAATTAAAAGAGCCATGATAATGGTTAGGAAAGGAGAAAATTATGAACTGGCTATTATACTCTGCAGTTGCCACATCGTCCAGTTCTTGCGTATTATTCGTTGTTTATCTATACCTATTTATAATAGATAAAAAGCGCTACCTTTCTTTTTGGGCTCTTAGCTGGGGATTTAATTCTTTAAAATTTATTTTGATGCTTTTAGAGATTTCCAGAGGCGAATTTATACACTTAATGTTTATAAACCAGATCTCTTCGCTCCTTAGCAGTTTATTTCTCCTATGGGGAACTGATGATTTCCTAGAAGAGCCTGTACCTAGGTGGATAATATATACCTCTTTTGCAACAGCGGTGATTTGGTCTATTATATGGTTTTTCTTAGAAAAGTACTCTACTTTGTTCGTATTAAATACAAGCACTATCGTTGGAATTCTTTATATTTTAAGCGGTATGTTCTTCCTTAGAGCTAAAAAAATTCAAGGCGGGGCAAAAGAATTCGTTGGATGGGGCTTTATCATTTGGGGAATCCTTGAGGAGACCTATGATTTTCCTCAAATATTTGCTTGGTTTGTATCGTTTAAGTATCTAAGTACTTCTGTGATATCACTCACTATTGCCTTGGGTATTCTTGTGATCTACTTTCAAAAGGTCAGAACAGACTTAACTGAAATTCAGAATACTTTAGTAAAGAGTGAAGAAAAGTTTCGTAATTTGTTTAACAACGCGAATGATCCTATTTTTCTCTATAAATTAACACATGATGAAAGTCTAGGTGAGTTCATCGAGGTAAATGACGCTGCTTGTCAAAAATTTGGGTATAGTAGATCTGAGTTCCTTGATATGCCCATGAGCTCAATCTATTCATCAGAAGATTTAAACAAAAAACTAAGAATTAAAGAAGCCTTATTAGAACTGGGACATGCTACTGATGAGATAACTTGTTTGACCAAAGATGGTCTCAGTATACCCGTTGAAATTAATTCTCATGTCTTTACTCTCGATGGAAAACAGGTTGCTCTATCAATAGCTAGGGATATCACTGAACGTAAAAGAGCAGAAAAGGAAATTAGGTATTTGAGTTTTCATGATAAATTAACAGGGCTTTATAATCGTGCTTATTTTGAAGAAGAACTAAAACGGTTAGATATAGAGAGACAACTGCCTATAAGTTTAATTATAGGGGATTTAAATGATTTAAAACTAGCTAACGATACCTTTGGTCATCAATCAGGCGATAAACTATTAAAAGATATTGCTAAGATACTAAAGTCATGCTGCCGCGCGGATGATATTATTGCTCGTTGGGGTGGCGATGAATTTGTTATAGTCCTGCCACAGAGTGATGAAAAAGTCGCTTTAGAGGTTTGCGATCGAATAATAAAAGCATGCTCAGTTGCTCCTTCAAATCCTGTAGAACTTAGCATTGCCTTAGGGGCCTCAACTAAAACCCAGCCAACTCAAGATTTACAAGAGATCCTTCGCGAAGCGGAAGATAGAATGTATAAGAATAAACTAACTAAGAGCAATAGCCTCCGCGGTTCTATTCAAGTACCTTTAGAAAAAACATCATTAGAAGATAAAAGTGATTATGATGAAGAATATATCCGACGCCTACAGGAACTATCTTTAAAACTCGGACAGGCTCTTGAGCTAACAAACGAGGACTTAGACGAATTATCTCTCTTAGTTACGCTCCATAACATAGGTAAAATAGCACTACCTTCTGATGAGGAATCAAAACACAAACATCCTATAATAGGGTACCGAATTGCCCAATCATCTCCACACCTATGCCATATTGCCGATGCAATCATTGCTCACCATGAACGATGGGATGGAAATGGATATCCCCAAGGTCTTAAAGGAGATGAGATACCCCTTATCTCTAGAATACTATCTATTGTTGATGCCCATGACTCCATGATTAATATCAAAAATATGTCTCAAGCAGAAGCATTAGATAAAATCAAAAAAGGTTCAGGGACTCAATTTGATCCTAGACTAGTAAGACTATTTATAAAAGTTATCTTCCAAGAGACTCCTACCTCCCCTTAACTCCTCTCCATACTTAGATGTAAACCCCATCTGCCCCGCCCTTCATTTTTTCTTTTTCGTCTCAAACCCTCATAGGTAGAATATAAACCGTTTTAGCTATGAAAACAAACCCTGTCAAGTTAGACTCTGTACAATTTCCAGGTGACCGGAGAAGAAAAGTCCCGCTAAATAGATAACAAGAAAATCTTTGAAGATAACTTATTTTTATAGAATTTTATTCACCTTATCTGTTATAATTAGAATAGATTTTTATACTATGCTTATCATTCTTCAGTATTATATTTATGAGATAGTTATGGAAGGAGGATTGATAACCATCCACCATTTATCCCTGACGTGAAGTGGATACTTGAAAAAACGCTCAGTTAATTAACCTAAGCAAAGAATATCAGCGGGTATGTAAAACTTGCAGAGTTACCTCTCGCTAACACAAGTATTAAAAGATTAAGGCGGGGGCATTCTACTTTAAAAACAAGGAGGGAGAGCCAGTTCTAAATGAAACCAACTGGCAAAGTCATGATCATTACTACAACACAAAGTATTGAAGGCAAGAGCATAAAAGAATATCTCGGAGTAGTCTTCGGCGAAACCGTAATGGGAGCCAACATAGTAAGGGACTTTCTAGCTAGCGTTACAGATATCATCGGAGGGCGTTCTGGTGCCTATGAATCAAAATTAAAAGAAGGATCAGAAATAGCACTTCGAGAGATGAAAGAGCGTGCACGACGCCTAGGCGCAAACGCTATAGTAGGTATAGATATCGACTACTCTGAGATGCGTGAAGGCATGATGATGATCGTCGCTACAGGAACTGCAGTGATAATAGAATAGACTTTTGAACCTTTCCGTGGACTGTCTCGTACTAGAATTAAAGAGGTGGTGATAAGAGCTATGGCAACCGATGAGGAACTCATGCTTAAAGTCGCGGAAGGAGAAGAAGCCGCAATAGAAGTAATAGTACGCCGTTATTATGATGGGATCTTCTCTTTCATATACCGCATGACCCAAGATCATCATACTGCTCAAGATCTAACGCAAGAGACATTTATGAAGCTCTACAAGAGTGCTTCTTTATATACCTATCCTCGTCCCTTTAAGCCATGGCTCTACACCATTGCACGGAATCTCTGTAAAGATCACTTTAAAAGCGCATACCAACGTCATAATCAATCATGGGAGAACCCAGAGGAAGCCAGGAATCTTGAGAGTTCTGACACTTTAGGAGAATTTATAGAGCGACAGGAAGAGAGAAAAATGGTCTTAAATGCTTTGAATGAAATGACCACAGCCCATAAAGAAGTTCTTATCCTCCGCTATTATCACCATCTCTCCTTAGAAGAGATCTCACAGATTCAGGGCATACCAATAGGCACCGTGAAATCTAGATTAAGTTACGCTGTGAAAAAAATGCGTGCATGGTTTTGTATTGATGTAGAAGCTCAAGGAGGGAATTAAAGTGGCTACAAACGATAAAGAGAAGAACCATATAAAAGATATACTAGAAGAGATAGAGACCTTACCAGAAGAATTTGAAGAAAGCGCAAAAGCTCTACAAATTTTAGAACGCTTTATAGCTCCTCCAGCTTCACAAGGTATGATAGAAAAAACCCTTCAAAGGATCCAAAGAGAAGCCCTTGAAGAAACTAGCTCTCAAGAAAGACCGAATATATTCAAACGAATACTAAGCGTAGCAGTATCACAGGTAGAATCATCTTCATATGGTTTCTGGTTCCTCACAGTCCTCCTATTCTTAGGCGGAAACCTTCTCATGCCCCAAATACATATAGGTAAATCTGATATTAGCTCAATAGCACTATTCGCACCTTTAATAGCTGTATTCTCCATATTCTATAGCCTTCGCTCCATATACTATGATGTCTTTGAATTTGAACTAGCCTGCCCTGTTACACCTCTCCAATTAACCCTTGGCAGGCTCTTAGTAGTATTAAGCTATAATATACTCCTTAATACAGCAACTTCTTTACTCCTTGTATGGAGGCAGGATATAGCTTTAACATTCTGGGAACTCGTAATCACATGGTTAGCACCTCTAACCTTCTTTATAGGGCTTACATTCATTCTCTGCATATACTTTGGAAATATATTGGGAACCATCCTAGCTCTAGGGATCTGGGGAATACACGTGATCTTCCTAGAGCAACTTGGGCACGTTTACCTCTTTACCCAGCCGGGAACGGAAGACTGGTTCTTCCAGAAGCTCATGCTTCTACTTGCTGGAATTGGATTTATACTCGTATCAGCCTTCCGTTCAGAGAGGTTCTTCCCCTATTTTGATAGATAAATCTACACCCATTTCTCTATCTTTACCGTTACTATCTCAAATGGCCTGACTTCTAAAGTTACCTCACATACATGCTCTGCGAGCACTCTTTCTTCCCGCTCCAGCATGTTTGTTTTTATTATCCTATAACCTTGGAAAGGTAGACCTAACCTCACTTTAGAACGCTTGCCTGCCCTCTCTCCGAATCTCAGAATAAGTCCTTCGCCCTTTTCTTCCTTCTTTATAGCTTGAAGAAATATACCCTCTCCCTCAATGCTAAAAGCCCTACCTTCAGGAGGCAACATTACCCCTTTATCAAGGGTTTTAATCCTGTAAGGGACATTGAGCTCATGAGCACTTTCAATTACTTTTCCATGAACTAGATCTCCTATATGAGGCAAGAAAGAATAGACAAAGACCTGCATTCCTCGATCAGCCTCCAGATCAGGGCCACGGGCTGATTTCAAGAGGGTTAAACGAATATCCGAATTCTTCACATCATATCCATACTTGCAATCATTAAGTAATGCTGCACCATACCCATTCTCCGATAGGTCAGCCCACTTGTGTCCGCATACCTCGAATTGCGCTCTATCCCAGGATGTATTCTCATGTGTGGACCTTGTAAGATACCCACCTTGGATCTCAAAAGTAGCCTCCCTGGTACGGACATCAACAGGGAATGAAACCTTAAGTAGCCGATGATCTTCCTGCCAGTCCACGCTAGTCTCAAAATCAATACCCCGGTCCTCACAGCCTAAGATGATATCCTGAGTCCATGTTGACCCCTTTCCAAAACTTCTCTTTACCCTTATTCTCCCTTCAATAGGCCCTGCTGCGATAAGTTCTATCTCTTCCCCACCATTTATAATTACCTCTGTCTCCTGATAGAAATGATCTATATCCCACGCATCATATCTATTTGGTATATCTTCAGCCATTATCAACACATTAGCCTTTTTGCCTTTAGGAAGGACCTCTCGCTTAGCCTCTTTATCATAGATAGAAACGATTTGACCATGTTCATCTAATTCCACCCTAATATAATTATTCTCTAGCCTTGATAATGAGGCTGTGACTCCTTGAGTGGGAAGTTCTGCTATACCCCCACTATTTAATCTTCTTAAAGAAAAGACTCTATAACCGACACCTGGTATACTTTCAGGTAAGAAGACTACCTCATCTCCTATAACCTGCGTAGGAAGGTAACAGTTAGCTGTTTCATCAAATACTACAATATTATCACTCAGCTCCATATCTTCACTAATAGGAGAATTAAGTGCAGGAACAAAATCGCCGATCTTTGAAAAGATATCATTCTGAAACTTAGTGAGTCTTATACGATCCCTTCTGTCCCAATTCAATGTATTCCATACGGCAAACCTAGCCAGCACATCATCTTCAGCATTTCTCATATCCTTACTTAAAACAAATGCATTTAACGCTTCATCAAGTATACTAGTACACGTCATTGCCACTTCCCCATAAGACTGCTTAGCATCCTCATAAACCTTATTTATCGAGGAACCCGGGAGAATATCATGGAACTGATTGGTCAAGAACGGTTTCCATACCTCACGCAACTGGTCAGCTGGATATCTCTGTCCTTCCAGGTACGCTAAGGTTGCAAAGAATTCAGTCTCACGAAGGAGATATTCACACTTGCGGTTATTCCTCTTTGTCCAAGCCTGTGAAGTAAAGGTTCCCCGATGAAACTCAAGATAGAGTTCTCCGTCCCATATAGGATAATCTTCTCTATTCCTCTCTAGTTCCTCCATTAGGTCCTCAACAAAGCAAAAAGTACTCTTTGGAGCCCCTTCAAGGTCTTTAAGACGAGCTGCAAATTCCATAAGCTCCATTGTTATTCCCCCGCCACCATCGCCAAAACCCACAGCATGAACTATATTCTCAGATAATTCTTTTTGCTTGAAGTTCTTCCAATGGGTTACCAAGGCATCCGGACGAGTACTCCCATTATATGTTCCAGTAATGAAGTGGGTCAGGACTTCAGAACCATCTATACCACGCCATAGAAAAATATCATAAGGAAAAATATTTGTATCATTCCAATTGATCTTAGATGTGATAAAAAAGTCAACATCGCATCCTTTCATTATCTGTGGAAGATTCCCGCTATATCCAAAGACATCAGGCAACCATAGGAAACGAGATTCTTTTCCAAACTTCTCGTTAAAATAGGTTTTACCTAATAGGAACTGACGGATAAGGGATTCTGACGAAGGTACGTTGCAATCAGCCTCAACCCACATACCTCCTCCTGCTTCCCATCTCCCCTGCTCAATGGCTTCTTTGATACTCTGGAAAACCTGTGGATAATACTTCTCAGTAAACTCATAGAGTTGAGGTTGGCTCTGTAAAAACTTGTATTCAGGATAACACTGCATCATCCTGAGCTGAGTTGAAAATGTACGCTCGCACTTTCTAATTGTCTCTGCCAAAGGCCAAAGCCATGCTACATCAATATGTGCGTGCCCAATCATATTTATAGTAGGTGATGTTGGACCATTCTGAAGCTGAAGGAGAGGCGCTATATGTTTCCGTGCTTGAATAAGCTCTTCTCTCTCAAGGTACTTCCCCCCTGTTTCCCAAGTTACTAGATCAACAGCTTCATATAATCTACGAAGGATCTTTGCTTTACGAAGACTATCATCAGGTAGAGTCAGAGCAAGTTCCATAAGTGTTTGAAGATCGTAATATAAATGCCATACATAGTCATTTCGTCTAACTATCCTCGCTCGTTCAAAGACCCTCTGACTATATCCACCTTTCTTTAAAGCCTTAAGCGATGGTGTAACAGATGGCATATGATGACCTGCATAACTTTTTATTAAAATATGATGCTCACCATCTATAAGTTCATCTCCTAGTAAAGGGATCTGCTTATGTTCTCTGTCTATAGCGCCAATAACATTCCCATCAATATAAACGACTGATTCTCCTCCTACATCAATATCAAAGAGAAGAAGCTCCCCCTCTTGAACCTGGTCTAGACTATATGTACCCTTAAACCATGCTAGCCCCCATTCTCTACCCCATCTCATCTCCGGTTCAATAGGGAAGAAAGGAAGCCCTTCTATATCACGTGTCTCCTGATCAGTCTCTACAATTTCAAGTGTAAGATCAACAATAGGTTCAAAAAAATACTCATTAAGCCATTCTATTCTTTTTTTCACCTTATTAATCTCCTTCTCACTTAATATCAATAGATTCCCCCCTACTTCCTATATGATATCCAAACCTTGTGGTTCCTTCTGAGTACATTTACATCTATCTCTAAGCCTTTTTCAAAGTTCTAACGATATTATATCATAGCAATTTAAGATTCTAGTGCAAAAGTCGTCTCT
>DIRN01000029.1 GCA_002426645.1 Firmicutes bacterium UBA5435 | reverse complement strand
TCTCAAATAGAGAGACCGCCAACACGTATGTATTTTGATTATACACTTGATCCAAATACGTTTTTTATTGATGATCGGACATGGACTGATCTGAATATGGATGAGGTATATTCAAAGATAGATCGTACCCTTACTTCTTGTGGGCAACATGTGCTCTATGATATCTTGCGTAAACCTCTTTTTGAGAAGGATGAATTAAAGAAACGTGGCACTTTGATCTCTCATTTTCAAACTAATAATAAGATTCGAGAATCCCTTCAGCTCATTCTTTCAAAGGGAGATACAGTTGACGGAGGCAATGCAGTATACCTACTCTGGGAAGAACTCAATCCTATTAGAAGTGGTCTCTTGTATTATATTTTATTTATTTTTGCCCTTCTGTCACCAGGTCTTTTTCTTATTTCAATTCCCCTAGGTATGTCTGGTATTGCCATGGCTTTTTTTATGAACATGAAAATTCATTATTCAGTTCAAAAGGCAATTCAAGGTCATTTTCCTTCTGTTAAGTATATTGGTAGACTTGTTAGGTGTGCATTAGATATTTTAAAGTTAGATGATGAGTTGTTAAAGGAGTATCAAGAGACATTAGAGAAAAATATTAAGCCTGTTTCTAATCTTCCTCAAAAAACCGGATATGTTGGAAGCAAAAACTTAGATGAGTTTTATCAATATTTAAGTATCTTCTACCTTATAGAGGTTAGAACCTTTTGGAGGGTTATGGGGATAATAAGGCGGTATGAGAAGGAGCTTCGTATAATTTATAGAGAACTAGGAACATTAGATGCTATCCTGTCTATTGCATCATATCGCGAGAGTCTGCCCTCTTATTGTGAGCCCGAGTTTAGATCCCCGTTAAAGGTTAAAGATATTTATCATCCTCTCCTTGATAAACCAGTGTCGAATTCTATTTCATTGAAAAAAACCGGTGTTCTAATTACTGGTTCTAATATGTCAGGTAAATCTACATTTTTGAGGACCATAGGGATCAATGTGTTGTTTGCACAAAGTATTTATACCTGTCTTGCCTCATCCTACCAAGGCGGTTTTTATGAACTTCTTACTTCAATAGGCCGGTCAGATAATATTATTGAGGGGAAGAGCTATTATCTTGTTGAGGCTCAAGCCCTTTTGAGGATAATACAAAACATTGAAAGAGGCGTGTACACTTTTTGCATTGTGGATGAGATTTTTAGAGGAACCAACTCTACAGAGCGACTAGCAGCCTCTCACCATGTGCTAAGATATTTAGCTCGGAAAAACTGTCTGACCTTTGTGGCAACTCATGATCTTGAACTCATAGATCTTCTAGGTGATCTATACGAAAACTATCATTTTCGTGAGAGCTTTAGTGAAAGTGGTCTAGAATTTGATTATCTATTGAAAGAAGGTCCTTCCGCCACAAAGAATGCAATTCGACTCCTAGAATTCTTGGGATATCCAGAGGAGGTTATTAAACCTGCAGAAATAGAAGTTAAAGGGAAAGCCTAAGTATAAGTAGTCACCCATTCTACCTTTAGAAATAGTATTTATTTACTCTCTATTTTTATCTTTTGTCATAGATTCGTTTATAGATTCTAAGAAAGATAAAAGTCCCTCTCTGATAGTCCTGTCTACTAGATTACCATCAAATACTACATCCCTTTCGCCCTGTAGTATTTCCTTAAGATCAATTCTTTTCATTGCCTCTTCACCTTCTATAAGAGTTAGGATGGGAACGTTCAATGCTTTGGATACTAATTTTAAAGAGTCTATTGATATACTACTCCTCCCATGCTCTACTTCGCTTAAGAAGGATATTGAAAGGTTACATTTCTCCGAGAGCTCTCTGTACGTCATCGCTCGAAGGAGCCTATACTTACGAATCCTTTTTCCGATACTTGACACGATTTCACTCCCTATAAAAATTCAGTCACACCGTAACCATATTATACCGAACTATGTCCTGATTGTAAACGTTATTTTTTTACACTAATGCAGTAAACAAACGAAAAGGATAAATAGAGACTTAAAGACGTATATAATCCGTATAATTTACGAAATATAATAAATTCTAAAGATTGATTTTCATACCTATATACTGTAAAATTGTATTAGAATGGGAGGGGATAGTGTGGAAATTGGTATGAGACTAAAGAAAATAAGAGAGAGTAAGGGCTTTACTCAAATAAAACTTAGCAAACTTGCTGGAGTCTCTAATAGCCTTATATGCGACATAGAGGCAGGTAGAGTATGTCCGAGCATGAAAACACTATTTAAACTCGCTAAGGCACTTGAAATTGGAGTAGAACTTTTTTTTGTTCCTGAGTACAGTGCTGCAGTAAATGACGGTTATAAGTGAATTTATTCTTATTTTTAGGAATTTAATGAGAAGGTTTATAAAAGGTGGGACTCTTAGGCCGTTTAGTCTCCGTGTTTATGCTCAAGATATCGAAGTCTTTTCTAACACATAGCCGTGTATCACGTGCTGGTTTATAAAGGTCAAAAAGGTTCTTTAAATCGGATGACACTTGGTGCGAGCTTTCGTAATTTCGGCACGGTTCATTTTAGATAAGAAGCTGTAAGAAAAATAGAGTTGAGACGAGTCATCCTATCGTTACCTTACTAAAACACTATATATAGCAAAGATAAAACCCTAAGATTGAGTGAGAATATTATAATAAATTTTAATATAACTCATATTTCGATGTTTAGAAAATGCCCAGCTAAAATACCTTGTTTTATGGCATGTCAAAGCAACATTATATTTCTTTACTTAGTATCATCTTATATTATGGTCTCGCTGACAGGCTTATAGCTGTGATTGCTCTAATTGAGCTCCGGGACGAAAGTAAAGAAAAATGTATACAGAACTAAAAATTTATTGGTTCTTTACATCTGCGACTTAGAACCATCAGGAGAGGCAAGTATGCGTTTTATACCAAAATGTGAACCTCTTAAGAGTGGCAAGTAGATGCAGATGTTGAAGATAGATATTCTCACTACAATCACATGGATGAACCTTGAAAAAATGAGCTTATAGTCGGCGGTGCAACCGTCAAGGCTGAGAATCTAATGGGGTGGAAGTCCCCTGTCATCAGTTGACCGGTTCGGATGACTAGTTAGTTCGGGACATGGGGAGGTAACGAACCATGGTATGCCCGGATGATAACGCCGCAGCGGCTAATGTAATAACATATGGTCGGAACAGTTAGGGCGGCAAGCAAATATGGAGGTCAGAAGGATTAACGAATACTGCAGCCACGAAACCCGGCTCCTTCTTAGAACTGCTTTGAAGGGTAGTTGTTGTTAGTCAACTTGGTGTCGACGCGAGGAAGACTGATGTTCTACAGAAAGAAACGGTTAGATGCACTGTAGAAGCAACCGTGGTATGGGTTCTGACATCCATAGAAGGACTCTCAGAGATAACGACGGGAAGGTCCTACTTCCAGCAGAGACTAACAACAACCTGTAAAGACCGATCTCATAGGCTAAAGTTGAAGGAGACAGGAGGATTTAGGACTGGTGCATGAGTTCGTAATAGCATGATGAAGGAGTAATGTGCTTCAAGGTGAAGACTATATTCACCCCAGGGGACTGGGCGAAGGGGCTCTGAGCGCTTGGTCATCTTACGAGTATAAATTCTATATCCTCAGAGGTGATAACGGGAGATATACTCGAAAAAGGTTAGGATGTTTGCAAACTGCTTTCTGGATGAGCGTATGTTGGTTAGAGCTTAAATTCAACGGAAGGTAAGAAGGCACACATCGCATTGAGCCAAGGTTAAAATCGGATTCGGGAAATCCGACTGTCCGGGATTGTAAGGGGTTTCAGGAAACGTAATCTACTCAGAGGGATATACGCGCCTGATTTCTACCCGGCAGGAATTTACACCATGAGGGCGCATAGACGACCCAGTAAAGGAGTTAAAGCCGACACCCACCTTACGGATAGGCAGGACGAAGGAATTTAGGCCACGAGCCAGTGAGACATGGGAGGGTGTGCCACCTGAGATTTCGTGGATAATTAAGGGCCAAAAATTTTTTAAAGGACGCAGTTAATTAAGGCCACCCTTTTTTCAGAAAACTCAGGCAGATAAGCATTCAATGCTTTATATCGGTGAGGGGTTCATTTTAAGGAAAGGTGAAATCCTAAGATCGGGTGAGAATATCAGAGTAAATCTAAATATAATAGAGGGAGGTATATTTTGTGAAGCAAGAACGCTTTAGGGAAGAAGTCACTTTACAAAAGGACATATCAAAGAATGCAACGAAGACTGGATTAACCTTGCGTGCAATTATAGTAGCTGCTCTATTTATAATACTAGGGACATATATTTGGTTAGATATAGCCTATGGAGGTATATGGGGACTGGGCTCTAGGACATACTGGGTGTTTTATGATGGGTATGCTCCCAATAATCACGCTATCTTGCCTATTTTAGTAATAATATTTATAATTAACCCCATCTTAAGGTTGTTTAAGTCTAAGTTCCAGTTTAGCGAAAAAGAGATCTTCGTTATCAGTACCATGGCTCAATTTGGTATCCTATTGATAGTTTTATACTACTCCATTATACCAGGGGCTATGATGGGTCTTTCTATACCTGCGGCTCAGAATCCATTCCTATATGGGGATATTGCAGAGCGGTTCACAAGTAAGTTCTTTGTAAGTCCTGAAGAGACTATGCGTTGGTTCAATGAAGGACCAGGCTCTGTACCATGGTCTGAATGGGCCATACCCTTTATATCGTGGACTCTCTTCATCTTCGCTTTAGTGGGACTCTTCTTTTGTGTTGGTACCTTTTTGCGTAGGCGTTGGACTGATGTAGAGCATTTGAGGTATCCTATAGGTGTAGTGAAACTAGCCTACATCAAAGGAGCCATGGAGGATGAACCAGATGGCTCCCTATGGAAGAATAAACTCATATGGGTAGGTATAATCATTGCCTTCCTCTTTAGTGGAGGTTCATACTTCCACACCATATGGCCTTGGTTCCCTGACACTGATATGAACGTTATACGTAAAGTTAGGAGTAGCCTCTGGGCCGGTAGTCCCGATCTTCAGACTGCTTTCTATCTCCTACCCACCATACATCCGGTGGTTATGAGTGCCATGTGGTTCGTTATAAGCACTGATCTTCTCTTTAGCATATGGTTTTTCTATATTTTTAGGTCATTACTTAATTTGGTCTTTGTTAAATCCTCTAGCATGGGACTTTTACCAGGGAATACTGCATCAGTAGATTCAGTCTTGATTCATACTACCATAGGTGCTCATGTGGCATTGGCTCTCATTTATCTCTGGTTAGCTAGGAAGGAGATAGGTCAAGCCTTTAGAAAAGCCCTTTCTTTAACTGGAACAGAGAAAGTAGATGATTCAGATGAGCCCATGTCCTATAAGACAGCTTTCTGGGGTATGATAGGATGCTCAGCATTTGTAATAATTTTCTGCATGGTGGTGCTGCAGATGAAACTCCTCATATCCCTCATAAATCTAATTCTCTTTATGTTCATAGCCATAAGCCTTGCCAGGATGAGGAATGAGGCAGGTGTAGGAGTTCAGTTCAGTGTAGGCGATTGGCCGCTCGCGAAGTCTTTTATGAAGTTGGTAGGGCCTGATGCTATAGGCATGGATAACGTGGGCTTCGGAGCCTTGAATAACTTTTATTGCCGTCCCCTCCTTTGTTATATAGGTGGGTTTCTAGAGGCCTGGAAGATGGGGGATGAGGTTGGCGAAGACAGAAAGACAACCATGAAGAGTATATGGATAGGATTTAGCATAGCTGCCTTGGCTGCTGTATTTATATACATACCAAAAATGTACGCTCTGGGCTTTAATAACACTCTGAAACGTAATAACACTAACGCTTCATTTTGGGGTAGTGTTGGGGCTGCCTTAAAACAGGGTAATATTCAAAAGGAAAGCACATGTATATTCTGGTATGCTTATTCCTTTATAATAGTCATTCTATTAGGGGCGCTACGCACTAGCTTTGCCTGGTGGCCCTTCCATCCCGTGGGTTTTGCAATAGGTGCAACCCGTGTAGCTGGTTTTTTTGTTGATATGGCATTCATAGTATGGTTAGTTAAGACCATAGTGATGAGATGTGGAGGACACCAGGCATATAAGAAGGTTACTCCTATATTTTTGGGGTTAGGAGTAGGCCAACTTCTTGCAGGTGTGGTGGGTGTATTCTTAAGCACTCTCCAGCTACTTAGAATAATCTAATGGATAACATAAAAAAACTATTGGTGTGTTCTCGGTTTCCTACTTTGGGAGACTCGTTTCCGCTAGGGGCTATGCATAAGGTATGTATCACAAAAAACAGGTTGTTATGTAGCAAAGTGCGGTTTATAAATTTAACGAATCTTAACAATCCGTTTTGCTATATGGAGTGTTAAAAGCAGAACACATCTCCGCTTAGCGGACTTTTAATGAAAGTTATGATGGTGGAGGGATTAAAAAAGTGTCAAAGCAAAGATATGTATTAATGCTTACTGTAATTTTGCCACTGATTGTATCTTGCGGTCTTACTTTACCCACTCCTAGCGTCCATAAGGCAGAGGCTAAGGAGAGAACCAATCTTTATACTCCTGAAGAGATAAAGGCTGCAAGGAATAGGAGAAATAAGGAGTTATGGGCTAAAGAACAGTATGATAGTATAATAAAGGAGGCAGATAAGTGGTTATTGTTTACCGATGACTATCTCCGTTCCCTAATAGCTTCTTCGGCAGTACCTAGGGCCTTTGATGTTCACTATAGTCAGTGCCCTATTCACTCTGAAGAGATAAAGAAATATGGATCATACCCTTGGATAATAGACTTGAATGTACCTTGGAAGGTGAAGTGCCCCGTAGGGGGGGAATACTATCCTTCAAATGACTTTAACCCCTTAAACCCAGGAAGTCCTAAGGATGTGACAGAGGGAGAATTCATAGATAATGGATGGGGTTGGAGAAAGCCAGGCGATCCTCATAAGTATTGGTTCGTTGCATATTATAATCATTGGTCCATTCATAGTTATATAGTACCTGGTGCTGAAACCCTTGGTAAGGCCTATCTCTTAACGGGGAATAAGAAGTATAGCCACAAAGCCGCTGTTATGTTAGATAGGATAGCAGAGGTTTATCCAGAGATGAATCACCAAGAGCAATCTAGATATGGCACTGAGTTCCAGATAGGTAGTTATCCTGGAAGGATAGTCAATTATATATGGGAGTCGAATTTGGTGGCTCAAGCAGCAAGAGCCTATGATTATATCTATGAAGGTTTAGAAGGTGATGGGGAACTTGAAGAAAGCATTGGCAAATCTATAGCTCAGATAAAGGAAAATATAGAGACTAATCTCTTGGAGGATGCTGCAAAGTGCATATATACCTGGGATGGCAGGATATGTGGTAATTACGGGATACCTCAGAGAGCTTTGGCCACCATAGCAGTAGTATTAGATAATGAAAATACCGATAAGTATATAGATTGGGTTCTTTTTAACCCAGGGGAGGGCGGGAATGATCAGGGCATTGCTAGTGGGCTAATAAATTTCTTTTACAGGGATGGTTTTGGTTCTGAGAGCTCACCTCATTATAACTTTCGCGTACAGCTAGCCCATTTAGTGGAAGTAGCGGAGGTATTGCTAAAACGGGGAATAAATATTTACGAAGAATATCCCCGTATGAAGAGCATGTTGGATGCGCCTATTGCAATAGTTCTAAATGATGCTTTTACGCCTAATATAGGAGACTCTGGGAGTCTAACAGCAGGTAAGGAGGGATGGTTATCTAGAGTTTATAGTATAGCTTTTCGTAGATATGGGGATCCCCAGTATGCCAAAGTTCTATACCAGTTAAGGTCATATGATCAGGATATCTTCGAAGGCTCCATTAAAAACCAGGTTGAAGACGTTGTAAAGAAAGAGGGCACTAAGATAGAGTATAGAAGCGATAACCTTTCAGGTTACGGGCTAGCCCTTCTACGTGGCGGAAAGTCCAGCGATCCATTGAGCGTAAGCCTCTATTATGGCAAAGGAGGAGGCCATGACCACTGGGCTCGTTTGAATATAGAGGTTTTTGGGAGGGGTACGCGTCTAATGCCTGATTTGGGGTATCCTGAATTCGCATCAGCATACCATAAGAAGCGTTATGGATGGACTAATCATACATTGAGCCATGCCACTGTTATGGTAGATGAGAAAAGGCAACAAACTATGTTAACAGGATGGCTTTATCACTTTGCCACGCTTTCTGGTGTCCAGTATGCAGATGTCAGTGCAGAGGATGCATATTCTATGATGGATAGGTATAGGCGTTCAGTGGCCCTCTTAGATACTCTGGATGGTGAGAATGCCTATGTTTTGGATATCTTCAGGGTAAAGGGAGGTAAGAAGCACGATTATAGTATACACGGTCCCCATGGGGAGTTTTCTGTAGAGGGGATATCCCTTCCTCCGGTTCAGACTAAGGGTACCCTGGCAGGGGTGGATATACCCTTTGGCACATTATATGATGATCCAGTTATGAAGAATCCTGCCTTTACCGGTCCATATAATGGCTATAAGGGGAGCGGCTTTGGATACCTCTTCAATATACAGAAGGCAAAGGGTCAGGATATATGGAGCGCTACCTGGGATCTTAAGGATGGCATGAAGTCAAAGCTTAGGATGACTTTTCTAGGTAAGGATAACCAGGTAGTTATAGCAGAGGGTGAACCTCCTCAGAAGAGCGGTCAGATAGGCTCCGTAGGTGGTGGGTATATACCCAAGAGCCTTAAGTATATACTTAGGCGTAGAGAAGGTTCAGAATCCACCTTCGTCACCCTTATAGAGCCCTATAGGGATAAGCCTTTCATAAAGGATGCCCAGATCATTGGGAACCATGAGACAGCAGTGGCCCTTAGGGTGGATTATGAGGATAAGAGGGATTATATTATTCAAGATATACATCCTTCAGCTTTTCGTTCCTTTAAAGAGGGTATAACATTCCAAGGTGCATTTGCCAGGCTGTCTGTAGATAGTAAAGATCAGGTGATAGGAGTTGCTCTAGTGGCTGGTAGCCTTATAGAGAAGGATGGTTTCAGGTTAGCCATAGATAAAGGATATAGCGGTCAGGTGGAATCTATAGATTACTATAAGAGGATGATCATTGTCAAGATAGGAGATGATAGCGCAGCTCTTCCCACTAATGGTGCTCTAATGGGTAAGAGTCTTATCTTCTCAAATGAATATCGCTTAAGTGAGTATGAGATAGGTGAGGTTATCTTCCTAGGTAACAATCGTTACAATATAGAACTTAAGGGGAGCGACTTTTTGTGTGGTTATGGTCGATCAAAAGTGAGCATATCCCTTAATAAGTCTCTTATAGTTACCGCTGATAGGGTCCTCAATAAGAAGAAAGAGTACTATAAGGGGATGTACCTTACCAATTACGACCGCAGCCAAAGCGGTTTAATAGTAAGTTCTTCTGGTGATGGCCTTCTTCGAGTGGACACTAACGAATTCTTCACCCTTAAAGAGAATGAGGAGTTCTATATCTATGACTTTGGTGTAGGTTCTAGGTTCACTATAGATACAGTGGTTTCTTTACAAAGGGAGATGAAAGATGAGAAGAAGGGATTAATGAGCCTTTTCTCTAAATCTAAGGATGACCTTACGTGGCGTTTTGTTACTACATCCTCTATTAAACTGACGTTACCTGAGGAGATAGAGTATCTAGATTCTAAAGGTCAGTGGGTGAAGGCTAAAGGTGCATTAGAAGACGGCTCTTATATCTATATCCTAGATGTCTCTCTTTTTAAAGAGGGTCAGGGGTATTTACGATATATGAAGAAATGAGTCTATGAGAAAGGGGAGGACCCTTTAGGGTCTCCCTCGTCGGAGAACCCTAGGTATAGGGAGATGATGAGTAGATTGAGTATTGTCGCCTTGAAAGGTCTAGAACGACCATTCCTAATGATTATCCCACGACTATAATTATAGGTACAGGTAACGAACAGTTTGGCTCAGAACCATACAAGAGGAACTCAGCGGCTGATGTATCAGGGAGAACAATTGGAAGCGTTTATTTTGATAACATAACGGTAAAAGCAGATGATGTGGTTATTTTCTATGAGGACTTCGAGAAATCTTTAGAAATGTTGGAGGCTGAATATGATATGGACTTTGACTATAGAAACCAGGGGCCTGTTTTTGAGGTAACACCTCTTCCTATGCTGTGATAAGGAGGGGGTAAAGGGTGAAAGTCTGAAGATATACAGTACTAATTCTTGCGATATTCTTTATCCTCGTTGGGAACACCTTAGTAGAAGAAGATGACTTTTGGAACCATGGTTCTGCAAAATGGGAGCTAATAGGAGCGTGGGGAGATGTATCAGCGCTTAGTTGATATGATGGAGTAACAGGAGGGTTTCAAATACTCTATAAGACCAAAGCTGACGTGGGAGGTACCATAGCAGATATCATTTTACCTGCATTTCGCTAGAAAATAATGGAATCAAGAAATAGAGGAGAAATACTAATTATCATCCATTTCCCCCTGGACAAACAACGTAAAATAATATATTATAGGTCTCAGAACTTGAGTTTTGCAGCATAAGTG